>NZ_NSKF01000012.1:0-106488 GCF_002287015.1 Kocuria sp. WN036
GAGCAGTCCCCGACGCCACGGTCCCCCCGCCGGGCGACGGCGGCCGCGGGCCCGTCCGGGCCCCGGTCACCGCGCCCTGACGGCGCTGCTCGCCGCCGGCTGCGTGGGCGTGGCGGGCTGGCTGCACCCCCACTGGGCCCCCGCGCTGGGCCTGGGCGGGGACGACCTCCCGGCGGCCCGCGTCCTCCCCGCGGAGGCGCCCGCCCCCGCCGGGGCCGTTCCCCCCGACCCGGCCGCCCCCGTGCCCGGCGCCGCCGAGGTGGCCGCGGCGGTGGAGCCCGTGCTCGCCGGCACCGCCGGACGGCGCTCCGTCCTCGTGGCCGACGCCCTCACCGGGGAGCCGCTGCTCGAGCGGGACGCGGACGCGCCCCTGGTCCCGGCCTCCAACCAGAAGCTCGTCACGGCGCTGTCCCTGCTCACCCACGCCGACCCCGGCCGGCGCCTGCGCACCACGGTGGTCGAGGGGCCGGAGCCGGGCACGGTGGTGCTGGTGGCCGGCGGGGACACCCTGCTGAGCCCGGGCGGCTCCGACCCGGACGCCGTGCTGGGCCGGGCCGGGATCCGGACCCTGGCGCAGGAGACGGCCGAGGCGCTCGCCGAGCGCGGGGCGGCCGGGCCCACCGCCGTGCGGTGGGACGCGAGCCTGTTCGCCGGACCGGACGTCAACGAGGACTGGGCCTCGGGGGACGTCGCGGCGGGGCAGATCGGGCCGGTGGCGCCCATGGCGTTCTGGTCCCACCGCGTGCCCGCGGGGGAGGGCCCGTCGGCGGAGCGGCCCGTGGACGCGGCGCAGGACGTCGCCGAGGTCTTCGCGGCCGAGCTCGCGGCCCGGCTCCCCGGGGGCGGGGCGCCCTCCGTCCCCGCGGTCGCGCCCGGCCGGGCGCCCGAGGGTGCGGCCGAGCTGGCCGCCGTCGAGTCCGCGACCCTCGCCGAGCAGGCCGAGCTCATGCTGCAGGACTCCGACAACCACCTCGCCGAGGTCCTCTCGCGGCTCGCGGCCCGGGCCGCGGACCGGCCCGCGAGCATCGCCGGCGGCCGTGCCGCCGCGGCCGCGGCGCTCGAGGCGCACGGCGTCCCGGCGCCGGGCGCCGTGCTCTCCGACGCGTCCGGGATGTCCCTGCGCAACCGCATCCCCGCCCGCGCGCTCGAGCAGGTCGTGCGGGCCATGGTCACCGACCCCACGGGGGCGCTGACCCCCGGCGCCCGGGCGCTCCCGGTGGCCGGCGGCAGCGGGACCCTCGCCGGCCGGTTCGACGACGACGCCGAGCGCCCCGGGCGAGGCCTGGCGCGGGCGAAGACGGGCACGCTGAACTCCGTGGTCGCCCTCAGCGGGCACGTCAGCACGGACGGGGGGCGGCTGCTGACGTTCTCCGTGGTGCTCAACGAGGTCGCCGACCCCGCCGCCGCCCGGGACGCCGTGGACCGCGCGGTGGCGGCCCTGGCCCTCCTGTGACGGCCCGCGCCGGGCGCTCCCAGGCGCGTGTGGTTGCATGAGGCCATGAGCGCAGCACAACGACCGCCGGAGACGGACGCGCCCGGGATCGTCCGGTGGGACCTCGCGGCCTCAGCCGCCGCTCGGCTCACGCCGCCGGGGCCGAGGATGTCCGCCCGGGCCATGCAGGCGGCGGTGGCCTCCATGCGCCGCCACGCCGAGGCGTCCGTGGACCACGTCCACCGGATCACCGGGCTCGAGGCGGCGCGGGACCTGCGGGACTCCACCGTGCTGGTCGTGGACCGCGCCGGGTGGTCGAAGGCCAACGCCCAGGCCTTCGAGGTGCTCATGGAGCCGGCGGTCGAGGCCCTGCGCCGGCGCCGCCCGGAGCAGTTCGGCGCGGCCGCCACCGCCCTCGGCGGCACGGCCACCGCCATGGAGATGGCGGCGGTGCTCGGGTTCCTCTCCGCGAAGGTCCTGGGCCAGTACGACCCGTACGCCGGGCTGGTCTCCGCCGTGGCCGCGCAGCGGCACCCCGGCGGGCGGCTGATGCTCGTCGCGCCCAACATCCTCACGGTCGAGCGGGAGCTCAACGTCGAGCCGGAGGACTTCCGGCTGTGGGTCTGCCTGCACGAACAGACCCACCGCGTCCAGTTCGCCGCGGCCCCGTGGCTGCGCGAGCACATGATCGAGCAGATCAACGAGCTCGCCGACTCCCTCATGGGGCACGCCGAGACCCTCGGGGCGCGGCTCACGGAAGCGGTCCGCTCCCTGCCCGGGCGCGGCGCGGGGGCGGAGGAGCCCCGGGCCTCCCTCGGCGTGGTGGGCCTGCTCATGGGGCGGCGGGAGCGGGAGGTGCTCTCCCACCTCACCGCCGTGATGAGCCTGCTCGAGGGGCACGCGAACTTCGTGATGGACGGGGTGGACGCCTCCGTGGTGCCCTCCGTGAAGACGATCCGGCGGCGCTTCGAGCGGCGCTCCGAGCTCCAGGGCAGCCTCGACCGCTTCGTCCGGCGCCTGCTCGGGATGGACGCGAAGATGCGCCAGTACAGCGACGGCCAGCGGTTCGTCACGACCGTGGTGGGGACCGTGGGGCTGGAGTCGTTCAACCGGATCTGGGAGGCCCCGGAGCACCTTCCCACGGAGGCCGAGATCCACGCCCCGGAGCGCTGGATCGAGCGCGTGCTGGGCCCGGGCGCACCGCCGCGCCGGCTCCTCCCCGCCCCGGAGCCGCCGGGAATGTGGTAGACACCACGCACCCCCGTTTGACATGCAGATTCATACACATTAGGGGTGGGGCGCCCCGCCTCGGAGACCTCGGTCACGGCGCGACACGCGGTAGGCCGGATCACCTTTGTGTGACAAAATCTTTACGTGAGCACAGAGAATATCGAACAGCAGGTCAAGCTGTACGGCCAGCCCCTGTCGGAGCGCTTCGGCACGGTCGTCCAGGCCTACGGCATCACGCAGCGGCGACTGGCCGAGGTCCTCGGCCTCTCCGCCCCCATGCTGTCGCAGCTCAACAGCGGCCGCCGGATCAAGATCGGCAACCCAGCGGTCTACGAGCGCCTGGTGATGCTGGAGCAGCGCATCGGCACCCCGGACATCGAGGAGGTCCTCGCCGCGGTCGAGGCCTCGCAGCCCGTGCTGTCGACCACGCAGATCCAGGCCGGCATCCACAGCGAGACCAACGCCGTCGCGGCCCTCGCGCACGTGGTCCCGCGGCACGAGCTCGAGGCCGCCCTGGACCTGCTCGGCGAGACCGCCCCGACCCTCGCCAAGGTCGTGCGCCTGGCCGTGCGGGAGTCGCAGAACCAGCAGGCCGCGAGCGACCGCGAGGACGCCCGCCGGTGACCCAGTTCGCCCGCCGCGGCCGACTGTCCCCGGACGTCGCCGCGGGGCGGCGCCGTGTGCTCGACTCCGTCCGGCAGCACGTCCCCCGGACCTCCGCGGAGCCCCCGCTCGTGCTGGTGGCCTGCAGCGGCGGCCCCGACTCCCTCGCGCTGGCCGCCGCCGCGGCCCACTTCGCCCGGCGCGGCACGCTGCGCGTGGGCGCCGTGGTGGTCGACCACGGCCTCCAGGAGGACTCCGCGGCGGTCGCGGCCCGCGCCGCCCGCACGCTCGAGCAGACCGGGCTGGCGCCCGTCGTCGTCACGGCCGTGACCGTGCGCCGGGACGCGGGCGGCCCCGAGATGGCGGCCCGCACCGCCCGCTACGCGGGCATCGCGGAGGTCGTGGGGCGCACGGGCGCCGACGCCGTGCTGCTCGGGCACACCCTGGACGACCAGGCGGAGTCCGTCCTGCTGGGCCTCGCCCGCGGCTCCGGCACCCGCTCGCTGGCCGGGATGCCCCCCGTGCGCGAGCTCGACGGCGTCACCTACCTCCGCCCGTTCCTCGACCTCTCCCGCGCGCAGACCCTGGAGATCTGCGCCGCCGAGCAGCTCGAGCCCTGGCACGACCCCACGAACCGGGACACCACCCTGATGCGCTCCCGGGTCCGCCACCGCGTGCTCCCGCTGCTGGAGGACGAGCTCGGCCCCGGTCTGGCCCGTGCCCTGGCCCGGTCCGCCGCGATCCTCGGCCCCGACGCGGACTACCTCGACGGCGCCGCGGGGGAGCTGCTCGAGCGCGCCCGCGCCGCCGCCCCGGAGCTGCCCGGCTCCCTGGCCCTGGACCTCGCCACGGTGCGGGCCGCGCACCCCGCGCTGCGCCGCCGCGCCCTGTCGGCGGCCGTGGTCGCCGCCGGCGGGCAGACCCCGGCCTACGAGCGGCTCGGCGCGCTGGACGAGTTCGCCGCGGGACACGGGGCCGCGGGGCCCGTGCAGATGGCGGGTAAGGTGTCGGTGTGGCGCCGCCGCCCGACGGCGGGCACCCGTGGCCCGGGGCACCTGGAGCTCGTCCGCCCGCGGCCCGCGAGCGCCACCCGACCCGCATCCGCATCACCCGAGGAGCGCCGTGAAGGCTGAGGACGTCCAGGGGGATCTCACCGAGGTCCTGTACAGCAAGGAAGACATCGACACGAGGATCGCCGAGCTGGCGGCCGCCGTGGACGCCGACTACCGGGGCCGGGACGTCCTGCTCGTGGGCGTGCTCAAGGGTGCGGTGATGGTCATGGCCGACCTGTGCCGGGCGCTCCAGGGCCAGTACCCCATGGACTGGATGGCCGTGTCCTCCTACGGCTCCGGGACCAAGTCCTCGGGCGTGGTCCGCATCCTGAAGGACCTGGACACGGACCTCACGGGGCGGGACGTGCTCATCGTCGAGGACATCATCGACTCGGGCCTGACCCTGTCCTGGCTGCGCGCCAACCTCGAGTCCCGCGGCACGGCCTCGGTGGAGATCTGCGCCCTGCTGCGCAAGCCCGAGGCCGCGAAGACCTCCATCGACGTCAAGTACGTGGGCTGGGACATCCCCAACGAGTTCGTGGTGGGCTACGGGCTCGACTACGCCGAGAAGTACCGCAACCTCGACTGCATCGCGACCCTGGCGCCGCACGTCTACGAGTGAGCCGGCGCCCCGGGCGGGCGTGCGCCGCGGCGGTTCCCGGGCCGGGTGTCCGCTGACAGGGAACTCCCGGCCCGTCCGGGGCCCGACCCCGAGTCCGGGCTGTACATTGTAGGTCTGCGTCCCCTGGACCTCCGGCCCTGGGCGGGCACGGGCTCGAGGGGGCCCGGACAACCATCCACGGGAGGATCAGCGGCTTGGCCACGGCGAAAAAACCCAACAACTTCTTCAGAGGACCCTGGTTCTGGGTCCTGCTGGCCGCTCTGATCCTCTTCCCCCTGGTGGGCACGCTCACCACGGGCTCCTCCGGGCGCGTGGACACCAACGTCGGCCTGCAGCTGCTCCGCGAGGGCCAGGTCGCCGAGGCGAAGATCTACGACGGCCAGCAGAAGGTCGAGCTCCAGCTGGAGGAGGACCTCTCCCTCGACGGCCGCGACCTCGGGCGCAGCGTCGAGTTCTACTACGTCACCCCGCGCGGGGAAGAGGTCGTCGACGCGATGAACGCGGCGGACCTTCAGGGGTTCACGGACCAGCCCGTCGAGTCGAACTGGTTCACCAGCCTCCTCGGCTTCATGCTGCCGTTCCTGATCATCCTCGCCATCTTCTGGTTCGTGTTCTCCCGGATGCAGGGGGGCGGGTCCCAGGTCATGCGCTTCGGCCGCTCGCGGGCCAAGATGTTCGACAAGGACAACCCCACGGTGACCTTCGCCGACGTCGCCGGCGCGGACGAGGCCGTGCAGGAGCTCGACGAGATCAAGCAGTTCCTGGTGGAGCGGGAGCGCTTCACCGCCCTCGGCGCGAAGGTGCCCAAGGGCGTGCTGCTCTACGGCCCTCCCGGCACCGGCAAGACCCTGCTCGCGCGGGCGGTGGCCGGCGAGGCCGGCGTGCCCTTCTTCTCGATCTCCGGCTCCGACTTCGTCGAGATGTTCGTGGGCGTGGGCGCCTCCCGGGTCCGCGACCTGTTCCAGCAGGCCAAGGAGAACGCGCCGGCCATCATCTTCGTGGACGAGATCGACGCCGTGGGCCGCCAGCGCGGCGCGGGCATGGGCGGCGGCAACGACGAGCGCGAGCAGACCCTCAACCAGCTGCTCGTCGAGATGGACGGCTTCGACGCCACCACCAACGTCATCCTGATCGCCGCGACCAACCGCCCCGACGTCCTGGACCCGGCGCTGCTGCGCCCGGGCCGCTTCGACCGCCAGATCGGCGTGGAGGCCCCCGACATGAAGGGCCGCCTGCAGATCCTCCGGGTGCACTCGCAGGGCAAGCCGCTCGCGGACAACGTGGACCTCGCCGCCGTGGCCAAGCGCACCCCCGGCTTCACGGGCGCCGAGCTCGCCAACGTGATGAACGAGGCCGCGCTGCTGACGGCCCGCTCCCACGCCCAGCTCATCGACGACCGCGCCGTGGACGAGGCGATCGACCGGGTCATCGCCGGTCCGCAGAAGCGCAGCCGGATCATGAAGGAGCTCGAGCGCAAGGTCACCGCCTACCACGAGGGCGGGCACGCGCTCGTGGCCGCGGCCCTGCGCAACACGGACCCGGTCACGAAGATCACCATCCTGCCCCGCGGCCGGGCCCTGGGCTACACCATGGTCATGCCCATGGACGACAAGTACTCGACCACCCGCAACGAGCTGCTCGACCAGATGGCCTACGCCATGGGCGGGCGCGCGGCGGAGGAGATCGTGTTCCGGGACCCGTCCACCGGCGCGTCCAACGACATCCAGAAGGCCACCGACACGGCCCGCAAGATGGTCACCCAGTACGGCATGAGCGCCCGCGTGGGCTCGATCAAGCTGGGCGGGGACAGCTCCGAGCCGTTCCTCGGCCGGGACGCCGCCGGCTCGGGCCGGGAGTACTCCGAGCGCACCGCCGCGATCGTCGACGAGGAGGTGCGGGCCCTGCTGGACCAGGCCCACGACGAGGCGCACGCGATCCTCATGGACAACCGTCCCGTCCTCGACCGGCTCGCCCTCGAGCTGCTCGAGAAGGAGACGCTCAACGAGGCGCAGATCGCGGACCTCTTCCACGACATCCGCAAGCGGGACCTGCGGCCCGTGTGGCTGTCCAAGGACACCCGGCCGCTCTCCGAGGACCCGCCCGTGGTCACGCAGGCCGAGCGCGAGGAGGCCCGGCGGCTGCACGCCCAGGACCCCGCGACCCTGGCCCCGCAGGACCAGGCGGCCGCCGCGAAGCCGGAGCACCCCCTCGAGGTCCCGGAGCGCGGGCACTCGGTGCCCCCGGGGGAGGGGGCGGGCTCCTCGAGCACCACCGGACCCTCCGCGGAGCGCGCCCCGGGGGCCGGCACGGACTGAGCCGGGCCTAGGATGGAGCGACAGCCGGTCGCGTCCGCCGACTCCCGTCCCGTCCGGCAGACCCCGCCGCACCGGCAGATCCCGAAGGAGGGCGCGTTGCCCCACGAGGCCCGCACGAAGCAGACGAGCGCGCACGACCTGCGCGCGGAGGCGTTCGACCCGCCGTACCCCGACCCCGCCCCCGCGCTGGAGGCCGGCGCCGGGGCGGTCGACCAGCCGCGCGTCGCGGCGGCCGTGCGCGAGCTGCTGCTGGCGATCGGCGAGGACCCGGACCGGGACGGCCTGCAGGGCACCCCGGGGCGCGTGGCGCGGGCGTACGCGGAGATGTTCGCGGGCCTGCACCAGGACCCCGCCGAGATCCTCGGGACGACCTTCGACATCGGCCACTCCGAGATGGTCCTCGTCAAGGACATCCCCTTCTACTCGACCTGCGAGCACCACCTCGTCCCGTTCCACGGGCACGCCCACGTGGGCTACATCCCCGGCCACGACGGGATGGTCACCGGCCTGAGCAAGCTCGCCCGCCTCGTGGACCTCTTTGCCCGCCGGCCCCAGGTCCAGGAGCGGCTGACCACCCAGGTGGTGGAGGCGATCGTGGAGCACCTCCAGCCGGCCGGGGTGATCGTGGTGGTCGAGTGCGAGCACCTGTGCATGTCCATGCGCGGGGTGCGCAAGCCGGGCGCCAAGACCGTCACCTCGGCCGTGCGCGGACAGCTGCGCGAGCCCGCCACCCGCGCCGAGGCGATGAGCCTCATCCTGGGGCGCTGAGCACATGACGACCCCCCTCCGCACCGACCCCGCGCACCGGCCCTCCGGCTGGGGCTCCTTCGAGAACCTGCCCACCGGGCGCACGCTGGTCATGGGCATCCTCAACGTCACCCCCGACTCCTTCAGCGACGGCGGCGAGCACGCCGGGCACGAGGCCGCGATCGCGCACGGGCTGCGCATGCTCGCCGAGGGCGCCGACATCGTCGACGTCGGGGGCGAGTCCACCCGGCCCGGCTCCGAGCGGATCGACCCCGCCGAGGAGCGGCGCCGGATCCTGCCCGTGGTCGAGGCCCTCGCCGCCGCGGGCGCGGTGCTCAGCGTCGACACCCTCCACGCCGGGACCGCCGAGGCCGTCCTGGACGCCGGGGCGCACATCGTCAACGACGTCTCGGGGCTGCGCGCGAGCCAGGACATGATCGACCTGGTCGCCGAGCGGCAGGCCCCCTACGTCCTCATGCACGCCCGCGGCCTGCCCGACGTGCAGGACTCCCGGGCCGTCTACCACGACGTGGCCGGGGAGGTGCTCGGGGAGCTCGAGGCGCTGACGGAGCGCTGCCTGGCCGCCGGCCTGGCCCCCGAGAAGCTGGTCCTGGACCCCGGGCTGGGCTTCGACAAGCGCGGGGCGCAGAACTGGGAGCTGCTCCGGGCGCTGCCACGCTTCACGGCCACCGGCCACAAGGTGCTCGTCGCGGCGTCCCGCAAGCGCTTCCTCGGCACCCTGCTCGAGCAGGACGGCGCACCGCGCCCCGCGGCCGGGCGGGACGCGGCGACGGCCGCGATCAGCGCGCTGTCCGCCCACGCGGGCGCTTGGTGCGTGCGCGTCCACGCCGTGCGCCCGAGCGCCGACGCCGTGGCCGCCGCGCACGCCTGGCGCGGCGTGGAGCCGGCCCTGCTGCGCCCCGCCGCCGACGCCGGCGTGCTGCCGGCGTCCTCCGGAGCGGACCGGTGAACCGCGTGCCGCGCGAGGACGCGGACGCCGCCCGGATGCGCGCCGGGGACCGGGCCGGCCGCCAGCACGTCCCGGTGTCCACCACCAGGGCCCCCGACCGCCGGGACCGGATCAACCTCCTGGGCATCGGCGCGGTGGGCTACCACGGGGTCTTCGACCAGGAGAAGCGCAGCGGCCAGCCCTTCTTCGTGGACCTCGTCATGTACCTGGACCTGGCCGCGGCGGGGGCCTCGGACGACGTTGCCCTGACCGCCCACTACGGCGAGGTCGCCGAGGAGGTGCGGGACATCGTCATCGGCCCCAGCGTCAACCTGCTCGAGACCCTCGCCGACCAGGTCGCCCGGCGGCTGCTCGCCCGCTTCCCGCTCGACGCGGTGGAGGTCACCGTGCACAAGCCCAAGGCGCCCATCGAGGTGACGTTCTCCGACGTCTCCGTCACGATCTACCGGGAGCGCTGAGGTGGGCACCCGGGCCGTCCTCGCCCTCGGCGCCAACCTCGGCGACCGGGAGGCCACCCTCCGCGGCGCCGCCCTCGAGCTGGCCGCCCACCCGCGGATCACGCTGGTCCGCGCCTCGCCCATCGTGCGCTCCCGGCCGGTCGGCGGACCGGCCGGCCAGGGGGACTACCTGAACGCGGTCGTCGAGGTGGAGACCGAGCTGAGCCCCTTCGGGCTGCTGCGGGCGTGCCAGGAGGTGGAGGAGCGCCACCACCGGACCCGGACGCAGCGCTGGGGCCCGCGCACCCTCGACGTCGACATCGTGGTCTACGGGGACCTGCGCCTGGACGAGCCGGACCTCACCGTGCCCCACCTGCGCGCCGGCACCCGCGCGTTCGTGCTCGTGCCCTGGGCCCTCATGGACCCCGGCGCGACGCTCGAGGGGCGCAGCGTCGCCGAGCTGGCCCGCCGGGCGGAGGACCTCGGCGGACTGGGGCCGGACACGATCCCCCTGCTGCCCGAGGACCCCGCTCCCGGCGGGGACGGGGACTGAGGGGGAGCCGCCGTGCACGTGCTCACGGTCCCGGCGCTGCTGATGTGCGCCGCCGCCGCCGGCGCCGTCGGCTGGACCGCCAACCGGCTGTCCACGGGCGCGGGCGGGCCGCTGCTGATCCTGCCGTGGGCCTCGCTCGCGGCCCTCGCCGCCGTGGCCGCGGCCCTGCTGGTGCTGGGCGTGCGGGTCAAGCGGCACCAGGACGGAGCGCGCCCGGAGCGTTTCGACCCGCTCGTGGCCGCCCGCACCGCGGCCGGCGCGCAGGCGGTGGCCTGGGCGGGGGCGATGCTGACCGGCTGGCACGCCGCCGTGGCCGTCGAGCAGCTCGCGCTGGTCTCCGTGCGCTCCGAGCAGGGCCCGCTGTGGGCCAGCCTGGTGCACGCCGGGGCCGGGCTCGTGCTCGTGGTGGTGGGCTGGATCGTGGAGGGCTTCTGCAAGCTGCCGCCGGACGATCCCGACGCGGAGGAGGGCGCCGAGTACCGTAGGGGGCGGCAGAAGGAGCTTCCCGAGGGAGAAGGTGGTTATGCCCGAGAGATCCGCCCACGAGCCCGTCGGCGGCCCCGTGGCGGGGACGCCCGGTGACCGGGTGCCCCTGAGCAACCCCGCGATCGACCCCGAGGGCCTGGCCTGGACCCGGGTCTCGCCCAAGCACCTCTCCGTGGTGGTGCTCTCCACCCTCCTCAGCACCCTCTTCTGGCTCGCCGCCCTCGGCTGGCCGGCGGTGCTGGCGGCCACGGGCGTCTGGTCCGGCGCCCCCCTGGGCCTGCTGCTGCTGCCGCCCGCGGCCGTCCTGGCGGCCGGGCTGCTCTCCGTGCTCCTGGCCCCGCGGCGGGTCCGGGCGATCGGCTACGCCGAGCGCGGCGAGGACCTGCTCGTGCGGCGCGGCCTGCTCTACCAGCGGGTCACGGTGATCCCCTACGGCCGGATGCAGTACGTGGACGTGTCGGTCTCCCCGCTGCAGCGCAGCTTCGGCCTGGCCACCGTGAAGCTGCACACCGCCGCCGTGGGCAGCCACGCCGAGATCCCGGGGGTGGAGCACGCCGAGGCGTCCCGGCTGCGCGAGCGGCTCACCGCGCGCGGCGAGGCCCTCCTGGCGGGCCTGTGAGCGCTGCCCCCGCCCCCGCGCCGGCCCCGCAGTGGCACCGTGTCCACCCGCTGACCCCGGTGGTCAAGGGGTGGCTCGCGATGGTCGTGATCGCGGGCGCCTTCGTCAACATCCTCCTCGACGACTTCCTCAACGCCTTCCTCGGCCGCGGGGACGCCGTGCCGCCCCAGGACTTCGACCCGGCCCGGATGGGCGCCGTCTTCTGGTGGGTGCTGGCCGGGCTCGTGGCGGTCGTGCTCCTCGTGTTCGCCGCGGCCGTGCTGGTCTCCTGGTGGTTCACCCGCTACCAGGTGACCCCGGAGCACGTGCGGATCCGCTCCGGGGTGCTCTTCCGGCAGGAGCGCCAGGCGCGGCTGGACCGGGTGCAGGCCATCGACATCCACCGCCCGTTCCTGCCCCGGCTGCTGGGGCTGGCGGAGCTGAAGTTCGAGGTGGCCGACGCCGGGCAGTCCGCGGTGTCCCTGTCCTACCTCACCCACCCCCAGGCGCGCGTGCTGCGCGGGGAGCTGCTGGGCCGGCTCGGCCTGGCCGCCCCGGGCCAGGACCCCGCCGCCCCGGCACCCGGTGCGGCGCCCGGCCTGCCCGTGCGGCGACCGGCCCCCTGGGCGGTCACCGGGGACCAGGAGCGCCCGGTGCTCGGCGTGCCGGTGCCGCGGCTGATCGGCTCCGTGCTCGCCTCGGGCTCGTCGGTCGCCCTGGCCGTGCTGCTGGCCGCCGCACCGGCCGCCCTGCTGGTGGACGCCCGTGCCGCCCCGGCGATGCTCGCCGCCTGGCTGCCCGGGCTGATCAGCTTCGGTGCGGTCTCCTACCGCCGGGTCGAGCAGGGCTACCACTTCCGGCTGCTGCGCGTCCCCGAGGGCATGCGCGTGCGCTACGGCCTGTTCAGCGTCCGCTCCCAGACCGTCCCGGCGGGGCGGATCCAGGCGGTGGGCGTGGACCAGCCGCTGCTCTGGCGGCCCTTCGGCTGGTACCGGGTGCGGGTCAACGTGGCCGGCTACGGGCCCGCGGCGGGGGAGGGCGACGCCATGCGCTCGACCCTGCTGCCCGTCGGAACCCTGCCCCAGGTGCACCAGGTCCTGCACCTCGCGCTGCCCGGCGCCCGGGACGGTGACCTCGCCGCGCTGCTGCGGGAGGGCCTGCACGGCCTGGGCGCGCAGGGCCGGTTCACCACCTCTCCGCGCCGGGCCCGGTGGCTCGACCCCCTCGTGCACCGCCGGACGGGCTTCGCCGCGACCGAGGACGTCCTCGCGGTCCGGTCCGGGCGGCTGAGCCGGCGCACCGCCGTGCTGCCGCACGAGAAGACCCAGTCGGTGGCCGTGAGCCAGGGCCCGCTCGAGCGGGCCCTGGGGCTCGCCGACGTCCAGCTGCACTCCACGCCGGGGCCCGTGAGCGTCATGGTCCCGCATCTCGACGCCGGGGACGCCCGGGCGCTCGCCGCGGCCCAGGCGGTGCACGCGGCCGGGGCCCGTAGACTGGCCGACGGCCCGAGCCACCCCCACACCCCCCGCCAGGAGAGACCATGAGCCACCCGTCCGACCGCCCGGGACGCCTCGGGGTCGGGGTCGTCAGCGCCGGGAAGGTGGGCGCCGTCCTGGGCGCCGCGCTGCGCGCCGCCGGCCACGCCGTCGTCGGCGTCAACGCCGTCTCCGAGGCCAGCCGGGACCGGGCCGAGGCCCTCCTGCCCGGCGTGCCCGTCCTCGAGGTCCCGTCCGTGCTCGAGCGCGCCGAGCTCGTGCTGCTCGCCGTGCCCGACGACGAGCTGCCCGGGCTCGTGCAGGGCCTCGCCGACGCCGGGCTGTGGCAGGCCGGGCAGCTCGTGGTGCACACCGCGGGCCGCTGGGGCACCCGCGTCCTGGACCCGGCCCGCCGGCTCGGGGCGATCCCGCTCGCGATCCACCCGGCCATGACCTTCACGGGCATGAGCCTGGACCTTGCCCGGCTGAGCGACTGTTCGTTCGGGATCACGGCCCCGGGACCGGTGCTGCCCATCGCCCAGGCGCTGGTGGTCGAGATGGGCGCCGAGCCGGTGGTCGTCGCGGAGGCCGACCGCCCGCTCTACCACGCGGCCCTCGCCCACGGCGCCAACCACCTGATGACCGTCGCCGGACAGTCCATGCAGGTGCTCCGCGACATCGGCGTCGAGCGCCCCGACCGGATGGTGGGGCCCCTGCTGCGCGCGACCTTGGACAACGCCCTGGCCGCGGGGGAGTCCGCGCTCACAGGACCCGTGGCCCGCGGCGACGCCGGGACCGTGGCCGCCCACCGGGACGCCCTCGACGAGTACGCCCACGGCCACGGGAGCGACGACGTCCTGCTCGCCTACCTGGACCTCGCCCGCGTCACCGCCCGCCGCGCCCTGGACCGCGGCCTGCTCGACCGCCCGCGCTACGACGCCGTGCTCGCCGCCCTCGAGCTCACCCGGGACACCGACGGCACCGACGGCACCCGCGGCACCGACGGAGAGGACACCCTGTGAGCGACCCCACCGGCGCCCCCACCGGCGTCCCCCGCGTCTGCCGGGGCATCGAGGAGTTCCGGGCCGCGCTGGCCGACCGGCTCGGCGCGGCCCGGGACGGGGCGCCCGGTGAGCGGGCGTCCCTGGGCCTCGTGCCCACCATGGGCGCCCTGCACGAGGGGCACGGCCACCTGGTGCGCCTCGCCCGGCAGGAGAACACCGTGGTCGCGGTCTCGGTCTTCGTGAACCCGCTGCAGTTCGGCCCCGACGAGGACTTCGAGCGCTATCCGCGCACCCTCGAGGCCGACGTCGAGCTGCTCCGCCGGTTCGGCGCCGACCTCGTCTTCGCCCCGTCGACGGCGGAGATGTACCCGGACGGGGAGCCCCTCGTGCGCGTCACCTCCGGCCGGCTCGGCGCCGTGCTCGACGGCGCGAGCCGCCCCGGCCACTTCGACGGCGCCCTGACCGTGGTCAACAAGCTGCTCAACATCACCGCCCCGCCCGGGCCGGCCGCGTTCCGGGCGTACTTCGGGGAGAAGGACGCCCAGCAGCTGCTCCTCGTGCGCCGGATGGTCGCCGACTTCGACCTGCCCGTCACCGTCCGGCCCGTGCCCATCGTGCGCGACGACGACGGGCTGGCCCTGTCCTCCCGCAACCGCTACCTCGACGCCGCTCAGCGCCGCTCCGCGCTCGTGCTCCCGCGCACCCTGCGGGCGCTCGCCGCCGGGGAGCTGGAGCTCGAGGCCGCCCGGCGGCGGATCGACACCGAGGACGGGGTCCGGCTCGACTACCTCGTCGTCGTCGACCCCCGCACCCTGGCGCCGGTCGAGCCGGCGCCCGGCGCCCTCGCCCTCGTGGCCGCCCACGTGGGCGGCACCCGGCTGATCGACAACCTCGTGCTGTGAGGGCCCCGGCCGGGATTTGACCCTCCCCGTTATCCTGGACAACTGTGACCAACGCGCAGAACACCTCCCCGACCGCCCAGGCAGAGGCCGAGCAGGCCGAGCTCTCGGACCAGATGCAGTTCCGCCTCGCCAAGCGCGCCCGGCTCCTCGAGTCGGGCCGGGAGGCCTACCCCGTGGGCGTGGAGCGCACGCACACCCTCGCCGAGGTGCGGGAGGCCCACGGCCACCTCGAGCCCGGCGAGGAGACCGGGCAGTTCGTCGGCGTGGCCGGGCGCGTGGTCTTCGTGCGCAACACCGGCAAGCTGTGCTTCGCCACCCTCCAGGAGGGGGACGGCACCCGCCTGCAGGTGATGCTCTCCCTGGCGAAGGTGGGGGAGGAGTCCCTGGGCGAGTGGAAGTCCCTCGTGGACCTCGGCGACTTCGTCGCCGTGCACGGCGAGGTGATCGCCTCCCGCCGCGGCGAGCTCTCCGTGATGGCCGACGCCTGGACCATGGCGTCCAAGGCGCTCCGGCCCCTGCCCACGCTGCACAACGAGCTCAGCGAGGAGACCCGGGTGCGCCGGCGCTACCTCGACCTCATCGTCCGGCCCGAGGCCCGCGACGTCGTCGTGCAGCGGGCGCGGATCATCCAGACGGTGCGCAACGTCCTGGTGGAGCGCGGCTACGTGGAGATCGAGACGCCGATCCTGCAGCTCGTGCACGGCGGGGCCACGGCCCGGCCGTTCGAGACGCACCTCAACGCGTTCGACCAGGACATGACCCTGCGCATCGCCACGGAGCTCTACCTCAAGCGCGCCGTGGTCGGCGGGATCGAGCGGGTCTTCGAGATCGGGCGGGTCTTCCGCAACGAGGGCGTCGACTCCTCGCACAGCCCCGAGTTCACCACCCTGGAGGCCTACGAGGCCTACGCCGACCAGTTCACGATGGCCGAGCGGATCAAGGAGATCATCCTCGCGTGCGCCGACGCCCTGGGCGTCGACACCATCGAGACGGACAAGGGCACGATCGACCTGCGCGGGGAGTGGCGCTGGCTGTCCGTCTACCCCGCCCTCTCCGAGGCCGTGGGGCAGCGGATCACCCCGGAGACCCCCGTGGAGACCCTGCACCGGATCGCCGAGGAGCACGAGGTCCCCGTCGGCCCGATGTGGGACGCGGAGAAGTACGTGCTCGAGCTGTTCGGCGAGATCGTGGAGCCCACCCTGGTCCAGCCGACCTTCGTGTGCGACTACCCGCCCTCGGCGCAGCCGCTCGCCCGCCAGCACCGCTCCGAGCACGGCCTGATCGAGGCGTGGGACCTGATCATCGGGGGGATGGAGCGCGGCACGGCGTTCTCCGAGCTGATCGACCCCGTGGTCCAGCGCGAGCGGCTCACCGAGCAGTCCCACCGGGCCGCGGCCGGCGACGACGAGGCCATGCGGCTGGACGAGGACTTCCTGCGCGCCCTCGAGCACGGCGCCCCGCCCATGGGCGGCCTGGGCCTGGGCCTGGACCGGCTCATCATGCTCTTCACCGACCTGGGGATCCGGGAGACCATCCTGTTCCCCCTCATGAAGCCCGAGCAGGACTGAGCCCGGGCCGCGGCCGTGCCGCGGCCCCTCGCCGTCCCCAGCCTCCGCCCAGATCTCCCCGGGAGAATCGCACCCATGGAATACATCGCTGTCCTGCTGCCCTCGATCAGCATCGGCATCATCTTCTGGTTCATCCTCCGCTGGATCTTCCGCGGCGACCGCACGGAGCGCGCCGTCGAGTCCCGCTCGCAGGAGGACGCCGAGCGCTGGTACGAGGAGCTCAAGCAGCGCGACGGCGAGGACCTGCCGTTCGGCCACTCCCCGCGCCGCGGCCGCCGGACGGAGCGCTGAGCTCCCAGCCCCCGCCGCACCGTCTTTCGAATGAATTCGAATTGGCGCCCTGTTTGTCCGCCTTTTCGTGCTGTTGAATTCCGCCCGGTAATTGTAGGATAAACTCGACGACGCCGGGTGTTCGGGTCCGTCGGAGTTCTCCGGAATTCACGATCAGGATCATCCGGTATCACACGGGGGAATCAGCACCGCCTCAGGAAGCGCCGCTCTCGGCGCGGCCGGGCAGAGACGAGCGCCGAAAGGCGGAGGAGAGTTCCAGTTATGGCACAGACCGTGCAGATCATTCTCGAGGACGACCTCGACGGCGGGCCCGCGGAGGAGACCGTGCGCTTCGGCCTCGACGGCGCGCAGTACGAGATCGACCTCTCCGAGGAGAACGCCGCCAAGCTGCGCGACGCCGTGCGGCCCTTCATCGCCAAGGCCCGGCGCGCCCAGCAGGGCAAGCAGACGTCCAAGCAGGCCCGGCCCACCGGCAAGTCCAATCCGGACACCGCCGCCATCCGGCAGTGGGCCCGAGAGAACGGCCACCCGGTCTCCGACCGCGGCCGTATTCACCAGGACGTGCAGAAGGCGTACTACGACGCCCACAAATAAGAGCGCGCGTTCCGCGTCCGGCGGAATAGAGGAGGGGCCGGTCCGCCGGTCCCTCCTTTCCCTTTTCCTTCCGCCGGGCCCGTGCCCCTATCGGCCGCCGCGGGGCCCGGGCACGAAATGCCCCGGCATTCTTTTGATGACCTGCGCCTTTGCCGGTGCGGACGCGAACACCGGCATTTCCCCCGAGCTGTTCCGGGGACGGCCCGCGCCCCGGCCGTCCGGTCTTCTCGCCGGTGGCGAACAGCCCCCCCGATCACCCCCTCGGGTGCGTAGCATCGGGTGCAGACATCGACTGAGGAGTATCCATGTTCGAACGCTTCACCGACCGCGCCCGCCGGGTCGTGGTGCTGGCCCAGGAAGAGGCCAGGATGCTCAACCACAACTACATCGGCACCGAGCACCTGCTGCTCGGGCTGATCCACGAGGGCGAGGGAGTGGCCGCCAAGGCGCTCGACTCGATGGGCATCACCCTCACCGGCGCCCGCGAGCAGGTCCAGGACATCATCGGACCGGGCCAGCAGGCCCCGTCCGGGCACATCCCCTTCACCCCCCGGGCCAAGAAGGTCCTCGAGCTCTCGCTGCGCGAGGCCCTCCAGCTCGGCCACAACTACATCGGTACCGAGCACATCCTGCTGGGCATCATCCGCGCGGGCGAGGGCGTGGCGGCGCAGGTGCTGACCAAGCTCGGCGCGGAGCCCCAGAAGGTGCGCTCCACCGTGCTGGAGCTGATCTCCGGCTACCAGGGCGGGGGCACCCCCGAGAAGGAGGGCGCCGGCGTGCGCTCGGCCGGCCAGTCCGAGGGCACGCCCGCGGGCTCGGCCGTGCTGGACCAGTTCGGCCGCAACCTCACCGCGGCCGCCCGCGAGGGCAAGCTGGACCCCGTCATCGGGCGGTTCCGCGAGATGGAGCGGGTCATGCAGATCCTCTCCCGGCGCACCAAGAACAACCCGGTGCTGATCGGCGAGCCCGGCGTGGGCAAGACCGCGGTGGTCGAGGGCCTGGCCCAGGCCATCGTGCGCGGCGACGTCCCGGAGACGCTCAAGGACAAGCACCTCTACACCCTGGACCTCGGGTCCCTGGTGGCGGGCTCCCGCTACCGCGGCGACTTCGAGGAGCGGCTCAAGAAGGTGCTCAAGGAGATCCGCACCCGCGGGGACATCATCCTGTTCATCGACGAGATCCACACCCTCGTGGGCGCCGGCGCGGCCGAGGGCGCGATCGACGCCGCCTCGATCCTCAAGCCCATGCTGGCCCGGGGCGAGCTGCAGACGATCGGCGCCACGACCCTCGACGAGTACCGCAAGCACATCGAGAAGGACGCGGCTCTCGAGCGCCGCTTCCAGCCGATCCAGGTGGACGAGCCCTCCGAGGCGCACGCCGTGGAGATCCTCAAGGGCCTGCGCGACAAGTACGAGGCGCACCACCGCGTCTCGATCTCAGACGACGCCCTCGAGGCGGCGGTGCACCTGGCCGCCCGGTACGTCTCCGACCGGTTCCTGCCGGACAAGGCGATCGACCTGATCGACGAGGCCGGTGCGCGCCTGCGCATCAAGCGGATGACCGCCCCGCCGGAGATCAAGGAGCTCGACGACCGCATCGTCGAGGTCAAGCGGCTCAAGGAGGCCGCGATCGACGGTCAGGACTACGAGAAGGCCGCCTCGCTGCGCGACACGGAGCAGAAGCTCATCGCGGAGCGGGACGACAAGGACCGTGCCTGGCGCGAGGGCGGCGACGAGCTCGCCGAGGTGACCCCCGAGGTCATCTCCGACGTCCTCTCCGCCTCCACGGGAGTGCCCGTCTACAAGCTCACCGAGGAGGAGACGGGCCGTCTCCTGCACATGGAGGACGAGCTGCACAAGCGCATCATCGGCCAGGACGACGCCATCAAGGCGCTCTCCCGGTCGATGCGCCGCACCCGGGCGGGCCTGAAGGACCCCAAGCGCCCGGGCGGGTCGTTCATCTTCGCCGGGCCCACGGGCGTCGGCAAGACCGAGCTCGCGAAGGCGCTGGCGGAGTTCCTGTTCGGGGACGAGGACGCCCTCATCACCCTGGACATGTCCGAGTACCAGGAGAAGCACACCGTCTCCCGGCTCTTCGGCGCCCCTCCGGGCTACGTGGGCTACGAGGAGGGCGGCCAGCTCACCGAGAAGGTGCGCCGCAAGCCGTTCTCGGTGGTGCTCTTCGACGAGGTCGAGAAGGCGCACCAGGACCTGTTCAACTCGCTGCTGCAGATCCTCGAGGACGGTCGCCTGACCGACTCGCAGGGCCGGGTGGTGGACTTCAAGAACACCGTGATCATCATGACCACGAACCTGGGCACCAAGGACATCTCCCGTGCCGTCCCGGTCGGCTTCCAGACCGGCGTGGACCCCGCGTCCAACTACGAGCGCATGCAGGCGAAGGTGCAGGACGAGCTCAAGGAGCACTTCCGGCCCGAGTTCCTCAACCGCGTGGACGAGATCATCGTCTTCCCGCAGCTCACCGAGAACGAGATCGTGCAGATCGTGGACCTGTTCGTGGCCCGGCTGCAGGAGCGGCTGCGCGACCAGGGCATGTCGATCGAGCTCTCCGACGCCGCGAAGCGGTGGGTCAGCCGCAAGGGCTACGACCCGTCCATGGGCGCCCGCCCGCTGCGCCGCACCATGCAGCGGGAGATCGAGGACCAGCTGTCCGAGAAGATCCTCTTCGGGGAGATCAGCACCGGGGAGAAGATCTTCGTGGACACCGAGGGCGAGGGGGACGCGGAGAAGCTGACCTTCTCCTCCACCCCGATGTCCGACCTCACCGGCGACGGCATGGTCGACCCGATGGGCGGCCTCGAGGACGTCGACGTCGCCCGCGGCGACGGTGAGAACCGCTCCGAGGGCTGAGCCGGCCCGGTGCCCGCCGAGGGGCCCGTCGCGCAACCGCACGGCGGGCCCCTCGGCGTCCGCCCAAGTGGGGACGGTCACGCAGGCCGGCTCCGGCGGGCCGGCGGAGTTCGCAAGCGTACACTGGGGGTCGTGACCGACCTGCGCCTCCGACCCGCCCGCACCTCCGACGTCCCCGCCATCAAGGACCTCGTGGCCCCCCTGGCGCGCGCCGGGGTGCTGATCAACAAGGACACGGTCGCCTACTACGAGGGCATCCAGGAGTTCCTGGTGGTGGAGGCGGTCGGCGACGAGCAGGCCGGTCTCGTCGGCTGCGGCGCCCTGCACGTGATGTGGGAGGACCTGGGCGAGGTCCGCACCCTGGCCACCTCCGACGAGTGGCGGGGCCGCGGGGTGGGACGCACCCTGCTGGCCGGGCTGATCGAGCGGGCCCGCGCCGTGGGGGTCTCGCGCGTGTTCTGCCTGACCTTCGAGGTCGACTTCTTCAGCCGGCACGGCTTCGAGGTCATGCCCAACCAGAACCAGGTGCACCCCGACGTGTTCGCCGAGCTGCTGCGCTCGCACGACGAGGGCGTCGCCGAGTACCTGGACCTCGCCCGGGTGAAGCCCAATACCCTCGGCAACACCCGGATGCTGCTCCAGCTCAGCCCGGAAGACTGACCCCGGACGGTCCCGCGGCGGCCAGCCCGTCCCGCAGCAGCCCGTCCAGGGCGCGCCGGCGCTGCTCCTCCGGGGCGCCCAGCCCGTGCAGGGCGTCCAGGGCCCGCAGGGCCTCCGGCGCCAGACCCGCGCCCGTGGCGACGTCCACGGGGCCCGTGAGGGAGGGCGCCGGCACCGGCGCGGACCCGGCCCGCAGCACGGCCATGATCGCCCCGCGGACCTGGCGGTCCGTGCCGTGCCAGGCCTGGCCGCGGGGCGCCTCGACGGGCTCGGGCCGGCCCGCGGCGACCCACGCGCACGCGTCCCGCACCGGGCACTGCTCGCAGCGGGGGGAGCGGGCCGTGCAGACGAGGGCGCCGAGCTCCATCACGGCCTGGTTCCAGCGCACGGCCAGGGCGTCGTCGGCGGGCATCAGCTCCTCCGCGAGGCGCAGCTCCGCGGCGGTCAGCGACCGCGAGGGCAGGGCCCGCCCCGTGACCACCCGGGCGTGCACGCGGCGGATGTTCGTGTCCACCACGGTCTGCCGGTCGCCGAAGGCGAAGACCGCGATCGCGGCGGCCGTGTAGGCGCCCACCCCGGGCAGGGCCAGCAGCAGCTCGTGCGCGGCCGGCACCCGGCCCCCGTGGTGCTCGGTGATCTCGACGGCGGCCGCGTGCAGCCGCAGGGCCCGCCGCGGATAGCCGAGCCGGCCCCAGGCGCGCACGGCCTCCCCGGTGCTCTCCGCCGCGAGGTCCGCGGGCCGCGGCCAGCGCTGCATCCACGCCCGCCACACGGGCAGCACGCGCACCACGGGCGTCTGCTGGAGCATGAACTCGCTGACCATGACCCCCCACGGGGAGTAGGACGGGTCCCGCCACGGCAGGTCCCGGGCGGCGTCGTCGAACCAGTCGGTCACGGCCCGGTGCAGGCCCGGCGGAGCGGGCTCCGCGGCGGCGGTCGGGGCAGTGTGCGGGGAGCTCATCGCAGTCCACTGTAGCCTGGGAGCATGGCGCAGAAGGGTTCCGGGAGCACCCCCCACGGACGGTCGGGGAACGGTCACGACGACGACGGACGAGCTCCCCGCGACCCCGGATCCCGGCGCTTGAGCCCCGAGGTGTACCGGCGCCGCCGGCTCGTGGCGGCCCTCGCGGCGGGCGTGCTGCTGGTGCTCGTGGCGGTGGGACTGGTCTCCGCGGTCGCGGGCATGCTCGGCTCCGGGGAGACGGAGGACGTCCCGGCGCCGGAGGCCGCCACTGCCTCGGCCGCCGCGGCCTCGGAGGAGCCCTTCGCGGACTTCACCCCGCGGCCGGACGAGAGCGCGTCGGCGTCCGGGTCCGCGTCCGGGTCCGCGTCCGCGCCCGCCACGGAGGGGCCGGTCGAGGAGTGCGGCCCCGACCTCGCCGTGCGGGCGTCGACGGACCGGGAGAGCTACCCGGAGGACGTCGAGCCGGTCCTCGAGCTGACCCTGGAGAACACCGGGGAGGACCCCTGCCGCGTCAACGCGGGCACGTCCCAGATGATCTACGAGGTGACCTCGGGGGCGGACACCGTCTTCGACAGCAGGCACTGCCAGGCCGGCTCCGAGGACGCGGAGGTGACGGTCGAGCCCGGACAGGAGAAGGTTGCCCGGCTGACGTGGAACCGCCTGCGCACCGCCGAGGGCTGCGCGGAGGCGGGGGGCGAGGCCCAGGCCGGGTACTACCGTCTCGTGACGTCCCTCGGGGAGCGCACCGCGGAGCCCGTGCCGTTCGTCCTGGAGTGAGCGCGCCGCGCGCGGCTCACATGAAGCGTTCGAGCAGGCTGGTCTCGGCCATCCGGGAGAGGGACTCGCGCACCGTGCGGGCCCGCTGCTCGCCGATGCCCTCGACCGCCTTGAGGTCCTCCAGGTTGGCGGCCATCAGGGACTGCAGGCCGTCGAACTGGCGCACCAGCCGGTTGGCGACCGCCCGCGGCATCGACTTGATGCCCTCCAGCAGCCGGTAGCCGTGCGGGTGCAGGTCCGTCTCGAGGCTGCCCTGCGGCTCGACGAGACCCACCGACACCGCGATCCGCTGCAGGTCGATGAGCTCCGTGGGCGTGAGCTCGGCCAGCCGCCCCAGCCCCTCCTCGATGCCCTCCGCGGGGGTGCCGTCGGGCAGGTAGTCGCGCAGCACCACGTCCGGCCCCGGGCCGGTGCCCGCGGTGAGCTCCTCGAGCTGCAGCGCGATGAGCCGCCCGTCCACGCCGAGCTCGAGCACGTACCAGCCGATCTCGGAGGAGATCCGCCGGACCATCTCCATGCGCTGGAGGGTCAGGGCCACGTCCCGCACCGTCACGGACGCCTCGATCTCGAGCGAGGAGAGGTTGCCGAGCACCTGCTCCATCCGGTGGCTGTAGTGCTCGAGGGTCTGCAGGGCCTGGTTGGCGCGGGCCATGATCGACTGGGAGCCCTCGATGGCGTACCGGGTCTCGCCCACGTAGATCGTGATGACGCTCATGGACTGGCTCACGGAGATCACCGGCACCCCGGTCTCCTTGGCGGTGCGCTCCGCGGAGCGGTGCCGGGTGCCGGACTCCGTGGTGCCGATCGAGGCGTCGGGGACCAGCTGCACCCCGGCCTTCAGGATGCGGGTGGCGTCCCGGTCGCAGATGATGGCGCCGTCCATCTTGGCCAGCTCCCGCAGCCTGGGCGCGGTGAAGTCGGTGTCGATGTCGAAGCCGCCGGAGCAGATGGCCTCGACGGAGCGGTCGAAGCCGAGCACGAGCAGCCCGCCCGTGCGCCCGCGCAGGATCCGCTCGAGACCGGTGCGCAGTTCCGTGCCGGGTGCGATGCGGGCCAGCGTCTTGCGCAGTGCGTTCTCAGGGGTCTTCGCCACGGTCACATCATACGGCCGCGGCGGTCTGCCGGTTCCGGGCGGGCGCGGCGGCGGACCGGGGGAAGAGCAGCTCCATGGCGTCGCTGATCGTGGTCACCTCCCGGACAGTGAACCCCGCCGGGACGGGGCCCGGGCCGGTGGGGCTCGCGGGCACGACCGCGTGGGTGAAGCCCAGCCGGGCGACCTCCTGGATGCGACGCCCGATGCCGGGGACGGGCCGCACCTCGCCGGCCAGGCCCACCTCCCCGAAGCACACCAGGCGCTGCGGCAGGGGCCGGTCCTGCGCGGCCGAAGCCAGCGCCATGGCCACGGCGAGGTCGGTGGACGGCTCCGTGAGCTTCACCCCGCCGACCGTGGAGACGTAGCAGTCCAGCCCGGCCAGGTTCACGCCGGCCCGCCGCTGCAGCACGGCGAGCAGCATGGCAACCCGCTGGGAGTCCAGGCCGGCGGTGGCCCGCCGGGGCTGGGCGGTGGAGGAGCGGTCCAGCAGCGCCTGCACCTCGGCGAGCAGGGGCCTGCGGCCCTCCAGGGTCACCGTGAGGCATGTGCCGGAGACGGGCAGGGCCGTCCGGGAGACGAACAGGCCCGAGGGGTCCTCCACGCTCGTGATCCCGGTCTCGGTGAGGTCGAAGCAGCCGACCTCGTCCGTGGGGCCGTAGCGGTTCTTGACCGCCCGCAGCAGCCGGATCCGGGAGTGCTTCTCGCCCTCGAACTGGCACACGACGTCCACCAGGTGCTCGAGCAGCCGCGGCCCGGCGATGGAGCCGTCCTTGGTCACGTGCCCCACGAGCAGCGTGGTCATGTTCCGCTTCTTGGCCGCGGCGATCAGGGAGGCGGCGACCTCCCGGACCTGCGTCACCCCGCCCGCGGAGCCCTCGACCTCGGCGCTGGCCAGCGTCTGCACGGAGTCGACCACGAGCAGGCGGGGGGAGATCTTCTCGATGTGGCCCAGCGCCGTGGCCAGGTCCGTCTCGGCGGTGAGGTACAGGGTGGGCGCCACGGCGTCGATCCGGTCCGCGCGCAGCTTCACCTGCGCCGCGGACTCCTCGCCCGTGACGTAGAGGACGTCGCGGGTGCCCTCGCCCGCGCCCTCCGCGAAGCGTGCGGCGACGTCGAGCAGCAGCGTCGACTTCCCGACCCCGGGCTCGCCCGCCATCAGCACGACCGCGCCGGGGACCAGTCCGCCGCCGAGGACCCGGTCCAGCTCGGGCACCCCGGTGGGCGCGGAGGCCGCCACCGTGGCGTCCACCTGGGCGATGGGACGGGCGGGCTCGGCGATCGACCGGGCGGCCGTGGTGCGGGCCTTGTGCTCGCCGATCTCCTCGACCGTGCCCCACGCCTGGCACTCCCCGCAGCGGCCCACCCACTTGGCGGTGCTCCAGCCGCACTCGGTGCAGCGGTAGGCGGGGGAGTTGCGGCGGGTGCGGGTGCTCATGGCGTCCAGGCTAGCCGCCGCCTCGGACGGCCCAAGCGCCGCGGCCGGCTCAGCGCAGGTCGAGGAAGGCGCGCAGCTCCGCGAACGCCCCGGGCACCACGGAGTAGTGCGCCCACTTGCCGCGCTGCTCGCGGGTGAGCAGCCCGGCCTCGACCAGCTTCTTCATGTGGTGGCTGACCGTGGGCTGGCTGATGCCGAGGTCGTCCGTGAGGCTGCAGACGCACACGGTGTCGCAGCCCTGGGCGGCCACGTGGGAGAGCAGGCGCAGCCGGGTGGGGTCGGCCAGGGCCTTGAGCAGGCCCGCCACGCGCCGGGCGTCGTCGTGACCCATGGGCCCGCCCGAGAGCGAGCAGCACTCCGTGGCCGGCGCGCCGGGGGCGCACCGGTCGGCGGTCCCGGCGTCGGCCGTGCTGTCGAGGTCCGGAGCGGGAGTCATCCCCCCATCCTACATTGACGGGCGTCGATGTGACCCGTACTGTGCGGGATAGATGCCCGTCGATGTGAAGAGGTTCGCCCGCCCATGAGCACCACCACCGCCTCCGCTGCCTCCCACGGGGTGATGAAGGACCTGTCCTTCCTCGACCGCTGGCTGCCCGCCTGGATCATCGCGGCCATGGTCGCCGGCCTGCTGCTCGGTCGCTTCGTCCCGGGCTTGAACACCGCCCTGGAGGCCGTGCGGATCGGCGAGGTGTCGCTGCCCATCGCGATCGGGCTGCTGGTGATGATGTACCCGGTGCTGGCCAAGGTCCGCTACGACGAGACCCACCGCGTGGCCGGCGACAAGCGCCTGATGGGGGCGTCCCTGGTGCTGAACTGGATCGTCGGGCCGGCGCTGATGTTCGCCCTGGCCTGGATCTTCCTGCCCGACCTGCCCGAGTACCGCACGGGGCTGATCATCGTGGGCCTGGCCCGCTGCATCGCGATGGTGCTGATCTGGAACGACCTCGCCTGCGGGGACCGGGAGGCCGCCGCCGTGCTGGTGGCGGTCAACTCCGTGTTCCAGGTCATCGCCTTCGGCGCCCTGGGCTGGTTCTACCTCCAGGTCCTCCCGGCCTGGCTGGGCCTGCCCACCACCTCGGCCGAGTTCTCGGTGTGGTCGATCGTGCTGAGCGTCCTGGTGTTCCTCGGGATCCCGCTGGTCGCCGGGTTCCTCACCCGCACCCTGGGCGAGAAGGCCAGGGGCCGGGAGTGGTACGAGACCACGTTCCTGCCCAAGCTCGGTCCCTGGGCCCTGTACGGGCTGCTGTTCACCATCGTGCTGCTCTTCGCCCTGCAGGGTGACGCCATCACCTCCAACCCCTGGGACGTGGCCCGGATCGCCCTGCCCCTGGTCGTCTACTTCTTCCTCATGTTCGGGGTGGCCCTGCTGGCCTCCCGGGCGCTGGGACTGAACTACGCGAAGTCCACCACCGTGGCGTTCACCGCCGCCGGCAACAACTTCGAGCTCGCCATCGCCGTGGCCATCGGCACCTTCGGAGTCACCTCCGGACAGGCCCTGGCGGGCGTGGTCGGCCCCCTCATCGAGGTGCCCGTGCTCGTCGCGCTGGTCTACGTGTCCCTGTGGGTGGGCCGGAAGCTCTTCCCCGGCGATGCCACCGTCCCCACCCGCTGACCCCCATATCCAGGAGCAACCGTTGAGCGAGACGACCCAGCCCTCCGTCCTGTTCGTGTGCGCCAAGAACGGCGGCAAGTCCCAGATGGCCGCCGCCCTCATGGAACACCACGCCCGTGGGGCGGTAGAGGTCCACTCCGCCGGCACGAAGCCCGGCAGCAAGATCAACGCCCTGTCCGCCGAGGTGGTCGCCGAGGTCGGTGCGGACATGTCCTCCGGAACGCCGAAGCTCATCGACCCCGAGCTGCTGCGCCGGGTCGACCGGGTGGTCGTACTGGGCGATGAGGCGAGGGTCGAGCCGGTCGAGGGGATGACCGGAACGATCGAGACCTGGCACACCGACGAGCCCTCCGTCCGCGGCATCGAGGGCGCGGAGCGGATGCGCCTGGTCCGCGACGACATCGACACCCGGGTCCGGCGGCTGCTGGACGAGCTGACCGCGGAGCGCACGGACCGGCCCAGCGTCCTGTTCGTGTGCGTGCACAACGCCGGGCGCTCGCAGATGGCCGCCGCCTACCTCAGCCACCTCTCCCGGGGGCGCATCGAGGTGCGCTCGGCCGGCTCCGCGCCGGCGGACTCCGTGAACCCGGCCGCCGTGGCGGCGATGGCCGAGGAGGGCATCGACATGAGCGCCGAGACCCCCAAGGTCCTCACCGACGAGGCCGTGCAGGACTCCGACGTGGTCATCACCATGGGCTGCGGGGACGCGTGCCCGTTCTACCCGGGCAAGCGGTACGAGGACTGGGCGCTGGCGGACCCGGCGGGGAAGGGCGTGGAGTCCGTGCGCCCCATCCGGGACGAGATCAGGGCCCGGATCCAGCAGCTGATCGCGGAGCTCCTGCCCGGCGAGACCGCCGGCTGAGGGGCCTCGGGGCCGAGACCGTCCCGGCTCAGGCGCGGTCCCAGCCCTCGAGCCGGGGGAGCTGGTCCCGCGCCTCGTCGTGCGTCATCCCGGCCGCCTCCAGCAGGTCCACGACCATCGGGCGCATGTCCAGCACCAGGGTCTCACCCTCCATGGTGCGCACCCCCATCTGCCCGGGGTGCAGGCGCCCGGCCACGTTCGCCAGCTCGTTGCGTGCCTGGCGAAGGTAGCTCTCCCGGGAGCCGGGGGAGGCCACCGCGAGCGCGTTGCCCAGGGTGACGACGGCGTCCGCGAGGTCCTCGAGGGCGGCGCTCATGGCGGCCACGGCCTCGTCGGAGAGCGTCACGTGGTTGAGCACGGAGGCGAGGCGGCGGGTGAGCACCCGGGCGTTGCGCACGGCGAGGTCCAGGTAGCGGATGGAGTGGGCGATCCCCTCGACCTCCGCGCGGCGGCCGCGGTAGAGCGGCGAGGCCGTGGCGATCTCGAGGGCCGACTTCAGTCCGGACGTCACCGAGTCCACCAGCGGCTGGGTCTGCCGGGCACGCACGAGGGCGTGCCAGGCGGCGGTGGCGTCGTAGTCCTCCATGGCCCGGCTCGCCTCCCGGAGCACCCCGGAGAACTCGTCGACGAGCGCCCGCAGGCCTTGGCGCGGCTGGCTCCGCGGGTCCGTGGGCACGAAGTAGGCCATGGCCAGGGCGCACAGCCCGCCCACGACCGCGTCCGTGGACCGCGCGAAGACCCCGTCCTGGGACGGCGGCAGCAGGACCACGAGCACCGACTGCAGCCCCATCTGGGTGGTGAACAGCGTGCCGTTGTCCAGGAAGCGGGCGAGCAGGATCGAGGTCATCAGGACCACGCCGGCCTGCCAGACGCCCGTGCCCAGGACGTGGATCAGCGTGTCCCCCACGGCGATGCCGAGGGTGCAGCCGATCGAGACCTCGAGGACCCGCCGGTAGCGCAGCCCGTCCTTCGCGAAGCCCAGGGCCACGAGGGCCGCGGTGGCCGCGAAGATGGGCCCGGAGTGGCCCAGCAGCTGCTCCGCGATCACGTAGGCGCCGACGCTGGCGACCGTGATCTGGAAGCTCTGGAGCAGCCCCGTCCGGACCCGCGTCACACCGATCCGGGTGCGGCTGCGCACCGCGCGGGCCGCGGCTCGCGCACGGTTGCCTGGCTGCATGGGGCCATCCTAGGCGAGCAGCACGGGACCGCCGGTGCGGGGGGCCGGAGCCCCCGCACCGGGCCGGGATCGGGTGGGCGCGGTGTGAGATGTGCAACGACGGCACGGCTGCGGGGGGCGGTGTTCACCCTCCGTTCACCTTCACGGGCCAATCTGGCCACCTGCGCTCCCTAGCGTCTCTCGGTGAGAGGTCCGCGGCCCGCCCGCAGATCCACCTCTCGCACCGGCCCGGAACTCTGCCGGCGCCACATCGAACGACGGCCCCTCGACGGGGCACCACTGTGATCTGAAGGGGCTACTCAAGTGAAGGTTTCCCACCTCGGCCGTTCCGCAGCCGTTCTCGCCATCGGCTCGCTCGCGCTCACCGCGTGCGGTTCGGACAACGCCACGGGCGAAGGCTCCGGCTCCACCGAGACCTCGGCCGCCGGCGCCGGCGTCTCCGGCACGCTGACGGGTATCGGCGCGTCCTCGCAGCAGGCCGCCATGACCGCGTGGCAGAACGGTTTCCAGGAGGCCAACCCCGAGGCCACGGTGCAGTACTCCCCGGACGGCTCGGGTGCCGGCCGCGAGGCCTTCACCGCCGGCGGGGCGGACTTCGCGGGCTCCGACGCCTACCTCGACGACGAGGAGTACGAGGCGTCGAAGGAGGTCTGCGGCCCCGACGGCGGCTTCCACGTCCCGGCCTACATCTCCCCGATCGCGGTGGCCTTCAACCTGCCCGGCGTCGACACCGTGAACATGGACGGCGAGACCATCGCCCAGGTCTTCACCGGCGAGATCACCGAGTGGAACGACCCCGCGATCGCCGAGCAGAACCCCGACGCGGAGCTGCCGGAGACCCCGATCACCGTGGTGCACCGCAACGACGAGTCCGGCACCACCGAGAACTTCCAGGAGTACCTGGCCGCGGCCGCCCCCGGGGTGTGGACCGAGGAGGTCTCCGGCAACTGGCCGTCCCAGTGGGCCGCGGAGAACAACAAGGGCACCGCCGGAGTGGTCCAGTCCACCACCGCCACCGAGGGCGCCATCACCTACGCGGACGCCTCCGCCGTGGGCGACCTCGGCACCGTGGCCGTGGGCGTCGGCGAGGAGTATGTGAACTACTCCCCGGAGGCCGCCTCCGCCGCCGTCGAGAACTCCTCCCCGGTCGAGGGCCGCGCCGAGTACGACATGGCGATGGACCTGGAGCGCGACACCACCGAGTCCGGGACCTACCCGATCGTGCTCGTGTCCTACGAGATCTTCTGCCCGCAGTACGATTCCCAGGAGACCGCTGACCTCGCGAAGGCGTTCGGCGAGTACGTCATCAGCGAGGAGGGGCAGCAGGCGGCGTCCGAGGCCGCCGGTTCCGCTCCCATGTCCGAGAGCCTGCGCACCGCCGCGCAGGAGGCGATCGACCAGATCACGGTCGCCGGCTGATCCAGTTCTGCTGGTCCCGTTCGGTGCGGGCCCGGGCCCTTCCGCCCGTGCCCGCGCCGAACGGGACATTCGTGTGTGAGGCGCCTTCCCCGTGAGGCGCGTCACCGGACCCACGCGCCGGGGCACCACCCCGTCCCGGCGCCATCCGTGTCAGGCAATCGAAGGGGCACCCGACATGTCCACCACCGTCACCACCAGGAAGACCGCCGCCGGCGGCAAGGCGGGCGACTCGATCTTCTCCGGGCTCAGCCTCGGGGCCGGCGTGCTGATCCTCGCCGTCCTGGCGGCCGTGGCGCTGTTCCTGTTCCTGCAGGCGCTGCCCACCTTCCAGGCCCCGGCCGAGGAGATCTCCGGCGGGGCCGGCTTCTGGTCCTACATCTGGCCGATGGTCATCGGCACGGTGATCGCGGCCGTGATCGCCCTGGTGATCGCCACCCCGATCGGCGTGCTGGTGGCCCTGTACATCTCGCACTACGCGCCGGCACGGATCGCCAAGCCCGTGGGCTACGTCATCGACCTGCTGGCGGCGATCCCGTCGGTGATCTACGGAGCCTGGGGCACCACGGTCCTGGCCTCCTCGGTGGTGCCCTTCTACGACTGGCTCTCGACCAACCTCGGATTCGTCCCGATCTTCGGCGGCCCCGCGTCCCAGACCGGCAAGACCATGCTCACGGCCGGGATCGTGCTGGCCATCATGATCCTGCCGATCATCACGGCGATGTCCCGGGAGCTGTTCGTGCAGACCCCGAAGCTCCACGAGGAGGCGGCGCTGGCCCTCGGCGCCACCCGGTGGGAGATGATCCGGATGACGGTGCTGCCCTTCGCCCGCCCCGGCATCATCTCCGCGGTGATGCTCGCCCTGGGGCGCGCGCTGGGTGAGACCATGGCGGTGGCCCTGGTGCTCTCGAGCGGACCGCTCACCGCGTCCCTCGTTCAGTCCGGCAACCAGACCATCGCGGCGGAGATCGCCCTCAACTTCCCGGAGGCCTACGGCCTGCGGCTGTCCGAGCTCATCGCCGCCGGACTGATCCTCTTCGTGATCACCCTGGTCGTGAACATGATCGCCCGCGCCATCGTCGCCCGCTACAAGGAATTCTCGGGAGCCAACTGATGTCCTCCACCGCCTTCCGCAGTCCCACGCCCGTGCGCCCGTCCTCGCCCCGCCGGTCGATGCTCACCCGCAACCAGAAGCCGAAGTGGCTGGTGCCCGTGATCGGTGCCGGCGCCGTGGTGGTGGGCGCCGCCCTCGCGGCGCTCCTGGGCTTCTCCACGGCCCTCTGGGCCGTTCTCGCCGCCGCGGTCTTCCTGGTCGCCGCGCCGATCGTCGTCTCGATGATCGAGGGCGGGCGCAAGGGCGCGGACTCCCTGATGACCTACCTCGTCTACACGGCCTTCGTCCTCGCGGTGATCCCGCTGATCTCCGTGATCTGGACGGTGCTCGCCAACGGGCTCCCCGGGCTGACCTCCAACCTGCTGCTGACGTCCATGAACGGTGTCACCGGCGCTACGGACAACGCCGCGGCCGCCGGGGACGGCCCGGTGCTGGGCGGTGCGTACCACGCGATCGTGGGCACCGTGTCCATCACCTTCTGGGCCACCCTGCTGTCGGTCCCGATCGGCCTGCTGACGGCCATCTACCTCGTGGAGTACTCGCGGGGCGGCTGGCTGGGGCGGGGCATCACGTTCTTCGTGGACGTCATGACGGGCATCCCCTCCATCGTGGCCGGCCTGTTCGCCGCGGCCCTCTTCGGCCTCCTGTTCGGCCCGTCCACCCGCTTCGGCTTCGTCGCGGCGGTCGCGCTGACCGTGCTGATGATCCCCACGGTCGTGAAGAACACCGAGGAGATGCTGAAGATCGTCCCCAACGAGCTCCGCGAGGCCGCCTACGCCCTGGGCGTGCGCAAGTGGCGGACGATCCTCAAGGTGGTCATCCCCACGGCGATCTCCGGGATCGCCTCCGGCGTGACCCTGGCGATCGCCCGGGTCATCGGGGAGACCGCTCCGCTGCTCGTCACCGCCGGCTTCGCGACCGCCATCAACTGGAACTCGTTCTCCGGGTGGATGACCACGCTGCCCACGTTCATCTACTACCAGATCATGACGCCCACGTCCCCGACGAGCCCGGACCCCTCGCAGCAGCGGGCGTGGGCCGCGGCGCTGCTGCTGATCCTGATCGTGATGCTGCTCAACCTCGTCGCCCGACTGGTCGCGAGGGCGTTCGCTCCCAAGGTCGCCGGCCGCTGACGCGCCCCGCACCCCGATCCCGCACGCACCCCTGCGAGAAAGAAGCAAGGAACACACATGTCCAAGCGAATCGACGTCGACCACCTCAATGTCTACTACGGCGACTTCCTGGCCGTCGAGGACGTCGGCATGGGGATCGACGCCCGGTCGGTGACCGCGTTCATCGGCCCGTCCGGCTGCGGCAAGTCGACCTTCCTACGCACCCTCAACCGCATGCACGAGGTCATTCCCGGCGCCCGCGCCGAGGGCCAGGTGCTCCTCGACGGGGAGGACCTCTACGGCCCCGGCGTGGACCCCGTGGTGGTGCGCTCCATGATCGGGATGGTCTTCCAGCGCCCCAATCCGTTCCCCACCATGTCCATCCGCGACAACGTGCTCGCGGGCGTGAAGCTCAACAGCAAGCGGATCTCGCGCGGTGACGCCGACGCGCTCGTGGAGAGCTCCCTGCAGGGCGCCAACCTGTGGAACGAGGTCAAGGACCGCCTCGACAAGCCCGGCTCGAGCCTCTCCGGCGGCCAGCAGCAGCGCCTGTGCATCGCCCGGGCGATCGCGGTCAAGCCGGACGTGATCCTCATGGACGAGCCGGCCTCCGCCCTGGACCCGATCTCCACGCTCGCGATCGAGGACCTGATCAACGAGCTCAAGCAGGACTACACCGTGGTGATCGTGACCCACAACATGCAGCAGGCCGCGCGGATCTCGGACCGGACCGCGTTCTTCAACATCCAGGGCACCGGCAAGCCGGGCAAGCTCATCGAGTACGGCCCCACCTCCGAGATCTTCAGCAACCCCCGGGAGAAGCAGACGGAGGACTACGTCTCCGGCCGCTTCGGCTGAGCCGCCCCGGCACCGACGACGACGGGCGCCGGTCACCTCCGCGGAGGCGACCGGCGCCCGTCGTCGTCGGTGCGCCCGCCCCGGCAGGCAATGCTCCGGGGCCGGCGGCCCGGGGCCCGCGGCGGCGCCGCTGCGGCGTCTAGAGCAGCGGTGAGAGGGCGAGCAGGAGCGTCCCGGAGAGCACGCCGCAGGCCGGGACGGTGAGGACCCACACCAGCAGGACCCGCCGCACCACCCGGACGTTGACCGTGTGGAAGCGCTGCTGCCGTCCCGCGCCCAGGATCGCGGCGGCCGTGGTCTGGGACGTGGACATCGGCACGGGGATCAGCGTCCCGCCCAGGAACAGCAGGGACCCGGCCACGCCCTGGGCCACCGCGCCGCGGAACGGGTCGATCGTGATCATCCGGGAGGACAGGGTGTAGGCGATCCGCCAGGCCCCGAACAGGGTGCCCACGGCCAGTCCGGTCGCCACGAGCAGGAACAGCCAGGGGCCGGCCCCGCCCGCCAGCGGGTCCTGGAGGCCGGCGCACAGCAGCAGCGTGGCGAGGACCCAGACGGCTCGGCGGCCGTGGTGGATGCCGTGCCCGAAGGAGACGGCCGCCGCCCCGATGGCCAGGACGAGCCGGGAGCGGAACGTGGTGGCGTCCGGCTCCGAGTGCCGCAGCAGGTGCAGCAGGGGGACCACGAGCACCCAGGCCCCGGCGTAGGCGACCAGCGGCGCCAGCACCAGGGGCACGACGACCTGGTAGAAGGCCGTGGCCGTGAGCGGGTCCACCGCCGGGAGCCCCACGGCGCGGGCGCCCAGCAGGGCGCCGAGCAGCCCGCCGGCCAGTGCCGTGGTCGAGGAGCTGGGCATGCCCCACCGCCACGTGAGCAGGTTCCAGCCGATCGTGGTCACCAGGGCGCAGACGATCGTCGCGGAGCCCACCACGCTGTGCGGCACGGGGACGCCCGTGATGACCCAGTCCGCGAGCAGGTACGCGGCGGCCCACACGCCGGCGACGTTGACGAGGGCGGTGAACACCAGGCCCACCCGGGGCGTGAGCGCGCGGAAGCGCACCGGCAGGGCGAGGGCGTTGGGGGCGTCGTGGAAACCGTTGACGACGGTGTGGGTCACGGCCAGGGCGATCCCGAGGACGGTCAGGGCCGTCAGCACGGGCTCAGGACTCCGCCACGACGATGCGGCCCACCTCGGTCGAGACCCGCACCAGGGCCCGGGCGGCCCCGGCGAAGCGCCGGACGGCGCGCTCGCGCCGCATCGCGGGGATCGCCTTGTGGTTCTCGAGCAGGTGGCCCATGTGCAGCTGGTAGATGCGCTCGGACTGCTTGCCCAGCCGGAGCATCTCGTACCAGTAGTCGTCCAGGCCCTGGAGGCTGCCGAGGTCGCGCATCGCCCGGGTGGTCAGCTCGGACATCCGCTCGATCACCCCGAGCTGGTCCGTGGCGTAGGAGGGCGGCCGGCTGAGGGCGTAGGCGACGTGCGCCTCCGCGACCGCCAGCAGCTCCTCCGCGGCCTTGTTGAGCCAGTGGCCCAGGATGTAGACGTCCTGCCGGGGGATGGGGATCACGAACGTGGAGCGCACCGTGGTCATCACGGAGAAGTACAGGTCGGTGGAGCGGGCCTCGCACTCGCGGATCGCGTCGAGGGTCGCGGTGTCCGTCTCGGGGGAGCCCATCAGCTCGGACAGGAGCCGCACGGTCTCCGTCACCTGTCCCGACATGTCGGCCAGCAGGTCCAGGACCAGCTCGTCCTCCGGGAAGATGCGAAGCGCCATGTGTTGACCGTCCTGGGCGTCGTGACCTGCGCCGCGGAGCACGGCGGATCCCACTGTACATGGGGCCGCCGGGCGGCCCGGGGGCGGCCCGTGGTCCCGGAAGGAGGAGGGGGCGGTGCCGGACCGGGAGCGCCTCTCGGCGGAAGGCCGCTCGTGGCGGCTATGTGATGGAGCCCGGGGCTGCCGCGGCCCGGCACCTGGGTTCCATGGTAGTCGACGTGCTCGTGGGGCCAAGTCCTGCGGCTGTGGGCTCCCGCACGGCGGGACCTCCGCACGCCCGGACGGCGGGGCTCAGTCGAGGTGGCCGCGGCGCCACTGGTGCGCCGCGGCCTCGAGCTCCTCCGCGGTCCGCTCGAGCCGCTGGGTGAGGGCCACGGTGCTCGGCGCCCGGGCCGCGTCCGGGTCCACGACCGGCATCTGCCCGGTGTCCGCCAGCCGGATCCGGCCGAGGGCGATCACGCGGCAGAAGGCCGCGAACCGGTCCAGGGCGACGTCGAACTCCCCGTTGAACGCGCCGGAGAGGATCGCGTCCGCCATCGAGGTGATCTCGTCCGCCCCGGGGGGCTCCGCGACGCCGGCCACCACGTGCGAGACCTGCGCGGTGCCCCGTCCCGCCGTGAAGTAGCGGCCCATCCGCACCGGGTCCTTGCGCACCCCCGCCCGCAGGGCGTAGAGCCGCCAGAGGGCCCCGGGCAGGGACACCGCCGGGGCCTCGGCCCACATCTCGGCGATCCCCTCCAGGCCCTGCTCGTCGGTCAGCTCGATGAGCCGCCGGCTGATCTCGGGATCGTCGCTGGCGCGCCCGCGGGAGACCAGGGCGTGGGCGGCGAGGTGGGCCGCCTCGGACACGCGGGCCGGGTCGGGGCCGCCCTCGTGCGCTTCGAACTGCTCCGGGGAGAACTTCACCGGCTTGTGGTGGCGGGGCGCGTCGCTCATGCGTCCAGCGTACGGCCGTGGCCCGCGGCGGGCCACGGAGCGCTCACCAGTCGCTGGTCGAGGCGTGCACCGCCGCGTCCCGCCACTGCTGGTCGGTCTGCTCGAAGCCGTCCCGGGCCAGCGCCTTCCACAGCCGCAGCCCCAGGGCGGGCTCCTCCTGCTCGAGCTCCGCGAGCGCCTGCGGGAGCAGCACCCGCGCGGTGACGTCGGTGACGGCGCTCAGGGTCGCGTGCTGCTTGTTCCCGGTGCCGAGGGCCAGCTCCCCGAAGCTCATCCCCGGGCCGAGGACCTGCAGCTCGATCCGCTCGCCGGTGGGCGTGCGCAGGGACATCGACACGCTGCCGCTGACGATGAGGTGGATGCCGGCGAAGTTCTGCCCCGTGCGCAGGATGTTCTCCCCGGCCGCCCACGTCCGCTCGACGGTCCGGGCGCGGAGGTCCCGGGCGTCCTCGGGGTCCAGCCGGGAGAACAGCTCGGACTCCACGGGCTTCACCCGGGACGGGGTGCACTCCGGGCCGCCGTGCTCCTCGAGCAGCCGGTCCTCGACCCACTTGATGGCCGCGGCCCGGCTGGGGAACACCTCGAGCGGCGGTTCGCCCCCGAAGGAGCCGGCGAAGCCCGGGTCCGTGGCCACCGCCACCACGGTGCGGCCCGCCGCCTGCAGCTCGGCCCGGGTCTTGGCCAGGAGCGGCATCGCGTACTCCGCGATCACGTCCACCCGGCGCATGTCCACCACCACGTACGAGGCCTCGTAGGCGACGTCGCGGACGGTGCGGATCGCGGTCTCCGTGCCCGTGAACAGCAGGTCGCCCTGGAGCTCCACGACGACGGCGTCCTTGCCGTGGTCGGCCAGCACCGCCTCGGCCTCGGCGTTGCGGCGGACCAGGGAGGGGGACTGGTCGATCGGGTAGCTGGCGCGCACCGTGGAGCGGGCCACGCGGGCGGTGTGGGTGAAGTGCAGGTCGAGGTCCTGGGAGAGCCGCTCGCAGGCGAGCACCCCGCGCACGCTGTTGCCGTGCCGGTCCAGCGCAGGGGAGAAGGTCGCCACGGCCAGCTCCCCGGGCAGGACGGCGATGATGCCGCCGCCCACCCCTGACTTCGCGGGCAGGCCCACCCGGACCATCCACTCGCCGGCGTCGTCGTACATGCCGCAGGAGCTCATCACGGACAGCACCCGGGAGACCGTGTCGACGTCGAAGACCTCGTCCCCGGTCAGCGGGTTGGTGCCGCCGTTGGCGAGGGTCGCGCCCATCAGGGCGAGGTCGCGGCACGTGATCAGCACCGAGCACTGGGCGAAGTAGTCCTCGAGGGCCTGGGTCGGGTCCCCCTCGATGATCCCGGCGGAGGCCAGGAGGTAGCCGAGGGCGCGGTTGCGGTCCCCGGCGGCGTGCTCCTGGGCGAGGACCTCGGGACTGATCGCCAGGTCCCGGCCCGCGCACCGCGAGTAGGCCTCGCGGATCCGGTCCCGGCGCAGGTCGCGGTCGCTGTCGGGGACGAGCCACGTGGAGGCGATCGCACCGGCGTTGATCATCGGGTTGGCGGGGCGTCCCGTGCCGGGCTGGAGGGAGATCTCGTTGTAGGCGTCCCCGCTCGGCTCCACGTCCATCTTCGCGTGCACCGCCTCCGCCCCGAGGTCGGACACGGCGAGCGCGTAGGTGAACGCCTTGGAGATCGACTGGATGCTGAACTCGTCCCGGGTGCTGCCGGCCTCGTACACGTGGCCGTCCGCGGTGGCGATGACGACGCCGAAGCGCTCGGTGTCGGCCTGGGCCAGGGCGGGGATGGAGGAGCTGGGCTCGCCGCCGCGGACGTCCCGCAGCTGCTCCACCACCTGCTCGAGGTACTCGGTGACGGCCGACGGACCGAAGAGCTCCGTCTCTGTGCGTGCTTCTTCCTCGGTGCTCGGGTGCGGCACGGTCGGTCCTCCGGTCGAATCGGCATGGGTGGCACGGGACTGCCCACCACTCTAGGCGTCCGGCTCCCGGGGGGACCGTGCGGTAGAGTGGTGCCCGCTCCGGACCGGCCGCCCCGCGCTCGCCGGTGGAGCACGGGCCTCTAGCTCAGCTGGTAGAGCAGTGGACTTTTAATCCATGGGTCGTGGGTTCGAGCCCCACGGGGCCCACCCGCGACAGAACCCCATCGCTCCCGGTGCGCCCGGGGCCGGTGGGGTTCTCTGCTCCCCCGCGGCGGGCGACCCGGTGCGCGGGGGGCGCCCGGCGGCGCCGGTGGTGCTACTGGTCGAGCAGGGCGAGGGCCTCGCCGATGCGGTCGTGCAGGGCCCTGGCCTGCTCCACGGTCCACGCCTCGTGGCCGATGTGCAGGACGAGCCCGTCACGGTGGGCGTAGGAGCCGTCCGCGGTGGTGATGACCTCCCAGGTCTCCAGGAGCGCGACCGCCGACGGGCCGGCGAGGGACCGGGCGGGCAGCTCCCGCGAGTTGGTGACCGTCTCGGGGTCGGTCAGCTCCTGATGGGTGGCCCAGCGGGGGCGGGGAACGAGAGCGGTGTTCTCGTACATGGGGGAACCTTCCAGGGAGAGGGGGTATGCCCATGTTTATGCATGTGAGAGCCCGGGGGCACCCGTGGCCCGCGCGTGTCGCCGAGGGATCGAGGTGTGGACATCCGTCGGCATCCCCTGCACTTTTGTCCGGCCGGACGCCGGCGTCCTCCCGCCCGGGCCGTGCTACGGCCCGTCGAGCTGCTCGGAGGGAGTGGGGACCGACTCGGGGCCGGGCGGGTCCGGGGCCGGAGCCGCGGACCCGGTGCCCGGATCCGTGGGCAGGCCGTCGGGCGTCGGGGTCGGCGTGGCGGTGACCGGGGGAGGAGGACTGAAGGAGGTGGGGGAGGCACCGGGGGTGCTCGCCACCTCCTCCGGCCGGTCGTCGCACCCGGTCAGCGTCAGCGCGAGCAGGGCCACGGCCGGAACGGTGCGGCGCATCGGGGGAGCCTCTCTGTCGGGGACCTCTCCACGGTAGCCCGACGGCCCGCAGTGTCGGGGGAAGGGCGGCGGATGACGTTCCCGGACCGGAGCCCCGCAGGACGCACCCGTCCGGGATGTGCGAGGATCCGGGGACCAGGACGCCGACCGGCAGGAGCCGCCATGTCCGAGCGAAGCAGCGAGCGCACCGCGCTGATCCTGCTCTCCGCGACCGCGGTGCTGCTGCTCGCGGGCCAGCTGCTCACCTGGTCCTCGGAGGACGGGGTGTTCAGCGCCTTCGTGTTCGTGCTACTGCTGCTCTGGGCCGGGGTGATCGCCGTCCGGGTGGTCCGCTTCGTCCGGCGCGACCGGCGACCGGAGGACCTTGGACCCGACGACCCGGTCTAGGGGGCGGCCGCGCGCTGGTCCCAGCCGCCGGCGAGCCGCTTCCGCACCGCCGCGACCGTGTCCCGCGCCGAGCGGCCGACACCGACGAGGGTTGCCGATCCCGGACCCGTCCAGTCCCCGTACCCCACGAGGTACAGGCCGGGCACCCGGGTGGAGGCCGTTCCCTCGGTGCGGATCCGCCCGTCGTCCTCCCGCAGGTGCAGGGGCCGCAGGTGCCGGAGGGCCGGGCGGAACCCGGTGCACCACACGACGGCGTCCACGGGCTGCTCCCGGCCGTCCGTCATGACCACGCCGTGCGCGGTGAAGCGCGTGAACATCGGCCGGGGGTCGAGCACCCCGGCGTCGCGGGCGCGGCGCACGGAGGGAACGGCCACCACGTCGCCGAGGCTCGCCACCCCGCCGGGATCCGGCCGGCCCGCGGCGAGGGCCTGCGCGCGCAGCGTGGCCACGCGGAACAGCTCGCGCCCGTCGACCTCGTCGGGGAGGTAGCGGGGCGGGGCGTTGGTGCACCACGTCAGCTCGCACACCTCGGCGAGCTCGGCGGCGATCTGCGCCCCCGAGTTCGCCCCGCCGACCACGAGCACGCGGCGGCCGCGGTACCGCGCCGGCCCCTCGTAGTGGGCGCTGTGCACCTGCTCGCCGCGGTACTCCCGCTGCCCGGGGAGGGCAGGCCGGAACGGCTGCGACCACGTGCCGGTGGCGCTCACGACGGCGCGCGTCCGCAGCTCGCCGTCGTCCGTCACCAGGCGGAACCCCGCCCCGTCACGGTGCACGGCCCGCACCCGGACCGGTCGCCGGACGGGCAGCCCGTAGCGCTCCTCGTACCGGTACAGGTAGTCGACCACGTGCGCGGCGTCCGGGGCCGCCCCGGCCGTGTCCGGCATCGGGTGCCCGGGCAGGGACGAGTACGCGGCGGGGGAGAACAGCCGCAGCGACGGCCAGACGTGCCGCCACGCCCCGCCCGGCGCCTCCTGCTCGTCGAGGAGCGCGAAGGACAGGCCGGTGCGCCGGAGGTGGTAGCCCACGGCCAGTCCGGCCTGCCCGGCGCCCACCACGGCGACGTCGAGGACCTCGCCCACGTCCGTGCTCCCGTCCCGGCCGGTCAGCGGAGGGTGATCGAGTCGAGGGCGGCCTGCGCCTCGGCGGTCAGGTTCTCCGGCAGCGGGGCGCTCTTGACGGCCTCCGAGGAGGCCTGCTGGCCCTCCTCGCTGACCACGTAGTGTCCGAACTCCTTGGCCAGCTCGAGGACCTCCGGGTCCCCGTAGCTGCTGCAGTAGATGTGGTAGGAGACGAGGACCACCGGATAGGCCCCGGGCGCGTCCGGCTCGCGGTCCAGCTCGAGGGCGATGTCGTGCCGGCCGGTGCCCTCCACCCGGGAGGCCTCGCCGACCGCGGTGCCGGCCGCCTCGCCGGACACGGCCACGTACTCGGAGCCCACCTTCACCCGGGCCTTGCCGAGGGAGTCGTCCACGAGCGAGTCGTCCGCGTAGGTGACGGCGCCCTCGGTCTCGGCCGTGAGGCTCACCACCCCGGCGTTGCCCTGGGAGCGCTCCGTGGGCAGCCCCGCCGGCCAGCCGCCGTCCTCCTCGTCCGTCCACACCTCGGGGACCACCGAGTGCAGGTAGTCGGTGAAGTTCTCGGTCGTCCCCGAGTCGTCCGCGCGGGCGATGGGCGTGATCGGCAGGTCGGGCAGCTCCACGCCGGAGTTCTGGGCGGCGATGGCCGGGTCGTCCCACCGGGTGATCTCGTGGCGGAAGATGCCCGCGATGGTCGCGGCGTCGAGGTCGAGCTCCTGGATGCCGGGCAGGTTGAAGGCCACGCTGATCGGGGAGATGTAGACGGGGATGTTCAGGGCGCCACCGGGGCCGCAGAAGTCCCGGACCTCGGCCTGCTCCTCCTCGTCCAGGTAGGCGTCCGAGCCGGCGAAGTCGGTGCCGCCCCCCACGAGCGCGCTGCGCCCCGCCCCGGAACCCGCGGAGAGGTACTGCACCTGCGCGTCCGGGTGCATCGACTCGAAGCCGCTCCGCCACGTCAGCATGGCGGCGTTCTGCGCCGAGGAGCCCACCCCGGTGAGGATCCCGGACAGGTCCGAGCCGCCCTCTTCCGCGGCGCGGCGCTGCTCCTCGCCGAGGGGGTAGTCCGAGCCGCACCCGGTCAGCGCCGCCAGGGCCAGGACCAGGGCCGGGGCCGCGCCGGCCCGCAGCGCACGGCCGGTCCTGTTCCGTCGGCGCGGTCGCGAAGCGTTGAGCATGGGGAGGTCTCCTCGAGGGCGGTCAGGTGGGGCGTCAGGGAGGTGGCGCGTCCGCGGGTGCGCGGGTCCGGGCGCCCAGCCTACCGCCACCGCCGGGAGGGGCAGGTCTAGGGTGGGCGCATGGACAAGCTCTCCGGCTCGTGGCGCCGGGTGTTCGACAGGTTCTGGTTCGTGCCCGCCGTGTGCGTTCTCGCCGCCGTCGTCCTGGCCCAGTCCGTGGTGGCCGTCGACCGGTGGCTGCCCGAGGACCTGGACTCCCCGTGGATCGCGTGGGTCTACGCCGTCGGCATCGACGGGTCCCGGTCGATGCTCTCCGCGATCGGCGGATCGATGCTGGGCGTGGCCGCCACCGCCTTCTCCATCACCATCTCGGTGATCGCCACGGCCAGCTCCACGTACGGGCCCCGGCTGGTGCGCAACTTCATGGCGGACCGCGGCAACCAGGTGGTGCTGGGCGTGCTCGTGTCCACCTTCATCTACGCGCTGCTGGTCCTGCGCACGATCCGCTCGGCCTCCGACGACCTCGCCCAGCCGTTCGTCCCGCACCTGGCGGTCAACCTCGGCGTGCTGCTGGCGGTCGCGGACGTCGCCCTGATCGTCTACTTCATCCACCACATCGCGGACTCCGTGCAGGTGGACACCCTCGTCCACGGCGCGCGCCGGCGCCTGCTGGACGTGATCGAGCGGTGGCACCCGGAGGAGACGCCGGAGGAGCTGGTCCGGACCGCGGGGCGCCGCAGCGGCGGGGGAGAGGTCCGTGCGGGCAGCGTGGGCTACGTCGTCGGCGTCGACTACGAGCGGCTCCGGGACCACGCCGCGGCCGGTGACGTCGTCCTCGAGCTCGTGCCGCGGGTGGGCGACCACGTCCTGGCGGAGGAGCCGCTGGTCCGGGTGTGGCCCGCGCACCGGGCCGGGGAGCTGGCGGACCGGCTGCGGCGCTGCGTGCGGGTGGGCGACTCGCGCTCGGCGCTCCAGGACGTCCGCTTCGCGGAGCAGCAGGTCGTGGAGCTCGCCGTGCGCGCCCTCTCCCCGAGCACCAACGACCCCTACACCGCGGTCAACGCCGTCGAGGAGGTCGCGTCCGGGATCGTCGCCGCCGTGGCCCGCCCGCTGCCGGGGAACACGGTGGTGGTCGACGGCGTGCACCGGCTGCGCTACGGGACGGTGGGGGTCGAGGAGATCGTGGACATGCCGTTCGACCAGATCGGCCCGCACGCCACCGGGCACGTCAGCGTCCTGCTGGCCCTCGTGGACCTCGCCGCCCGGATCGAGGCGGCCAGCGTCCACCCGTCCGTGCGGCGGCAGGCGCGCGAGCACGTCGACGTCCTGCTCACCCGCTTCCGCGAGGGCGCACCCCACCCCCGGGACCTCGCCCGGGTGGAGCAGCACGTCAGGCTGCGCTCGGCCGACTGAGCGGATCCGCTACCGGCGCCGGAGCCGAGGGACCCGGCGCAGCAGCAGGCCCACGGCCACGGCGGTCCCGGCCAGCAGGGCGGCGCCGATCCCGGCGGACAGGTGCACACCGGCCTCGAAGGCCGCCACGGACGAGGCCAGCAGCTCCCCGGACGCGTCCGGGCCGAGGGCCGCGGCGACGTCGACCGCCCCGCCGAGGGTCTCGGACGCGGTGGCGGCCTGCCCGGGGTCCAGGCCCGGCGGCACCGCCACCCGGGCGGCGTAGGTCGCGGTCACGGCCGTGCCCAGGACGGCCACGCCCAGCCCGGCCCCCAGCTCGTAGGCGGTCTCCGAGATCGCGGAGGCGGCGCCGGCCTGCTCGGGGGCCACCTCGGTGAGGATCAGGTCCCCCGCGATCGTCTGGGCCGCGCCGGAGCCCAGCCCGATGACCACGAGGGCCACCACGAGCACGGCCCCGCCGGAGAGGTCCCCGAGCAGGACGAGCAGGAAGCCCGAGGCCATGACCAGCAGCCCGCCGCCGAGCACGAGCGCGGGGGGCACGACGCCGACCACGTGCACCACCAGCAGCCCCGAGACGATCGTGACCACGGCCCCCGGCAGCAGTGCGAGGCCCGCCTCCAGGGGCGGCAGGCCCTCCACCAGCTGCAGGTACTGGGAGACGAAGAACAGGAAGCCGATGAAGGTGGTCGAGGCCACCAGGTTGTTGAGCAGCCCGCCGGTGAACGGGGCGTGGCGGAACAGCCGCAGGTCCAGCATCGGCACCGGGCTGCGCAGCTGGCGGCGCACGAACAGCGTCCCGGCGGTCACGGCCAGCACCGCGGCGGCCAGCACGCCGGCGGACGGGCCGTGGCCGCCGAGGTCCTTGATGCCGTGGACCAGCGCCACCATGGCGGTCATGATCAGCGCGGCGCTGGGCACGTCCACCGGGCCCGGGGCCGGGTTGCGGGACTCCGGCACCAGCACCGGCGCCAGGACCAGGAGCGGCAGCAGCACCGGGACCGCGAGGAGGAACACGGAGCCCCACCAGAAGTGCTGGAGCAGGAACCCGCCCACGACCGGCCCCAGGATCCCGCCCGCCGAGAAGCCCGTGGCCCACACCGCGATGGCCGCCCGCCGCTGCGTCGGGTCGTGGAAGATGTTGCGCAGCAGGGACAGGGTCGCGGGCATCAGCATCGAGCCGAAGAGTCCCAGCAGCGCCCGCGCGGCGACGAGGGCCTCCCCGGTCGGGGCGAACGCGGCGAGTGCGGACACCGCCGCGAAGCCCGTGCTGCCCACCAGCAGCAGCCGGCGGCGGCCCACCCGGTCCCCGAGGGCGCCCATGGGCACGAGCAGCCCGGCGAGCACCAGCGGATAGGCGTCCACCATCCACAGCAGCTGCGTGCCGGTGGGGCGCAGCTCGCGGGAGATCTCCGGCAGCGCGAAGTTCAGCACCGTGTTGTCCACCGAGATCAGCAGCACCGGAAGCATGAGGACCACGAGGGCGGCCCACTCGCGGGCGCCGGCGCGGACCGGGACGTCGGGTGCCGGGGACAGCATGGCGGGACGGGCTCCTTCCGGGCGGGGGTGCGGCCCCCATCCTTCCAGAGCCGGCACCGGGCCCGCCCCCGGGACGGGGGAGGGGCGCCGCACTAGACTGCACGGGATGGCCCGCCGGACGGTTCCGTCCGGCCCGCAGCGACAACCATGGAGGTCCCCGATGGCCGAGCCGGTCCCCACCAGTGCGACGTCCGACGCCGCCCCCGGCGTCTCCGAGCAGTACGAGGCGGCACGGGACCGCGTCCTGGCGCTGCGCGAGGACTACGACCGGGCCCGCGAGGAGTTCCGCTGGCCCCGGATGGAGCACTTCAACTACGCCCTGGACTGGTTCGACCACGTCGCCCGGGACCCGGAGCGCGGGGCCCGGGACGCGCTGTGGATCGTCGAGGAGGACGGCACGGAGCTCCGGCGGACCTTCCGGGAGCTCGCTGGGTCCTCGGCGCGCACCGCGAACTGGCTGCGGGGCCTGGGGGTGCGGCGCGGCGACCGCGTGCTGCTCATGCTCGGCAACCAGCTCGAGCTGTGGGAGACCCAGCTCGCCGGCATGAAGCTGGGCGCGCCCCTGATCCCGACCGCCGTGATGATGCCGCCGGCCGACCTGCTGGACCGGGTGCAGCGCGGCAAGGTCTCGTGGGTCGTCACGGACGCCGCCAACGCCCCCAAGTTCGCGGGCGTCGACGGCGACTACGAGCTCGTCGTCGTCGGTGCCGCCGCGGAGGTGGAGGCGGCGCGCGCACAGCTGCCCGGCCGTCCCGTGCACCCGTACGAGCAGGCCGCGGACGCGGACGCCGTCTTCGTCCCGGAGGGCGTCACGCGCTCCCGCGACCCCCTGCTGCTGTACTTCACCTCCGGCACCACGTCCCAGGCCAAGCTCGTGGAGCACACCCACGCCTCCTACTCCTTCGGGCACCTGTCCACGGTCTACTGGATGGGCCTGCGCCCCGGGGACGTCCACCTGAACATCGCCTCGCCGGGGTGGGGCAAGCACTCGTGGTCCAACTTCTTCGCCCCGTGGATCGCGGAGGCCACCGTTTTCATCCACAACCAGTCCCGCTTCGACGCGGCGGGTCTCCTGGAGCAGATGGGCCGGGCCGGGGTGACGAGCTTCTGCGCGCCGCCCACGGTGTGGCGGATGCTCATCCAGGCGGACCTGCACCGCGTGCAGGACCCGCCGACGTCCGCCGTCTCCGCCGGCGAGCCGCTCAACCCCGAGGTGATCCGCCGGGTGCAGGACGCCTGGGGCGTGACCATCCGGGACGGCTACGGGCAGACGGAGACCACGCTGCAGATCGCCAACACCCCCGGGCAGCCGGTGGTGCCGGGGGCCATGGGCCGGCCCCTGCCGGGCTTCGTCGTCGACCTCTTCGACCCGCAGACGGGCGCACCCGCCGAGGAGGGGGAGATCTGCCTGAAGGTCGACGACGACCCGCCCGGGATCATGGCCGGCTACATCGACGAGCCCGAGCGCACGGCCGAGGTCGTCAAGGACGGCTGGTACCACACGCGCGACATCGCCCGCCGCGACGAGCACGGCGTCTACACGTACGTGGGCCGCACCGACGACGTGTTCAAGGCCTCCGACTACCGGATCTCCCCGTTCGAGCTGGAGTCCGTGCTCATCGAGCACCCCGCGGTGGCCGAGGCCGCCGTGGTCCCGGCGCCGGACCCGGTCCGGCACGCGGTGCCGAAGGCCTACCTGGTGCTCGCCGCCGGCGCGGAGCCCACCCGGGAGCTCGCCGGGGAGATCCTGCGCTTCGCCCGGGAGAACCTCGCCCCCTACAAGCGGGTGCGCCGGGTGGAGTTCACGGACCTGCCCAAGACGATCTCCGGCAAGATCCGCCGGGTGGTGCTGCGCGAGCGGGAGGAGGCCGCGGACCGCTCCGGCCCCGCGACGCCCGGGGCCGACGGGTACGGCGTCGAGTACACGGAGGCCGACTTCCCGGGGCTGCGCGGCTGAGCGCCCGCAATGTGACGCCGCGCACGGCGCCCGGCGTGCGCCCAACGGGGGACGCCGAGGGCCCCGGATGTCCCCACTTCGTGCCACGCCCGCCGCCCCCCGAATACCCACCGGTAGCGAAAAGCCGCCACAGAACCCTCTGTTGACTAGTGCAAATAGATGAATCTGCTTGAGTGTCCCCCGGATCGAATGTGACTTCACGGTCCGTGACAGGTCACAGAAACCCTGCCACCATGGTGCCAATTGGTTCACCCGATGGGGCGGAACCAACCGATCCGCCGGGGGGCGGATCGACTGCGGTTCATCGGGGGATGGGCCGCGTGCACGCAGGCATCGGGGGGTGCCGGTGCAACCGGTTCATCGGGGGGTGAACCGAATGGGAGCACCGCTGGGGGGCGGTACTCCCGCCAGGCGAGTCTCTGCTCGCCACCGGCCGCCAGGCCGGTCGATGCGCCCGCTGCGGGGGCCATCCGTTCGACGGATGGGCAGCGGGCGCATCGCTCTGTCCGGGCCCCGTCGCCACTGCACGCCCCGCCCTCCGGTCGGGCGGCGTCGGGGGGCCCTGGAAGACTGGGGCCATGACGACTTCCCCGGCCCACGACATCGCCGCCCACGACACCGCGCCGGACCCGGCCCTGCACGAGGACGCGCTCCACCTGCTGCGCGCGCTCACCGGCCGGCCGGACGCCGCCTTCCACCCCGGGCAGTTCGAGGCGGTCGAGGCCCTCGTGGGGCGCGGCCGGCGGGCCCTGGTGGTGCAGCGGACCGGCTGGGGCAAGTCCGCGGTCTACTTCCTCTCCGCCCTGCTCCTGCGGGCCCGGGGCCGCGGGCCCACCCTGATCGTCTCCCCGCTGCTGGCCCTCATGCGGGACCAGGTCTCCGCCGCCGCCCGCGCGGGGGTCCGGGCGGCGGCCATCAACTCCGCCAACGCCACCGAGTGGGGGCAGATCGCCGCGCAGCTGGAGGCCGACGAGCTCGACGTCCTGCTGGTCTCCCCGGAGCGGCTCAACAACCCCGTGTTCCGCGAGCAGCAGCTGCCGCAGCTGGTCGCCCGGCTCGGGCTGCTCGTGGTGGACGAGGCGCACTGCATCTCCGACTGGGGCCACGACTTCCGCCCCGACTACCGGCGCATCCGCGACCTCATCGCCCGGCTCCCGGAGCAGGTCCCCGTCCTGGCCACGACCGCCACCGCGAACGAGCGCGTGGTCGCCGACGTCGAGGAGCAGCTGGGCGTGCGGCCCGGCGGCAGCAGCACGGGGGAGGTCTTCACCCTCCGCGGCCCGCTCTCCCGGGCGTCCCTGCGCCTCGGCGTGCTGGACCTGCCCTCGGCCACGGCCCGCCTCGCCTGGCTGCTCGAGCACGTCGGGTCCCTCCCGGGCAGCGGGATCATCTACGCGCTGACCGTGGGGGCCGCCGAGGACACGGCCCAGGCGCTCGCCGACGCCGGGATCCCCGTGCGCGCCTACACCGGGCGCACCGACCAGGGCGAGCGCGAGGAGCTCGAGGCCGCCCTCAAGGAGAACAGGGTCAAGGCCCTCGTGGCCACCTCCGCGCTCGGCATGGGCTTCGACAAGCCGGACCTCGGCTTCGTGGTGCACCTGGGGGCGCCGTCCTCGCCCGTGGCCTACTACCAGCAGGTGGGCCGTGCGGGCCGCGCCACGGACAACGCGGACGTCCTGCTGCTGCCGGGCACCGAGGACCGCCGGATCTGGGAGTACTTCGCCACCTCGTCGATGCCCACCGAGCAGAAGGCCGCCGCCGTCCTGGACGAGCTGGGGGCCGCGGGCGGCGCCCTGTCCGTGGCCGTCCTGGAGTCCCGCGTGGACGTCCGGCGCAGCCCGCTCGAGCTGCTCCTGAAGGTGCTCGCCGTCGAGGGCGCGGTGGAGCGCGTGCAAGGTGGCTGGCAGAGCACGGGCGTGCCGTGGCGCTACGACGCCGAGCGCTACGGCCGGATCGCCGCGGCACGGGTGGCCGAGCAGAACGCCATGCTCGAGTACGAGCGCACCACCGGGTGCCGCATGGAGTTCCTCGCCCGGCAGCTCGACGACGCCACGGCCGAGCCCTGCGGGCGCTGCGACAGCTGCGCCGGCCCCTGGTACCCCACGACCGTCGACGAGTCCGCCACCGACTCCGCGGGCGCCGCCCTGACCCGCGTGGGCGTCGTGGTGGAGCCGCGCGCCCAGTGGCCCACCGGGATGCCGCGCCTCGGGGTCGAGGTCAAGGGCCGGATCCCCGAGGAGGAGCGCTGCGCCGAGGGCCGGGCACTCGCCCGGCTCACGGACCTCGGCTGGGGCAACCGGCTGCGCGAGGTGTTCCGCACCGACGAGGAGGGCGCGCCGGTCGACGGACCGGTGGACCCCGCCCTCGGCCGGGCGTGCGTCCAGGTGCTCGCCGAGTGGCGCTGGTCGGACCGGCCCGCGGCCGTCGTCTCGATCCCGTCCCGCTCGCGCCCCCGGCTCGTGCGCTCCCTGGCGGAGGGCATGGCCGAGGTCGGGCACCTGCCCTATCTCGGGGAGCTCGACGTCCCCGAGGGCTTCCCGTCCGGCGGGCACGGCGGCAACAGCGCGTACCGCCTCGCGGCCCTGTGGGAGAAGTTCCGGGTGCCGCCCGAGCTCGCGGAGGGGCTGGACCGGCTGGGCGGGCGCCCGGTGCTGCTGGTCGACGATCTCGTGGACAGCCGCTGGACGCTCGCCGTGGCCGCCCGCGCGCTGCGCCGGGCCGGGTCCGGACCCGTGCTGCCGTTCGTCCTGGCCTCCCAGGGCTGAGGCGCGGACCGCGCCGGGCGGCCGGGCCCGGCGCGGTCTTGTACGCTGGCCTGCGTGTCCCCTGCCCCCGCGCCGCTCGTCGACGTCATCATCCCGGTGCACACCACCGCCCGGCCCGTGGACCGGGCCGTCGGCTCCGTGCTGGCCGGGGGGCTCCCGGTCGGCGACCACGGCGGGGTGCACATCACGGTGGTGTGCCACAACGTCGAGGCGGCACTGATCCGCGACCGCCTCGCGGCGGAGCACCGTCCGCTCGTCGAGCTGCTGGAGTGCTTCGACGGCACCGGCAACCCGGCCGGGCCCCGCAACCTGGCCCTCGAGCGCTCCCGCGCCCGGTACGTGTCCTTCGTGGACAGTGACGACACCCTCGCCCCCGGGGCCCTCGCGGCCTGGACGGCGACCGCCGAACGCCACGGCTCGGCGGCGGTGCTCCCGCGGCTGGTCAAGGACTCCGGCCGGCCGGTGCGCACCCCCGTGCCGCGGCCCTTCCGCCGCGCGGACCTCGAGCCGGTCAAGGACCGGCTCGCCTACCGGACCCACGTCTTCGGGCTGCTCCGCCGGGAGCTCCTGGTGGACCGCGGGGTCCGCTTCAACGGCCGGTACGCCACCGGGGAGGACCAGGAGCTGGTGGCCCGGGCCTGGTTCGGCGACGGGCGGGTCGACCTCGCGCCCCGCGGCGCCGGCTACCTCCTGCGGGAGGGGGCCGCCGACCGGATCAGTGCCGCGCCCCGGCCCCTGACGGACGACCTCGCCGCGGCGACCGACCTGCTCGGCGGCTCCTGGTACGCCGGGCTGTCCGTGGAGCAGCGGACGGCGATCGCCGCCAAGATCCTCCGAGTCCAGGTCTTCGGCGCGGTCCGCGGCCGGACCGCCGCCGGACGGTGGTCCCCGGAGGACGCCCACCAGGTGGGGAGCCTGCTCGAGCTGGTCAGGTCGCGCGCCCCCCGGGCGCTCGCCGTGCTGTCCTGCGCGGACCGGGAGGTCCTGGACCTCGTCGTCCGGCGGGGGGCAACGGCGGAGGCCATCCTCCGGGTGGACAACGCCCGTCGCCGCTTCGGCTGGCCCAGCACCCTGCTCACCCGGGACCCGCGCAGGGTCCTGCACCGCGAGGCCCCCCTGCGGTTCATGGCCGCGTCCCTGCTGGTGTGACCGGGAGACGCCACCGTCCAGTGTGACAATGGTGCCGAGCCAGTCGTCCGACCCCCCGCCCGACGAGAGAACTCCATGAGCCGCCTCCTCCCCGCCGACCCTTCCCCCGGGGTCGCGAACAGCACCGCGCCCCCGGCGGGCGCCTCCGCCCCCGCCCACCGCTTCCGCCCCGAGGTCCAGGGGCTGCGCACCGTGGCCGTCCTCCTGGTCGCCGTCTACCACGTGTGGATCGGCGGGGTCTCGGGCGGGGTGGACGTCTTCCTGTTCATCTCGGCGTTCCTCATGACGCTCTCCTTCGTCCGGCGGCTCGAGGCCGGGAAGGGGCCGCAGCTGGGCCGCTACTGGGCCAGGACGTTCTCGCGGCTGCTGCCCCCCGTCGTCGTCACGGTCCTGGGCACCCTCGTCGTGGTGCGATTGCTGTTCCCGTCCGACCGCTGGTACGCCGCGATCGAGGAGGCGGCGGCCACGGTGCTGTACTCCCAGAACTGGGTGCTCGCCCTCAACGCGGTCGACTACTACGCCGCGGACACCTCCGGGGCCAGCCCGTTCCAGCACTTCTGGTCCCTGTCCGTGCAGGGCCAGGTGTTCCTGCTGTGGCCACTGCTCCTCGCGCTGTGCGGGCTGATCGCCGAGCGCACCCGGTGGACCGTCACCACGGTGGCCACCGGCGTGTTCAGCGCCGTCTTCCTCGCCTCCTTCGCCTTCTCGGTGGTCTCCACGAGCAGCGAGCAGGCCTTCGCCTACTTCGACACCCGCGCCCGGCTGTGGGAGTTCGCCCTCGGCTCCCTGCTGGCCCTGGCCGTGCTGCGCGGCGTCACCCTGCCGGGCGCGCTGCGCCTCCTCCTGGGCTGGACCGGGCTCGTGGCCATCGCCGTGTGCGGACTCGTCCTCGACGTCCAGGGCTCCTTCCCGGGCTGGGCGGCGCTGTGGCCGCTGACCGGGGCGGCCCTGGTGATCCTGGCCGGGCACACCGGCGACCCCCGCGGGGCCGACGCCCTGCTCAGCCGCCGGCCCCTGCTGGTCCTGGGCGAGGCGTCCTACGCCGTCTACCTGGTGCACTGGCCGGTGCTCGTCACCTACCTGGTGGTCACGGACCGCGCCAAGGCCACGCTGGGGCACGGGCTGCTCATCCTCCTGGGGAGCATCGTGCTGGGCGTGCTGGTGCACCGGCTCGTCGAGCGGCCCCTCCGGCCCCGCACCGGACCCCGCGCGAGCCTGCACCAGCTCGGCCTCGTGGTGCTGTGCGTGGCCCTCGTGCTGGTCCCCGCCTCCGGGGCGCGGCTGGTCCTCGACCGGCACGCCCAGGAGGCCGCGGAGCAGGCCGCGCTCGAGAACCCGGGGGCCGCGGTGCTGACCGGGGACCTCGCCTGGGAGCAGGACCCGCAGGTGCCCACGATCCCGAACCCGCTGGTCCGCGAGGGGCAGTGGTCCGAGCTGCCGGAGTCCTGCGACGCCGCGACGGAGGAGTGGTTCGACGGCTACAAGGTGGCCTGCTCGACCCTGCCGGTCGACCGGGACGCCGAGGTCGACGCCATGGTGATCGGCAACTCCCACGCCGAGCAGTGGCTGCCGGCGTTCCAGCGCGTCGCCGAGGACCGCGGCTGGAACCTGGTCTCCGTCATCCGCGGCGCCTGCCGGTTCCAGCCCGTGGAGACCACCGACAACACCGAGTGCCAGGAGCTGATCGGGCTCACCGACCGGTACATCGAGGACCACGGGATCGACGTCGTGCTCACCACGTCCACCGTGACCGCCGACGAGGGGCCCGGCGAGCAGATCGCCCCCGGGTTCGCCCAGGTCCTGGCGGACCTCGGCGAGCGGGGCATCACGGTGGTCGGGATCCGGGACAACCCGCGGTTCCCCTTCAACATGGTCACCTGCATCGACCAGGACGGCCCGGACGCCGAGCGGTGCAACCCGCCGCGGGCGCAGAAGCTGGCCCCGCAGAACCCGGCCGACGCGCTGACGGGGCGGCACGGGAACTTCGTCAGCCTCGACATGAGCGACTGGATCTGCCCCGACGGCACGTGCCCGTCCCGGATCGGCAACCGCTGGGTCTACATGGACGACAACCACATGCCCCGCGACTACGTGGTCACGATGGTCCCGGCCTTCGCGGAGCAGTTCGACCGGCAGTTCGGGCAGCGGGCCCGGCCCGCCGGGTGAGCGGGGGCCGGGTGGGCGGGGGGCGTGCTCAGCGGCGGAGCCGGGCGCCCGCGGCGCGCAGGGCCGGCCGCAGGTCCCGGGCGCTGAGCCCGGCCCAGACCGCGAGGAACACGGCGGTCGCCCCGAGCGCCGGCAGCACCCGGAAGTCGGGGCCGAGCACCTGCAGCGCGACCAGGATCATCGCGTAGCCGGCCACGATCCGCAGCAGGACCGTGCCCCACCGCATCCGGTCGAGCCGCCAGACCACCAGCAGCGGCAGCACCGCGCTCAGCAGCGAGCCCACGAGGTATCCCACCGCGGAGGCGGTGATGCCGAGCTCCGGGCCCAGCAGGAGCATCGTCACCACGCCCACGACCAGACCCAGGCCGTTGGCGGCGGCGAGCACCTTGACCCCCCAGGGCTCGGTGCCGTTGAGCCGGGCGTTCGCGGCGTTGAAGCTGGTCGCCGAGACGGCCAGGAACAGCAGGACCAGCAGCGGCTCGGCCTCCGCGAACTCGGGGTCCCCGAAGTAGACCACCCGGAGCACCGGCTCCGCCCACAGGGCGCCCACGCCGAAGACCGGCAGGAACACCGTGACCATCGTCCGCAGGATCGTGTCCACCTGCCGGGTCAGGCCCGCGGTGTCCCCGGCGGCGTACATCCGGGCCACGCTGGGGGACAGCGCGGTGAGCATCGCCCCGGACAGCATGCTGGCGGGGGTGGCCAGGGACACCGCGGCGGCGTAGAGGCCGACCTCCGCCTTCGTGGCGAAGCTGTCGCCGATCACCAGGGACAGCTGCATCAGACCGCTCGCCGCCAGCAGGTGGGCCGATCCCCACGCGGTGAAGACCAGGATCTCCCGGCGCACCGCCGGGTCGAGGCGCGCCCCGGTGCGGCGGGGCCAGGAGGGCAGCGCGTAGACCGTGTAGCCGAGGATCAGGGGCAGCAGCAGGACCCAGTGCCAGCCGGCGAGCAGGACCAGCAGCAGCAGGGTGAGGGTGAGGAACGAGCTGATGGTGTCCCACGCCGTCGTGGTCACGAACTGGTTGTTGCCCGTGCGGACGCCGCGCACGAAGTTGTAGGCCGACAGGGAGAGCACGAGCAGGCCCGCCGAGAGCGCGAAGCCCCAGGAGAGCTCGAGCGCGAACGCGGCGTAGAGCACCGCCGAGACGGACAGCAGCGCCATCCCCGCGGACGCGCTGCTCGCGGTGAAGGAGGCCGTCGCCGCCTGCCCCTCGGGGTCCTGGCGGCCCCGGGCCATCGCGATGAACTTGGCGGCCCCCGTGCCCGAGGCCTGGGGCCACAGCAGGACGAGGAAGAGGGCCAGCGAGATCGTCAGGTTGACCTCGGCGAGCGCCTCCTGGCCCAGCAGGTTGCCCACCAGGACGCTGTAGCCGAAGCGGGACAGCCCCTGGACGAACACGGCCACCACGGTCAGCGCGAACGCCGACCCCAGGGGGTTGTCGGTGTTCGCGTGGTTGGGCGGCGGGAAGAGGATCGAGCGCAGCCGGGACATCAGGCGGCCGACCCGGGGGCTGGGCTGGTCATCGCGCCCGAGTCTACTCGCGCCCCGGCGCGGTCCCCGGACCGCCCCGGCCGTGGCCCCGCCGATAGGGTGGCACCATGATCGCCGCCCCCACCCCGTCCAGCACCGTCTCCGGCACCGCGTCCGGCCCCCCGTCCGGCACCGCGCCCGACGCCGCCCCCGGTCGCACCGGCGCGGTAGGGGGCTGAGCGCCGTGCGCGTGCTCGTCGTCAGCACCTGGTACCCGTCGGGGGAGCGCCCCGGGGAGACGCCGTTCGTCCCCCGGCACGTGCGCGCCGCCGCCCGCCACCACGACGTCCGGGTGCTGCACCTGCGGCTGCTGCGCACCGGGCCGGCCGTCCCGGAGGAGTGGGACGGGGTGCCGGTGCTCCGGCTACCCTTCCACCCCCTGCGCCCGCTCACGCTGCTGCGGGCGTACGCCGCGCTCCGCCGCCACCTGACCGGGGCGGACGTCCTGCACACCATGCCCTTCTCGGCGGCGCTCGTCTGCCTGCCGCTCGCAGGACGCCGCCCGTGGGTGCACACGGAGCACTGGAACGGCGTGCTCACCCCCGAGCAGAACGGGCCCGTGTGGCGGCTCCTCGCCGGGAGCCGCCGGATCCTGCGCGTCCCGGACCGCGTCACCGGCGTGAGCACCATGATGTGCGACGTGCTGCGCCGCTTCGCGCCGGCCGAGCGGGTGGAGCGGATCGGCAACGTGGTCGACCACGCCGCGCACGTCACGGACCCGCCGCGGGGGCACACCCTGGAGCTCGTCGCGGTCGGCGCCCTGCGCGAGATCAAGGACCCTCTCCTGGCCGTGGACACCGTGGCGTGGCTGCGCGCCGCCGGCCACGACGTCCGCCTCACCTGGTGCGGCTCCGGCGGCCTCGAGCAGGAGGTCCGGGAGCGGGCGCGCCGGCTCGGGGTGGGGGAGCGCGTGCAGCTCCTCGGCAGCGTGGGGGCGGACGAGGTGCAGCGGCGCCTGGCCGCCGCCGACGTGTTCCTGCTGCCCAGCCGGTCCGAGACGTTCTGCGTGGCGGCGGCCGAGGCCCTCGCCGCGGGCCGGCCGGTGGTCATGGGCGCCCTCGGCGGGCAGGGTGACTTCGTGCACCCGGGCAACGGGCGCCTCGTGGCCGAGCGCACCCCTGAGGCCTTCGGCGGCGCCGTGCTCGACGTCGTGGCGGATCCCGGCCTGCTGGGCCCGGAGGCCATGGCGGCGGAGATCCGCTCCGTCTACGGGTCCGAGCGGATCGGGGCGGACCTCGACCGGCTCTACCGCTCGGTGCTCGCCGGGCGGCACGGACGCCGTCGGCTTTGACCCCGTGCCCGGTCCTCCCTTAAGCTGGCCCGTGTTGTCCACCCGCGTGGTGGGCCACGGATGGAGACGTGCCAGAGCGGCCGAATGGACTTCACTGCTAATGAAGGGTCGGGGTTAAACTCGACCGGGGGTTCAAATCCCCCCGTCTCCGCGCTCGTGACGTCCCAGGACGTCGGAAACACCCCGGACCCGCGGTCCGGGGTGTTTCGCGTTCCGAGCCCGCGCCCGGGCCCGTCATCTGCGGCCGCCCCGTGACCGGGGGCCGGCGGCTTCCTAGACTGGGGCTCAGCGCGCCGCCGGCGCCCGAGCCCAGGAGGCCACCATGCCGGAGCAGGACCGTCCGCAGACCACGCCCGCCGCACCCGGTGCGCCCCGCCCCGCCCCCGCCTGGCGCGCCGGGCTCACGGACCGCTCCGTCCTCGAGGAGGCCGTCGACGCCGTGACGGTGCGCCGGGTCTTCGGGGAGGCGTACGAGGCGTACGGCACCACGGTCGTGCCCGTGGCCCGCGTCAGGGGCTGGGGCGGCGGTGGCGGGGGCTCGGGCGAGGAGAAGGACAGCTCGGGCAGCGGATCGGGCGTGGGCTACGGCGTGCACGCCGAGCCGGCCGGGGTGTACGTGGTCCGGGGGGACAGCGTCACGTGGCGCCCCGCCGTGGACGCGGGGCGGATCGCCCTCACCCTGGGCCTGGCGCTGTGCGGCGCGGCCGCGCTCGTGGGCTGGGCCGCCGTCACCCGCCGTTCCTGACAGGATGGGGCCATGTCCTTCCTGCTCCGTGTCCTCGTCAACGCGCTCGCCATCTGGGTGGCCGCCTGGATCCTGCCCGGGATGGGCATCGCGGCGGACCCGTCCGTCGTCTCGGCCGTCGGGGGCGAGACCACGGCGTCGGTCCTGGCCTACCTGTTCGTCGGCCTGGTCTTCGGCGCCGTGAACGCGGTCGTGCGGCCCGTGCTGACGATCCTGTCCCTGCCGATCACCTGCCTCACGCTGGGCCTGTTCGCCATCGTGGTCAACGCGGCGATGCTGTGGCTGACGTCCTGGCTGAGCTCCTTCACGCCCCTGCGGCTCGAGATCGACTCCTTCCTCTGGACGGCGGTGCTCGCCACCCTGATCATCGGGGTGGTGTCCCTCCTGATGGGCTGGACCGTCCCGGACCGCGAGCGCCGCTGACCCGCGCCGGGGCTCAGCCCCGGTGCAGCGCCGTCCAGAGGAACTCGTGGGACAGCGCGTGCAGGCGGGCGGCCTGCTTGTTGTCGCCCGCGCCCGCGTGCCCGCCCTCGGTGGCCTCGTAGAACCACACGTTCTCGTAGCCCATGCCGAGCATCCGCGCGGCGGCCTTGCGCGCCTGGACGGGGCCCACGCGGTCGTCGCTCGTGGCGGTCCAGAACAGGACGTCCGGGTAGTCCCGCCCCTCCTCCAGCAGGTGGTACGGCGAGAACGTGCGGACGGACTCCCACTGCTCCGGGTCGTCCGGGTCGCCGTACTCCGCGATCCAGGAGTAGCCCGCGGACAGCTTCGTGTAGCGGCGCATGTCCAGCAGCGGCACCCCGCAGGAGATCGCCCCGAACAATTCGGGGTGCCCGGTGAGCATGTTGCCCACGAGCAGCCCGCCGTTGGAGCCGCCCGAGCACGCGAGCGTTCCCCGGGTGCACACCCCGCGGTTCTGCAGGTCCGCGGCGACGGCCGCGAAGTCCTCGTACGCCCGGTGCCGGTTCCCCTGCAGGGCGGCCCGGTGCCACGCGGGGCCGTACTCGCCGCCGCCGCGGATGTTGGCGAGGACGTAGACCCCGGACCGCCCGGCGTCGTCGGTGCGGGTCAGCCAGGACCGCCCGAGGGCCCCGGAGTAGGCGGGGGTCCGGGAGACCTCGAAGCCGCCGTAGCCGGAGAGCAGCGTCGGGTTCCGCCCGTCGAGGACCGGGTCGGCGGGGCCCACCTGGAAGTAGGGCACCCGGGTGCCGTCCGCCGAGACCGCGAAGTGCTGCTCGACCGAGAGCCCGGTCGTGTCGAAGAACGCGGGGGCGGTCCTCGCCACCCGCGGCGGGGCCGTCACCCCGCCGCGGGCCGGGAGGGTGCCGCGGGACACGGTGGTCGGGGTGAGGAAGCCGGTCGCCACGAGCCAGTAGTCGTTGCCCGCCTCCGGGTCCTCGTCGTCGACGGCGTAGGCGTCCACGCTGTGCAGGGCCGGCGCCCCGGGCAGCTCGGACGAGGTCCAGGGGCCCGGCTCGGCGACGCGGACCACCGAGGAGACGTCCCGCAGCAGGTTGAGGATCAGCCGGTCGGCCGTCCAGGACCAGGACTGCAGCGACGTGCGCGCGTCCGGGACGAACACGGCGGTCACGGAGCGGTCCCCGGCCAGGAACGCCTCGAGCTCGGCCACGAGCAGGGCCCCGGCCGGGTGCACGGTCCCGTCCAGCTCGAGCTCCTCCTGCGGGCGCAGCAGCAGCCACTGACGGTGCAGGTCCACCGTCACCGAGTCGGGGACGTCGACGTGCACGAGCTCCTCCTCCCGCACCAGGTAGGTCCGGGAGGCGAAGAAGTCGACCACGTCCACGGCCACGTCCCGGACGAAGCCCGGGGTGTGGTCCCGCACGAGCACCGCCTGCACGTGGTCCTCGGCCACCTCGAACACCTGCCGGGCCTCGGCGAGGTCCTGCCCGCGGCGCAGGACGCGCACGGTGCGGGGGTAGGAGGAGGTGGTCATCGAGCCGGGGCCGAAGTCGGTGCCCACGTGCAGGGTGTCGGCGTCCACCCACGTCACGGTGGACTTCGCCGTGGGGACGTCGAAGCCGCCGGGCACGAACCGGCGCTCGTCGAGGTCGAACTCGCGCACCCGCTTCGCGTCGCCGCCGTCGGGGGAGAGGCTGAGCAGCGCCCGCCGGTGCCGCCCGCCGGTGTACTGCGGGCGCAGCAGCCGGGCCCCGCCCCAGACCCAGTCGACGCCCTCCACGGCGGCCAGCGCGTCGACGTCGAGCAGGACCTCCCACTCGGTGTCCCCGCCGAGCCAGGACTCCCACGTGGTGCGGCGGAAGACGCCGCGGGGGTGCTCGGCGTCGCGCCAGAAGTTGTAGTAGTGCGGCCCGTGCTTGGCGACCATGGGGATCCGCTCGGTCGAGTCCATGACCGCGAGCACGTCGGCCTCGAGGCGGCGCAGCCGCGGGCTCTCGAGCGCCGCCAGGGTGCGGGCGTTCTGCCCGGCGACCCACTCCAGGGGCGCGGCCCCCGTGATCTCCTCCAGCCACAGGTTCTCGTCGTGCGGCTGCTCGGCGGTCGGGCGGGCGGCGGTCTGCGCGGTCTCGGTCATGTCCGCCATCGTAGGCGCAGCCCCGTGCCCGTGGCCCGGCGGGCGGGTCGATATCCTGAGGGCCATGAGCGCAACGGGCAGGCCAGGTTCCGAACGACGGGTCACGGTGATCGGGGCGGGCCCGCGCGGGCTCTCGGCCGTGGAGCGGCTCGCGGCCCGCGCCGCGGCCTCGGGCGCCCGGGTGCGCATCGACGTCGTCGACCCCTTCCCGCCCGGTCCGGGGCACGTGTGGCGGACGAACCAGTCCCCGCTGTACCTCATGAACACGCCCTCGGTGTTCCCCACGGTGATCGCCGACGACGGCGTGCTGCCCGTGGACCCGCTCGAGCCGCTGCGGAACATGAGCTTCGAGCACTGGCGGCTCGCCGCCGTGGCGGGGACCATCGCCGTGGACCCCGACGACGCCGCGCACCTGACCCGGATGACGCCCCAGTCCTATCCGTCCCGGCGGATGTACGGGGTCTACCTCTCCTGGATCTTCCGCACGCTGCAGGACGCCCTCCCCGCCACCGTGCAGCTCGCCGTGCACCGGGCCGAGGCCGTGGGCGTGCACGTGCGGGAGCACGCCCGGCACCGCTACGACGTGGAGATCAGCGGCGGGCAGAACCTCCCGGCGGACGCCGTGGTGCTCGCCCTGGGCCACCTCGACGCCGACCTGCGCCCCGACCAGCGGGAGCTCGTGGACGGCGCCGCCGAGCTCGGGCTGACCTACTGGCCGCCCGCCGTGCCCGCCGACGTGCACTGGGACGACCTGCCCGCCGGGCGCACCGTGCTGGTGCGCGGCATGGGCCTGAACTTCTGCGACGTCCTGGCCCAGGTCACCGAGGGCCGCGGCGGGATCTACACCCAGGACGGGGAGCGCTACGTCTACCACCCCTCGGGGCGGGAGCCCGTGATCGTGGCCGGCTCCCGCCGCGGCGCCCCGTACCGCTCCAAGGCGGTGCTCGAGGGCTACTACGCCGGCTCCCTCGTCACCCGGTTCTTCACCCTCGACGCCGTGCGGGCGCTCGCGGCGCGGGCGGAGGGACCGCTGTCCTTCGAGACGGACCTCTATCCGCTGATCCGCAAGGACGCCCAGTGGAACTACTACTCCGTCCTGGCGCGGACCGCCCCGGACGCCTTCGAGACCGACCCGCAGGAGTTCCTGGCGCGCTTCGACGCCGTGCTCGGCACCGGCGACGACCACCCCGAGGGGCCCTGGACCTCCCAGGCCGAGCGGCTCATCGCGTCCGCGGTGGTCCCGGGACGGCAGCTCAACGCCCTCCGGCTGGCCCGCCCCTTCGAGGGGCTCAGCTTCGGCTCCCACGACGAGTACGCGGCGGCCCTGGTCCACCACCTGGACCGGGACGTGCACGGCGCGCTGGCCGGCGAGGACGACCCGCTGCAGATGGCCGTCGCCTCGCTCAACGCCGCGCGCACCGTGCTCAAGGCCGTGCTGGCGGACCTCGGGATCAGCGACGCCTCCTGGACCGACGAGCTGCGGCGCACGTTCGAGCCCTTCGTGGAGGGGCTCGCCTCCGGGCCGCCGGTGCTGCGGAACCAGCAGCTGGCGGCGCTGGCCCGTGCCGGCGTGGTGCGCTTCCTGGGCCCGGACCCGCAGTTCCTCGTGGACGAGGAGGAGGGCCGGTTCGTGGCGAGCTCCCCCTGGGTCAAGGACGAGCCCTTCCGCGCCGAACACCTCGTGGAGGCCATGTCCCCGCCCAACGACGTCCGGCGCAACATCTCCCCGCTGCTGTCCGCGATGCACCGGGAGGGCCTGGTGCGGGTCCGGGCCATGGAGACCCGGGACGGCGTCGCGACCGTGCCCGGCACCGGGCTGGACGTCACCCGGCCCCCGTACCGGGCCGTGCGCGTCGACGGCGGCGTGGAGCCCGGCGTCCTCGTGCTCGGCCTGCAGCTCTCGGCCGTCCAGTGGGGCGTGGCGATCGCCGCGGAGGCCGGGGCGTCCGCGGAGCTGGGTGCCCGGACCCTGGCGGACGCCGACCGCATCGCCGCGGCGGTGCTGGGCCCGGCCCCGGCACGCGACTGACCCCGGGGGCACCGGGGCCGGCCGGCGCGCCGCGGCCGGGTCAGCCGAGGCGGCGGTGCAGGACCTCGCGGGCCCGGTCGTCGGCGTGCTCCCGGAGGCCCTTGCCGGGGTGCTCGCCGGAGTTGCCCCTGCCCGGTTTCTGCGGGCCGGCGGGCCCGGCGCCGGCGGGGGCCAGGCCGATGATCTCCGGGTTGTGGTCGGAGGCCCGGTACGGGTCGGCCGCGTAGAGGTCGACCACGTTGTGGTTGTGCCGGCTGTACTCCAGGCCCACCGACTCGTGGGCGTTGATCTCCCAGATGTCCGAGCCCGTGACGATCCCGGCCGCGGCCGGAGAGGCCAGGACGTGGTCGAGGGAGCCGACCATCCCGCCGAAGGCGTAGGAGTGCTCGCCCGTTGGCGCCAGGTTCGTGTAGCCGGCCTCGTGCAGGACCCGCATCGGGTCCTCCTGGTCGTAGGAGTTGAAGTCACCGGCCAGGAAGACCCGGTCGGTGCCCTGGGTGGTCTTGAGCTCCTCGGCGAAGGCCACCAGGGCCCGGGCCTGGGCGGTGCGGTCGGCGTTCCAGGCCCCGGCGCCGTCCCCGGCGTCCGCATTGGGGCCGGTGGAGGGGGCGGAGCCCTTGGACTTGAAGTGGTTGACGACCACCGTGAAGTCGCCGCCCGCGTCCCCGCCGGCGGGGCGGAACGTCTGGGCCAGCGGCTCGCGGGCGTTGTCGAAGTTCTCCTCGTCGTCCAGGATCACGGACTCGCCCACGGTCTCGAGTGCGGCCGGCTGGTAGATGAACGCGGTGCGGATGACGTCCTCGTCCTCGACGGCGGGTCGCTCGGCCGGTGACGGCACGTACGCCCAGAGCTCGGTACCGGCGGCGGTGTTGAGGGCCTCGACCAGGTCGGACAGGGCCTGGTCCCGGTCCTTGCCGAACTTCGCGGAGTTCTCGATCTCCTCCAGGGAGACGACCTCGGCGTCCAGGGCGTTGATCGCGGCGACGATCTTGGCCTGCTGGCGCTGAAGGTCCTCCTGTTCGGCCGCCCCGCGGGCGTCGCAGCCTCCGCGCACCGAGACCGGGTCCCCGGCGCGGTCCGTGTAGTAGGTGCAGCCGGTCAGCTCGTCGCCGGTGGTGGTGAAGTAGTTCAGCACGTTGAACGTGGCCAGCTGCACGTCCCCGCCGACGTCCTCGGGGGCGGCGGTGCGGGTGTTCTCGGCGACCACGGGGGCGTCCTGGGCGTTGTCCCCGGTCACCCGGGTCGTGGGCTGGAGGCGCCACTCCTCGAACGAGTAGCCGAGCACCACCGGCGCCACGAAGTCCACGGGCGCGCCGATCCGCATCGGGGTCGTGGGAGAGAGGTAGGGGAGGGGGACCGAGGCGTTGGCGAAGTTGCCGTAGTTGGTCGTGGCGCCGTCGTCGAGCAGGACGGACCGGGCCTCGTTGTCCGCGGCCTGGGCGGCGGCCTCCGGCGAGCCGGGCGCGCCCACGGCGGTGGGCTGCACGAGCGGGGTGGTGCCGGCCGCCAGGCCGATCTCGCCGTAGCCGTTCAGGGCGTAGTTGTCGGTGATCACGAACTCACCGGCCGGGTCCAGGAGCATGCCCTCGAGGTCCTCGCGCTCCGCCTCGTCCGTGGGCCAGCCGACGGCGGCGGGCTCGACCGCCTCGGCGGCCTCGTCGAGGACCGTGACCCCCTCCGGGTGCACGCTGATCTGGGTCTGTCCGTGGTACTCGGCGACCGTCCCGGTGACCTCGACGAACTGGCCGAGCTCCACGTTCGCCACGGCCGAGGGTGAGTACACGAAGACGCCGTCGGAGGCGTCGTGGGCGGCGGTGTCCAGGTCGCCACCGGTGCCAGGGGTCTGGAGGTACCAGCCGTTGAGCCCGCCGGTGGCGTAGACGGCGGTGACCACGCCGCGGGTGGTCACGGCCTGTCCGGCCCTGGGGGAGACGTCGCCGGTGCCCTGGATGTCCCGGATCGCCAGCTCCACCGGCGGGGCGGCGGGCTCCGGGCTCGGCTCGGGGACCGGTTCGGGGGCGGGCTCGCCCCCGCTGCCACCGGAGTTCTGCGGGGTCACCGCGGTCGTGGCGGTGAAATCGGCGGAGTTGTCGTCGGTGTCCACGCCGTCGGCGCGGGTCATGGACTTCGGGTCCGCATTCGCCGACGGGCCCGTGGCGGGCGCGGTCTCGTAGGTGTTGGAGGTGCCGTAGCCGAGCAGGTCCACGAGCCCGTCGGTACCGGTCACCGAGCCAGTGGGGGCGGCCAGGGGCTGCTCGCCGTCGGAGAGCACGATCGTCCCGGAGACGCCCGCCGGGTTGAACGAGGTGGCGAGGTCGGGGGCGGGCAACGCGGCACCGCTGCCCGCGTTGGACCCGCCCTGGACCAGGAAGTAGCCGCCCGGGGCGATGGTCCCGGACAGCGCCACCGTGCTGGTGACGGTTCCGGTGCCGGACGCGGAGCGGTACTGCAGGGTCCAGCCGGTGAGGTCCACCGGCTGGACCGTGGGGTTGTAGAGCTCGACGAACTTGTGGGTGTAGACGGCGTTGGCCGAGCCGCCGTTGGTGTAGGCCTCGTTGATGACCACGTTCGCCCCATCCGGGGCGGCGTGCACGGGCACGGTCAGCGGCGCGGCGAGCAGGGCCGCGGCCAGAGCCCCGCTCAGGGGCAGGGAGAACAGCTTGTTCACGGTGGGGAGTTCCTTCAGTGGGGGCAGGGGGAGAAGGGGAGAGAACGATCGGGGCTCAGCCGAAGAGACGGCTGAGGACCTGGTGGGCCCGCTCGGAGCCGTGCTTCCAGTCGCCGCGGCCGGGCTCGCCCTGGCCGGGGTGCTCGCCGGAGTGGCCCGTGCCGGGTTTCTGCGGCTGGGTCGGCCTGTCGGTGGGCTCCGGCTCGGTGGCGCAGTCGGTGGGCAGGTCCAGGACAGCCTCCGGCACGCGGACCTGCGTGCCGGACGGCTCGGCGACCAGCCACACGGCGGCGTCGTCGGCCAGGCCGGTCGTGTCGAGGCTGACCGAGGTCGTGCCGTCGGTGACCGGTGCCGTGCCGAGTTCAGTGCCGTCCGGGTCGCCCGCGCGCACGCTCAGCGAGGTGTTCTCCGGTGCGCCCAGGGAGGTCATGTCCAGGGAAGAGACGTCGAAGGTCACGGTGCAGCCGTCCGCGGCGGCCCCGGTCAGCGCCACGGACCGGCGGTCGAACTCGGGGGACAGCGGGCTGTTGGCGGCGAGGTACTCCATCCAGGCGTCGCGGTCGATCCGGCCGGTGTCGGTGACGTCGGTGCCCTCGGTCAGGCCGGTGAAGTTGTCGCCGCCCTCCACCAGGAAGGACACCGAGCCGATCACGTACTCGGCGGCCGGGTCGACGGGCTGCCCGTCGACCGTGATCGAGGTGATCCGCTCACCGGCCGGGCGGGCGGCGTCGAAGGTGTAGGACACGTTCTCGGACAGCCCCAGCTGCAGGTACGGCCGGGACGATCCCTCGGGCTGCCACTGCTGCTCGAGGACCCGCTCGAACTGCTCGCCGGTGAGGGTCACGGTGGTGAGGTTGTTGGCGAAGGGCAGCACCTGGTTGGCCTCGGACTCCGTCACCACGCCGTCGCGCTCGCCGTCGATGGCCTGGCCGGGGTCGTCCGCCCAGAGGAGGTCGGCGCGCAGGCCGCCGGGGTTGATGAGGCCGATCTGCACGCCGTCCGACTCGTCCAGGCTGTCGCGGATGGACTCGGCGACCAGGTTGCCGAGGCTCGACTCGGCGCCGCGGTCGTCGCGGGCCTGCACGCCGTCCCGCAGACCGTAGGCGGTGGTGATGTCCCCGGTGATCTCGCCGACCGGGGTGCTGCCCCGCTCCAGGGCCACCGCCTCGGCGTCCGCGACGATCCCGGCGACCTCCGCGACGCGCGGATACCGGGCGACCAGCTCCTCCTCGGTCGCGGTGACGACCTCGTCGACGGCCAGCACGCCGGTGGTGAGGTCGACGTCGTCGGCGGCCTCGTCGTAGCTCAGGGAGATCCGCCCGAGGCTGCCGCCGTACGAGCCGGCCTGCAGGACCGCGCGGTCGAGGTCGCCGTCGCCGTCCACGTCGACGCCCTCGTCGTAGACCTGGTGGGTGTGCCCGTTGAGCACCACGTCCACGGTCGCGCTGGTGCCGGTCACCAGCCGGTCGCCGAGGGCGTCGGCCGCGTCGGCGGCGCCCTCGTGGTAGACGGCCACCACGACGTCGGCCCCGTCCGCCTCGAGCCGCTCGGCCTCGGCGTTGACGGCCTCGACGGGGTCGCCGAAGGTGATGCCCTCGATCGCGCCGGGCGAGACGAGCGTGGCGGTCTGCTGGGTGACGGCGCCGACCACGCCCACGCGCACGCCCTCGACGTCGAACGTCGCGGACGCCTCGGTGACGAGCTCGCCGTCCGGGCCGGTGACGTTGGCCGCCAGGTAGGGGAAGCCGGCGCGCTCGGTGATGCGGCCGGTCAGGTCGTCCGCGCCCCGGTCGAACTCGTGGTTGCCCACGGCGGAGGCGTCGAGCTCGAGCGCGTCGAGCACGTCGAGCGTGGGGTCGTCCTGCTGCACGGCCGAGACGTATTCGGAGGCGCCCACGTTGTCCCCGCCGGACAGCAGCAGCGTGCCGTCCTCGTTCTCCGCGCGCAGCTGCTCGACCGCGCCCGCGAAGAGGAGGGGGTCGGAGGAGAGCCGGCCGTGGTAGTCGTTGAAGTAGAGCAGCTCGACGGCCGTCTCCCCGGCCGCGGTCGCCCCCGCGCCCGGTGCCGGCGGGGGCGCCGTCCCCTGGGCGGACGCCGCGGGGAGGACCAGACCGGTCGAGGTGACCACGGCGCCGGCGGCGAGCGCGGCGAGCAGGGCAGGACGGTGCTTCTGGGGCGCCATGGGGGTCCTCCGGGGGATGCGGCGGTGCGTTGTCCCCATTTCAGCACGCGGAGGTGAACGGCGAGCCACGACACCGCGACATTTCTCCGGCCCCGGGACGGGACGGGGCCCCCACCGGCCGGTTCGCGGTGGGGGCCTCGTGCGGAGGCGGAAGGTAAGGGATTTGAACCCTTGGTACGGGGTCACCGCACACCGGTTTTCAAGACCGGCTCCTTAGGCCGCTCGGACAACCTTCCCCGCGCCCGCCCGGTCCCCGGCGGGGGCGGCGGAGCGCGCAGCCCATTCTTCCACGGCGCCCGGAACGCCGCCAAAGCCCCGGTAGGGTGAGCGCGTGGACGCACCCGAGAGCCCCGACCGCGGGACGACGACGATCGTGTGGTTCCGGGACGATCTGCGCGTCACGGACCACCCCGCCCTCGACGCCGCGTGCCGGCGCGGCGCGGTGGTCGCCCTCTGCGTCCTGGACGAGGAGTCCGAGGGGGTCCGGCCCCTCGGCGCGGCCGCGAAGTGGTGGCTGGACGGGTCGCTGCGGTCCCTGCGGGAGTCGCTCCGGGAGCTGGGCATCCCCCTGGTGCTGCGCCGCGGCCCCGCCGGGACCGTGCTCCCCGAGGTCCTCGAGCGCACGGGGGCGGGCGGCATCACGTGGAACCGCCGCTACGGCGGGCCCGAGCTCGCCGTGGACGCCGGAGTGAAGCAGTGGTGCGCCGAGCACGGGGTGGAGGCGCACTCGTTCCAGGCCGCGCTGCTGCACGAGCCGTGGACCCTGCGCACCGGCGCCGGCGGCCCGTACAAGGTGTTCACCCCCTTCTGGAAGGCGCTCCGGGCGCTGGAGATCCGGCAGCCGCTCCCCGTGCCCGGGCCGGGCCGGGGGGCCGCCGCGGAGGTGGCGGCGGCCGCCGGCACCGAGGACCAGGTCGACTGGGACCTGGTGCCGTCCCCGGAGCGCGCGGCCGGGCTGGCCGCGGTGTGGACGCCCGGGGAGGCGGCCGCGTGGGAGCGGCTGGACGACTTCCTGGACCGCGTCGAGGACTACGCCGAGGGCCACGACCGGCCCGACCGGGACGGCACCAGCCGGCTCTCCCCGCACCTGCGGTGGGGCGAGATCAGCCCGTTCGCGGTCTGGGACGCGGCCGTCCGGCACCGGTCCGAGCAGGGGAGCAGCCCGGGGCTGGAGAAGTTCCTGGCCGAGCTGGGCTGGCGGGAGTTCAACTGGCACCTGCTCCACCAGGTGCCGGACCTGCACGTGCGCCACGTCCGCCCGGCCTTCGACGCGTTCCCGTGGCGGGACGCGGCGGAGGCGGCCGGCGACGTCCGGGCCTGGCAGGAGGGGCGCACCGGCTTCCCGCTCGTGGACGCGGGCATGCGGCAGCTGCGGGCCACGGGGTGGATGCACAACCGGGTCCGGATGGTCGCCGGGTCCCTGCTCACCAAGAACCTGCTGGTCGACTGGCGGGTGGGGGAGCAGTGGTTCTGGGAGACGCTCGTGGACGCCGAACCGGCGAGCGGGCCCGGGAACTGGCAGTGGGTCGCGGGCTCCGGCGCGGACGCGAGCCCGTTCTTCCGGATCTTCAACCCGCTGACCCAGGGCCGGAAGTTCGACCCCGAGGCCCGCTACATCCGCCGCTGGATCCCCGAGCTGGCCGGCGACGAGGGCGTGGACCCGCACGAGCCCGGTCTGCTCGGACCGTCGGTCGGCTACCCCGAGCCGGTCGTGGACCTGCCGGCCAGCCGCGGCCGCGCCCTCGACGCCTACGCCTCGATCCGCTGAGGGCGGCGCCGGCGTCCGCCTGTTCGCCACGGGCCGACGCCGGGTGACCGGGTGCCCGCCCCGCGACACAATGGGAGCGACCGTCGCCCCCGACCGGAAGGCCCCACCATGCGCGCAGTGCTCGAGACCACCCCCGGCGGACCGGAGGTCCTCGCCGTCGCCGAGGTCCCCGCCCCAGAGCTCACGCCCGACGGGGTGCGGATCCGGGTCCGGGCCGCCGGGATCAACCGGGCGGACGTCATGCAGCGGCTGGGCAGGTACCCGGTCCCGCCCGGGGCGTCGACCGTCTTCGGCCTCGAGGTCTCGGGCACGGTGCAGGAGCTCGGCCCCGAGGTGCCGGCCGTCTCCGGGTTCGCCCCCGGCGCCGAGGTCGTCGCCCTCCTGGACTCCGGGGGCTACGCCGAGGAGGTCGTCGTCCCGGCCGGCCAGGTCCTGCCCGCGCCCGCCGGGGTGGACCTCGTCGCCGCCGCCGGCCTGCCGGAGGTGTGCGCCACGGTGTTCTCCAACGTCTTCATGGCCGCCGCCGCCCGCGAGGGCGAGACGGTCCTGGTGCACGGCGGCACCGGCGGGATCGGCACCAACGCCCTCCAGATGTGCCGGGCCCTCGGCCTGCGCGTGCTCACCACGGTCGGCAGCCCGGAGAAGGCCGAGGCTGCACGGCGGCTCGGCGCCGAGGCGATCGACTACCGGCAGGAGGACTTCGTGGCGCGCGTGCGGGAGCTCACGGACGGGCACGGCGCCGACATCGTGCTCGACGTCGTGGGCGGCTCCTACCTGGGGCGCAACCTGGACGCGCTGGCCACCAACGGCCGGATCGCGGTCATCGCCACCCAGGGCGGACGCACGGGGGAGCTGGACCTCGGCAAGCTCATGGCCAAGCGGGCCGCCGTGATCGGCACCACGCTGCGCCCGCGGTCCGTGGCGGAGAAGACCCGCATCATGGCCGCCGTGCGGGAGCACGTGTGGCCCCACGTCGAGTCCGGCGCCGTCCGCCCGGTCGTGGACCGCACCTTCCCCCTGGACGAGGTCGCGCGGGCCCACGAGTACTTCGACTCCGGCACGCACATCGGCAAGGTCCTGCTCGTCCCCTGAGCGCACCCCTCGGCACGGCCGCGGACGGCCCGGTCCCGGCCCGTCGCCGGGCCCGGCCCGCCCTCCGCGCGCACGGAGGGCGGGCCGGGCCGCCGTAGGATGGACTGTCTCCACTCGAAAGGACCGCCCGTGGCATTCCTGCGCGACTACCGCGCCGCTCGCCGTGACGAGGCCGAGCTCGGTCTGGGCGTGTGGCGCCGCGCCCACGACCGGTTCCGCCGGGGTCTGGACCGCTTCCACCAGATCCTCGAGAGCCTCCCGGACAAGACGCTCGCGCAGTCCGTGGTGCCCACCGCCAACGCGCTCGCCGATCTGCTGCCGGAGGTGCGGGCCGTGTGCGCGGCGGCGCAGCGCACGGCGCCGAGCAGCAGCCACGACATCCCGGCCTCCGCGGGCGGCCACCTCAACGACGTCCACCGTGAGCTCTCCCGGGCCGGCAACGCGATGGCCCAGGCGGCGGAGGCCCTCACCATGGCCCGGTTCGTGCGGGCCGACGAGGAGTCGTCCGTCCACCGGCTGGACGCGGTCGTCCGCCGGGCCGAGGCGGTGCGGGAGCACGTGGAGCGCGCCGAGGAGCTGCTGCGCCGCGGCTGAGCCCGTTCCCGGCGGCGACGGGGTGGACCCGACAGCCTGCTGATGGTTTGATGGGCGGCATGAACCCCTCCGGATACGACTACCGCGCGGCCGACGGCGAGTTCGACGCCCGCTGGTCCCGCTCGCCCCTCGGCCGACCCGGCCGCGGAGGCCCCGGCCGCTTCGGCCCGGGCTACGACCTGCCCGGCCGCCGGGGCGGGGGGTACGGCCGCCGTTCCGGCTTCCGGATGCTCCCCTTCCCCGGGTACTCCACCCGGACGCGCCGGGGCACGAACGTCACGGTGGGCGGTTGCTGCCTGCCCCTGCCGATCGGCTGCCTGACCACCACGGTCCTCGCGGGCGCGGCGGCCGTCCTCGTGGGCCGCACCGCCCGCGACTGAGCGTCCCGGCGGGCCGGGCGGCGGATCACGCGGCCGCCGGCTCCGCCCGCAGGACCTCGATCGGGACGGGCACGACGCGCTCGACCGGGGCGGGGACGGCGTGCTCCGCCGGGACGGGCGCGAGGTGCTCGACCGGGACGGGCCCGTCCTCCTCGGCCTCCAGCGGCGGGCTGAGGCGCCAGCCGACGGCCTCCAGGTCGAGGGCGAGACGCGTCTGGCCGGTCACGGCGCCCTCGTCGCAGTAGCGGCCGAACGACCGGTGGACGTCCTCGAGCGCCTGCCAGCGGATCAGCGCGGCCGGGCCCCCGACGGCGGTGGACCGGGCGGAGACGGCGCCCACGTTGCGGTCCCGGAGGGCGGCCAGGGCGCGGGCCAGGAAGCCCGGTGGCAGTCGGACGCCGGGGTCGAGGACCAGCACCAGGTCGTCCGGCTCCATCCGGACGGTGTCCAGGGCCTGGTTGAGCGCCCCGGCACGGTGGTGCCGGTTGTCGACGGTGAGCAGGACCTCGGCGCCGGCGTGCAGGGCGACCTCGACGGTGGCGTCGGTGGAGTCGTCCGACATGACGAGGATGCGCTCCGGCGGACGGGTCTGGCGGTGGAGGGAGACGACCGCGTGCTCGACGCGGGCCGCGTCGTCGTGGGCGGGAATGATCGCGGCGATCATGACGACTTCTCTCGGCGTGCCCGGCGTGCGTCCCGCCGCTGACGTCCCCCTGCGGCGGGGCGCCCGACCGGCCCCTGAACGAGTGTTCTCGGTGACAACGTGAGCCCCCTGACGTGTTGTCCTGGACCAAAGTCTAGGCACCGCGGCGGACACTTTACAGACGCAAATCAGGGGACGTCCGCCCCGGCCGGACGCGGGTCCGGCGCGTCCCCGGGGGCGCTACACCTCGTCCCGGCCGCACACCCGGCACAGCTTCCAGACGTTCGTGTCCCCGTGGCGCTCGAACACCACCCGGCTGACCAGGGCCTGGATCAGGGCGAGCCCGCGGCCGGACTCGCGGTGCTCCTGCGCCATGGCCCCCGTGAGGTCGACCTGCGCCGGTGCGGCGCCAATCTCGTAGATCCTCGCCTCCAGCCGGTGGGGGTCCGCGACCAGGTCCACGGAGAGCTCGATCGGGTCCTCCGCCGCGGGTACCGCGTGCACCACCACGTTGCCGGCCGCCTCCACGACCGCGAGCGTGAAGGCCATCCGGTCGGTCTCGGGCACGAACGCGGCCTCCCCCCACAGCGCGTCCAGGTCCTCGTGCAGGGCGTCCACCGTCAGGGCGGTGGCCGGGCCCCGGCGCGAGCGGCGGGCCGTGGGCTCAGTCATCGGCGAAGGCCGCGTCGGCGGTGTCGTAGGGGGTCAGGACGCGGTGCATGCTGGTGAGCTCGAGGACCATGCGGACCTGGGGGCGGACGTTCGCGATCCGCAGGTCGCCGCCGGCCTGACGGGCCAGCTTGAGGCACCCGATGAGGGCGCCCAGACCGGACGAGTCCATGAACTCGGTGCCGCCGAGGTCGACCACCACGTGGTTGTTGCCCTCGTCGACGACCTTCGCCACGACCTCCCGGAGCTTGGGCGCTCCCACCATGTTGAGCCGTCCGGTGCCCGTGATATGGGCGAACCTCGGCTTCTGCTCAATCGTGAACTGCATCGGCACTCCTCTCCTCGGGCTCGAAGCCCGTGTATCTCGCGGCGGTGACGAGCACGCTCAGCACCACCAGGTCGAAGGCGACCCAGGCCACGTTGACCAGGGTTCCCACCGGTTCGTTCAGCCCCACCGCCAGCCGGGCGGTCCCCACCAGGAGGGCCGCGGCCAGCAGCCCCATCACCACCAGCTGCGGGCGGATGAGGTGCCAGGCCGGACCGGCGTCCTGCCGCACCTTGGGCGTGACGGCGAAGCCGAGGGGGCGGCCGAACCAGACGTTGCGGGCGGCCGTGGTGCACGCCCTGATCCAGATGGGGAACAGCGCCAGGCTGTACTGCTGGCCGCGCCAGGTGGGGATGCCCCGGCCCACCACGAGGAACAGCAGCTGGTTCACCACCATGAAGGGGATGAAGCGGACGAAGAAGTCCCAGCTGAGGCTCGTGACGGGGAGGATGCCCAGCACCAGGTACACGATGGGCGCGGCGAAGTAGACGACGGCCGCGAAGCCGGACAGGTAGCTCCACATCGTGGCGAAGTACATGAGCCGCTGGCCCCACCCCAGCCGGCGCTGCAGCAGCGGGTTCTCCCGGAGCAGCACCTGCACCGTGCCCTGCGCCCAGCGCAGGCGCTGGGTGAGCATGGTCTTCAGGTCCTCGGGGGCCAGGCCGTGGGCGAGGACCTCGTGGTGGTAGACGCTGCGCCAGCCCAGGCCGTGCAGGCGCATCGCGGTGGCCATGTCCTCGGTGACCGAGATCGTCGCCAGCGGCATCACCGGCTGGGCCTCGCCGGGCCGGTCCACGGAGACCGCCTCGAGCACCTCCCGCACCGGTTCCACGGCGGCCAGCGGGGACAGGTCGCGGCGGGACATCCGGTCCACGGCGGAGGCGAGCTCGTCCGGCCACACCATGCCGTCCTCGGGGGGAAGGTCCAGGGCGGCGATCGAGGCCAGGTCCGCCTCGATCTGGGAGAAGTCCTGCGTGACGGTGCGCCGGGCCGCCGCGTCCACCTCGCGCTGCAGGCGGTAGGTCAGCTCGGTCAGGGGGGCGCCGGCCTTCAGCTCGGCGCGGGCCCGCTCGGTGGCGGCCTCGACGTCGTCGAGCATGCCGGCAACGACGGGGTTCGCGGCCTCCGGGGACCGTCGCGCCCTCCGCAGGGCGGCCCGGGTGCGGGCGAGGGACTCCTTCACGTCCTGCTCGACCTCCTGGACGTAGCCGGAGAGGCCGAGCTGCATGAGCGCCTCGCGGCGCAGGATCGCGTTGGAGCCGCAGAAGAAGGCGGCGTTCCAGCCGTCCTTGCCCTGCTGGATGGGGCCGTAGAACAGGGGGGCCTGGCTGCCGAGCGGATCGTGGTCCGGCACGTTGACGAACCACTGCGGCGTCTGCACGAGCGCCACCCTGCGGTCGTTGAACCAGCCCAAGGTCCGGTCCAGGATCTCCGGGGCCGGGACCTGGTCGGCGTCGAGGATCAGCAGGAACTCGCCCTGGGTGAGCATCAGGGCGTTGTTGAGGTTGCCGGCCTTGGCGTGGCGCGGCCGGTCGGTCCAGTCCTCGCTGCGCGTCAGGTAGCCCAGCCCGTGCTCGGCGGCGAGCGCCTCGAGCTCGGGGCGGGCCCCGTCGTCGAGGATCCACGTGCTGTGCGGGTGCCGGATGGCCTGCGCCGCCAGGGCGGTGCCCATCACGAGGTCGAGGGGCTCGTCGTAGGTCGTGATGAACACGTCCACGGTGGCGCCCGCGGGCGGGGCGCCGGCCTCCCCGCGCCGCCGGAGCCGCCAGACGGTGAGCCCGAACAGCGAGACGTCGATCAGGCTGTACGTCTCGGCGAGCACCAGGGGAACGGCGATCCACCACGCCGACCAGTTCAGCGACTCGAGCCAGCGCCAGGCGATGTAGTTGACGCCCAGCAGGAGGGTCAGGACGACCAGGAGCCGGACGAGGAAGCGGTTCACGGGGCGGACCGGCGGCGGACGACCACGGCGGTGACGTCGTCGGTGCGGGTCTCCTCGCCGGCGAGGTCGAGGACCGCGGTGCAGGCGGACGCGGCGTCCTCGTGGCGGGAGACCACGTCCGCGACCGCCTGCACGGCGTCGTCGACGTCCTCGTACGCGTCGAGGAGGCCGTCGCTGACGACGACGAGGGCGTCGCCGGGCGCGAGCACGATCCGGCCGGGCACCCACTGCGTCCCGGGCACCGCCCCCACCGGGGGGCCGCCCGGGCGCAGCCGGTCGATCCCGTCCGCGCGCACGTGCAGTCCCAGCCCGTGGCCCGCGTCGACGTACTCCACGACCCCGTCGGCCGTGTCCAGGCGGGCGTGGAAGAGCGTGACGAAGGAGTCGGAGTGGGCGAGGTCGTGCTCGAGGTGCCGGCAGGTGTCGCCGAAGGCCTGCGCCATGTCCGGCTGCCCGGCCGCGGAGCGCAGCACGGCGCGCACGGTGGCGGCGATGAGCGCGGCCCCCATGCCCTTGCCCATGGCGTCGGCCAGCGAGACCTGGAGCCCGCCCTCGGTCGTGTACCAGTCGAAGAAGTCCCCGCCCACGCTGCGGGACGGCCGGCACGCCCCGGCCACGTCGTAGCCGGGCACGGCCGGGGCGGCGGCGGGCAGCAGGCTGCGCTGGACCTCGGCCGCGCGGCGCAGCTCCTCGGCGTCGGCCTGCTCCGCCCGGGCGCGCGGCCGGCGGAACATCGCCTCGATCCTGGCCTGCAGCTCCCGGGGGCTGAACGGCTTGCTGATGTAGTCGTCCGCCCCGCGCTCGAGGCCCTCCAGCCGGTCGATCTCGCCCGGGCGCGCCGTGACCATGAGCAGGTAGGCGTCCGAGAACTGCCGGACCCGTCGGCAGACCTCCAGCCCGTCGAGGTCCGGGAGGCTGAGGTCCAGGGTGATGAGATCGGCGCCGTCGCGGCGCACGGCCTCGATGCCCTCGAGGCCGGTCGCGGCGGTCGTCACGGTGAAGCCGCGCATGCCGATGGTCTGGGCGAGGAGGTTGCGGATGTCGTCGTGGTCTTCGATCACGACGGCACGGCGACCCTGGGGGGAGGGGGTCATGGACCCATTAAGCCGCTATTCTTTGCAATTGTCATCCCGACCCCCCGAGGGTGACGCACCCAGTCGGAAGAGTTCTCCCGTGGACCGCTTGCTCACCGTCCTCTCCCTCGACCGGATCAGCTTCCACGAGCTGTCGATGCGCCGGCGCGTGCTCCTCAGCCAGCTGCCGCTGTTCGTCACGACCGTCGTCCTCGTCGCCGGGATCTGGGTGGTCCACGAGCCGCTGCGGGGCGACCTGCGGGTGCAGCTGGCCCTGGCGCTCACGGTGGCGCTGACGGCCCTGTGCGTGCTGGTGCCGTGGGACCGGCTGCCCTACGGGGCGTTCCTGGCCGTCCCGGTCCTGGACTTCGTCCCCATCACCCTGCTGCGGGAGGGCACGCTGAGCACGGTGACCGGGGTGGGCATCATGGCCGCGTTCCCCGTCATCTGGCTCACCGGCTCCGGGCGGCTGCCCCGGGCGTCCGCCCCGCTGGGGTTCGTCCTGACCCTCGCCATGGTGTGGGTCCCGCTCCTGGTCCCGTCCCGGCCGCTGAGCGCGCAGCTGCTGACGGCCCCGCTGCTGATCCCCGTCATGCTGCTGGGCATCGGGCTCACCGTCCAGGTGCTGTCGAACAGCATGGAGCGCCAGAACGCCGAGCTCGAGGCCAAGGACGCCGAGCTGCGCCGGCTGCTGGGCGTGACCGCGCGGCGGGAACGGCTGCTGAACACCGTCCTGGACACGGTGGACGTGGGCGTGCTGGCGATCGACGAGCACGGCCACGACATCCTCATGAACCGCCGCCAGCACCGGATCCACGAGCTCTCGCTGCCCGAGGGGGTGCGGGACGGCGCCGAGGCGGACCTGCGGGTCTACGCGGACGGGGACGGGACGCCGCTGCCCGTGGACCGGCGTCCCGCCCGCCGCGCGATCCGCGGCGAGTCCTTCTCCGACGCCCTGGTCTGGGCGGGGGAGCCGCCCCTGCAGCGGGTGCTCTCCGTGTCCGCCCGCGTGCTCCGGGACGAGGACGGCGGGACCGAGGGCTCCGTCCTGTCGTTCAACGACGTGACCGAACTGGTGGCGGCGCTGCAGGCCAAGGACGACTTCGTGGCCGGCGTCTCCCACGAGCTGCGCACGCCCCTGACGTCCATCCGCGGCTACACCGAGCTCCTGGCCATGGACGAGCGGCTCCCCGGGCACGTCCGCTCCGGGCTGGAGGTCGTCGAGCGCAACGCCGACCAGCTGCTCGTCCTGGTCGAGGACCTCCTCCGCACCGCGGGCCCCGTCCTGGCGCTGCAGCCGGCGGAGGCCGACCTCGTCCAGGTGGTCCAGCAGTCCGTCGCGGCGGCCGGGCTCCGGGCCGTCGAGGCGGGGGTGGACCTGCGGGTCGACGCCCCGCCCCGCCTCGTGCTGGCCTGCGACCCCGTGCGCCTGGGGCAGGTGCTCGACAACCTGCTCTCGAACGCCATCAAGTACTCCCCGGACGGCGGGCCGGTGACGGTCCGGGTGGTCCGGACCGGGACGACCGTGCAGGTGCAGGTGGCGGACCGCGGCATGGGGATGCGCCCGGAGGACGCCGAGCACGTGTTCGGCCGGTTCTTCCGCAGCAGCAACGCCCGGATGAGCGCCATCCCGGGCCTGGGCCTGGGCCTGGCGGTCGTGCACGAGATCGTCGAGCGCCACGGCGGCACCATCCGCTGCGAGAGCGCCCCGGGGGAGGGGACGGTCTTCACCCTGACCCTCCCCATGGCCGGACCGGCGGGGGCGGAGGACCCCGGCCGGGCGGAGCAGGACGGATCAGCGGCTGTACTCCAGGCGGACCGAGTTGTCGTCGGGCAGCACCAGGACCGTGCTGCCGGCGACCGTCCACTGCTCGGGCAGGAGGAAGTACCGGCCGCCCCGCAGCGTCAGGAGCCGTAGCCCGTCGTAGCGGTGGAGCGGGTCGTCGGGTCCGCCCAGCTCCTCCGCACGGACCCCGGGCAGGCCGATGTGCAGGGGCTTCTCGCTGTAGACGACCGTCCGCGGCATCGTCCCCAGCTCCTCCTCGAGGTCGTGGGCCAGGGCCCGTCCCATGGCCTCGGCCACCGACGACGTGCCCCAGAACACCAGGAGCGCGACCACGGACAGCAGCGCGAAGCTCCGCAGGAGCGGCCGCTCGGGCGCGGTGGGCCGCTCGTCACGGGCGGTGACGCGCCGCCGCAGACCGGCGGCCCAGGCGGCGGCGAGGACGCACAGCGCCATGGCGAAGGGGATCACCCAGGCCTCCTCCTCCGGCACGGCGCCGCCCAGGAGCCGCACCGCGACCGCCAGCCCGATGAAGAACCACGTCCCCCGGCGCGCCCACCGCGCCACCGGGGCGCTCCCGGACCGGCGGGCACGGGCCTCCACGCGCTCGCGCACCCGGCGGTCCAGCCAGATCCCGCCGAGCACGGCCACGGCGATCCAGAGGAGCTGGACGTACAGCGAGCCGATGCTCAGCAGCAGGTAGTCCTGGGTGGTGTAGCCGAAGAGGTTCGCGTCCAGGCCCATCTCCCGGGCCTGGGCGCCGGCGCGGACCCAGCCGAAGTAGACCAGCAGGGCCGTCAGCAGGCTCACCCCCACGCCCAGCTTCGAGACCGCCTGGAAGAGCCGCCCCCAGAGCGGGGACCCGTCCGGCTCCTGCTCCGCCACCGTGGCTCCTAGAGTGTGGGTGGAGCGGTGGGCGCGGGTGCCGGGGCGGGCGCCGGCGGGGGGTCGGGACAGGCGGCGGCCGGCACCTGGTACACCAGGTAGCCCTGCCCGCCGACCGGCCAGTCCGCGTCCGAGACGGTCACCGGGACGGGGCCGGCGACGTCCGACGGCGGGGCGCGGAAGAACAGGCTCCCGTTGCCCTGCTGCACCGGCACGACCGCGGCGCCCACCGACACCGCGCGGATGTCCTCCGGCGGCACCCACTCGAGGTTGCCCTGCAGGAAGACCGGTGCGCCGCCGCAGGTGGACACGGGGATCTCCAGGCCCTCGACACCGGGGGCCAGCGGCGAGAGGAGGCCCTCCAGCACGAGGGGGCAGGCCGTGCCGTCGGGAACCTGCAGCTCCGGGACCGCCTCCGGTGCCCGGCGGTGGAACTCGACCAGCCGCCGCAGGCCCGCCACGGTCTCCTCCTCCCAGCAGCCGGCGGGCGCCGGGACGGCGGCCAGGGCGTCCTCGCCCTGCCGCCACAGCTCGGGGTCGTTGGTCGTGGCGGCCTCGCACAGGAGGGCGCCGGCGCGCGGGACGGGCTGGGCCCGGGACGCGAGCAGCTGCTCGTCGCCGCAGTCCCCGTCCTTCAGGGGGTCGTACCACAGCGGGGTGCCCTCCCCGGTGGGCCCCATGCGGAGCCAGGTCAGGACGCGGGACACCCGGGGCCCACTCGGTGCGGGCGAGGCCGGGGAGGCCGTGTCCGGGGGAGGAGCCGTCTCCGGCGGAGGACCGGGGGAGGGGCCGCAGGCGGACGTCACCAGGGCCGCTCCGGCGAGGACGAGCAGGCCGAGGCGCTGTCGGGAACGGAGTTGCATGGTGCACCGCCCAAGTGGTCCGTGGCGGCCGATCGCGCCCGGTTGCCTCAGCGTACGGCGGGTCCCGCCCGGCGAACACGACTGTGACCAGGGGGGACGCGACTGTGACGGCCGGTGCGCACCGCCCGTCGCGCGGGATCGCGGGGTGAGGGCCGGCGGCGGGGCGGGACGAGCTCGGGGCGGGACGACGAAGGCTCCGGACCCAGGGGGTCCGGAGCCTTCGTCCGGTGGGAGCCTCCTGTCGGAATCGAACCGACGACCTTTTCATTACGAGTGAAACGCTCTACCGACTGAGCTAAGGAGGCGTGCACGCGGCCGTCCGGGACGGCCTCAGTGCAGGTGAAACTGTAGCAGAGAGCGCGGGGGCGTCCCCAATCGGCGGGGCCGGGCGCGGTGCGCGCGTTCCCCGGGAGTTCACCGGCTCTTCGGCTCCCCGGCCTTACCGGCCCGCAGGGCCGGGGCGCAGCATGGACGGACACGACGACGGGGCCGGCCGCTGCGGTCCGCCCGGAACAGGAGCAGCCCAGTGCGCACACCGGACGGCGGCATCGCGCCGGATCTCGAGCTGGCCTTCCTGGACATGTCCGGGACCGTGTTCCACGACAACGGGATCATGGAGCGGGCCTTCGAGCGCACCGTGACCGGTCTCGGCGTCGACCCCGGCTCGGAGCGGTTCCGGCAGATGCTCCACCACGTCCGGGACACGCTGGGCCAGTCGAAGGCGGGAGTGCTCGAGCAGCTGTTCGCGAGCGACCCCCACCGGGCACGGCAGGCGGTCCGGGACTTCGAGCGCCACCTCGACGAGCTGCTGGCCACCGAGGGGGTCATTCCCGTGGAGGGCGCGGAGCAGGCCGTCACGGCGCTGCGCGAGGCGGGCCTGCGGGTCTGCCTGGCCACCGGCTACAACCGGCACAGCCTGAACACGCTCCTCGAGCAGCTCGGCTGGACGGGTCTCGCGGATCTCAGCCTGTGTCCCTCGGACGCGGGGCGCGGACGACCCTGGCCGGACATGGTGCTCACCGCCGTGCTGGCGCTCGACCTCGGCGACGTCCGCCGGGTCATGGTGGTGGGGGACACCGCGGCGGACGTGCAGGCCGGCCTGCGGGCCGGCTCCGCCGCGGTCGTCGGCGTCCGCACGGGCGCGCACGACGCCGCGTCCCTGCGCGCGGCCGGCGCCCACGTGGTGGTCGACTCGGTCCGGGACCTCCCCGGACTCGTCCGCACGCCGGTGCCCGGCGCGCGCTGACGCCCACCGCGCCGGCACCGGTCGCCCGGGTCGCGGCGGATCAGGAGCAGGTCGTCCCCTCCGCGGGGAGCTCGCCCTCCAGCAGGTAGGCGTCCACGGCGTCCTGCACGCAGCGGTTGCCGGCCGTGTAGGCGGTGTGGCCGTAGCTGTCGTAGGTCAGCAGCCGGGCGCTGTCGAGCTGCTCCACGAGGGCCTCGGACCAGTGGTAGGGGGTCGCGGGGTCGTGGGTGGTGCCCACCACGAGGACGGGATCGGCGCCGGCGGCGTCGAGCGGCTCCGGCAGGCCCGCCGGGTCGACCGGCCATCCCTGGCACGCGGCGTCGCCGTAGCCCAGGTACGGGCCGAAGGTCGGGGCGACCCGCTCGAGCTCCTCCTGGTGCCGGGCCATCTGCTCCGCCGTGACCGTCCCGTCGGGCCGGTCGAGGCAGTTCACGGCCGTGAACGCCATGGTGGTGTTGCTCGTGTACCGGCCCTCGGCGTCGCGCCCGTGCGTGGCGTCCGACTGGGCGAGCAGCGCGGAGAAGTCGCCGTCGAAGGCGGCGCCCAGGGACTCGTTGAGCGTCTCGTAGCCGGTGGTCGCGTAGAGGGGCCCCAGGATGCCCTCGACCACGTTGGTGGCGGTGACCCGCCGGCCGTCGGCGGCGGTCACGGTCTCCTCCTCGACGGAGGCGATGAGCTCCTGGATCCGGGTCATCGCCTCATCCATGGAGACGTCGGCCACCACGCAGTCCCGGATCTCGAACTGGCACTGCTGCACCCAGTGGCGCAGGTTGTCCTCGAAGCCCTCGGCCTGGTCAGCGGTGGCCTCCATGTCGCTCAGGGTGGGGTCCACGCCGCCGTCGAGCACGAGCCGGCCGACCCGGTCGGGGAACAGGTCGGCGTACACCGCGCCGAGGTGGGTGCCGTAGGAGAAGCCCAGGTAGGTCGTCCGCTCGTCGCCGAGCACGGCCCGGAGCACGTCCATGTCCCGGGCGGCGCTCACGGTGTCCATCTGCGCCACGAGCTCGCCGGAGTCCTGCACGCACGCGGCGCCGAGCTGTTCGTACTCCTCCTGGATCTGCTCGACCGGCTGCTCCTCGGGGTCGAACATCGGCTCGGCGCGCCACGCGTCCAGCTCCGCGTCGTCGAGGCACTCGATGCCCTCGGAGCGGCTCACCCCGCGCGGGTCGAAGCCCACGACGTCGTAGGCCTCGCGCACGTCGCCGGTGACCGTGTACTGCGCGTAGAGCATCGCGTCCACCCCGGAGGCGCCGGGCCCGCCGGGGTTGAGGAGCAGGCTGCCGCGGGCGTCCCCGCCTGCGGGCAGGCGGGACATCACCACGGTGGTGGTCGCCCCGCCGGGGTCGGCGTAGTCGAGGGGCACCTCGACGTCGGCGCACTGGAGGTCGTCCTGCGCGCCGTTGGTCTTTACCTCGAACGTGCAGTCCCCCCAGGTGACGGTCTGCGTGTAGTAGCGCTGGAGCTCCTCGGGGGTGCCCTCGACGACGGCGCCGGTGGCGCCCCCGGAGGTCGGCTCGCCCGTGGCGCCGGCCCCCAGGGACGAGCAGCCGCTCAGGAGCAGGCCGGTCGCGGCCAGCGCGGCCGTGACGGGCAGGAGGGCGCGGCGCGAGGGGGCGGCACGGCGGGTCATGGGGCTCCTCGAGGGGGTGGGGGGATGGGGGTCGGGGGCGGGGTCAGAGCAGGGAGACGGCCATGGCCTCGAAGGCCAGCTGCGCGCTGACGTTGGTGCGGATCCGGTCCCGGGTCCGGCTGATCACGTCGATGCGGTGCAGCGTCCGCTCGGGGGTCGAGTTGGACGCGTGGTCCTGCAGCTGCTGGGCCAGGTGCTCGTTGACCAGGGCGGAGCCCGTGCGCAGCTGGAGGGTCAGGACGTCGCGGTAGAAGGTGGTGAGGTCGATGAGGAAGCGGTCGAGGGTGTCCGTCTGGATCCGCCGGGACCGGCGCTTCTGGTCGGCCTCGAGCCGGTTGAGGGCTCCGCGGATGGCCGGCGGCACCCGTCCGGACTCCGGCGCGCCCAGGGCCACGAGCAGCTGCTTGCGCTCCGCCTCGTTGCGGGACTCGGCGTCCGCCTGGGACTCCTCCACGGCGATCTTGTGCAGCCGGTCCGCGGCGCGCACGGCGTCCGGCACCCCGGACAGCTTCAGCGGCATGGACACGACCTCCTGCCGCCGGGTGCGGGCGTCGTCGTAGAGGGCGAGCCGCTTCGCGATCCCCACGTGGGACTGCGCCAGCCGGGCGCTCTCCTCCGCGCGCTGCCGGGGCACCCCGTGCCGGCGGATCAGCAGCTCGGCCACGTCCGCCACGGCGGGCACGTTCAGCGTGGCCGGGCGGCAGCGGGAGCGGATGGTCACGAGCACGTCCATCGGGCTCGGGGCGCACAGCAGCCAGATGGTGTTGGGCGGGGGCTCCTCGATGGCCTTGAGCATCACGTTCGAGGTGCGCTCCGCCATGCGGTCGGCGTCCTCGACCACCATGACGCGCCAGCGGCCCACCGAGGGCCGGTCCTGGGCGCGGACCACGAGCTCGCGGGCCTCCTCGATGGTGATCTGCGGGTTCTCCGTGACGAAGTGGGTGAGGTCCGCGTGCGAGCTGGCCAGGACCGTGCGGCACGCGTGGCACTGCCCGCACCCGCGCTCGACGGGGTCCTCCTGCTCGCACAGCAGGGCCGCGGCGAACGCGAGCGCCGCGTTGGAGCGCCCCGAGCCGGGCGGACCGGTGAACAGCCAGGCGTGGGTGGGCCGGTCCTCCTGGGCGGCGCGCCGCAGCTGCGCCACCACGGCGTCCTGGCCCAGCAGCTGGTCCCACACGCTCACGCGCCCACCTTCGCGGCCCGGGCGGAGCGGGCGAGCCCGGTGAGGCGCTCGCGCACGGCGGCCGAGAGCTCCCCGGCCGGCCGGGTGGCGTCGAGCACCAGGTAGCGCTCCGGAGCCCGGCCGGCGAGCTCGAGGAACGCCGCCCGGTTCGCGTCGTGGAAGGCGTCGGGCTCGGTCTCCAGGCGGTCGCCCGCGGTGCCGTCACGGGCCTCCCGGCGGGTCCGCCCCGTGCCGGCCGGGACGTCGAGCAGCACGGTGAGGTCCGGGACGAGCCCGGCCGTGGCCCACGCGTTGAGCTCCGCGACGCGGTCCAGGCCGAGGCCGCGCCCGGCGCCCTGGTAGGCGGCGGAGGAGTCGGCGAAGCGGTCGCAGACCACGGTCCGGCCGGCGGCGAGCGCGGGGCGGATGAGCTGGGCGACGTGGGCGGCGCGGGCCGCGGCGAAGAGCAGGGCCTCGGCGCGGGCGTCGACGGGCCCGTGCGCCGGGTCCAGCACGAGCTCGCGCACCCTCTCGCCCAGCGGGGTCCCCCCGGGCTCCCGGGTGCGCAGGGTGTCGTGCCCCTCGGCGCGCAGGGCGTCCACGAGCAGGCCGACCTGGGTGGACTTCCCGGCGCCGTCCCCGCCCTCGAACACCACGAAGAGCCCGCGCCCGGACGGCGCGGGGGAGGACGCCGCGGCGGAGGCGGGCGGCGGGGCGGGGGCCGGTGGGGAGGTCACGGTCCCAGCCTATCCACCCGCGCGGACAGCGCCGCCGGTGCGCGCGCGGCTGGGGACGCCGCGGGCCGATAGCCTGGGGCCATGACTGCGCGCCCCGAGACCCCGCCCGCCCACGGCTCCGCCGACCTCCGCCCGGACACCGTGCTGGTCGCGGGCGGGCGGCCCGCACCGGAGCACGACGCGCCGGTCGGCCCGTCCATCGTCCTCACCTCCACCTACCGGGGCTCCGCCGGGCTCGACGCCGAGGACCGCACCTACGGGCGGTTCAGCAACCCCACGTGGGAGGACCTCGAGGACGTGCTGGCGCGGCTCGAGCGGGCGGAGCTCCCCGCACTGGCCTACGCCTCGGGACTGGCCGCCGTCGCGTCGGTGCTCTCGCTCGTCCCGGCGGGCGGTCGCCTGGTGCTGCCCCGGCACAGCTATCAGGGCTCCCTGGCCCTGGCCGCGGACCTCGAGGCCCGCGGGCTGCTCACCGTGCGGACCGTGGACGTCACGGACACCGAGGACGTGGTGGCCGCGCTCGACGCCGCCGACCTGCTCTGGCTCGAGAGCCCCACCAACCCCATGCTGGAGGTCGCCGACCTCCCCGCGCTGCTCGCGGCGGCCCGCGAGCGCGGCGTGCTCACGTGCGTGGACAACACCTTCGCCACCCCGCTGCTGCAGCGCCCGCTGGAGCACGGCGCGGACATCGTGGTGCACTCCGTGACCAAGTACCTGGCGGGGCACTCCGACGTCGTCCTGGGGGCCGCCGTCACCTCCGACCCTGCCCTGCGGACCCGGCTGAAGGGGCACCGCTCCCTGCACGGCGCGGTCCCGGGGCCGTTCGAGGCGTGGCTCGCGCTGCGGGGGATGCGCACCCTGGCGGTGCGGGTCGAGCGCTCCGCGGCCACCGCTGGGGAGCTCGCCCGCCGCCTCCAGCAGCACCCGGCCGTGCGCGAGGTCCGCTACCCGGGCCTGCCCGGGGACCCCGGGCACGCCCGTGCCGCCGCGCAGATGGACGGCTTCGGCTCGATCGTGGCGATCGTGCCCGCGGGGGACGCCGCGGCCGTCGAGGCGGCCGTGGACGCCCTGCGCGTGTGGACCCCCGCGACCTCGCTCGGCGGGGTGGAGTCGCTGATCGAGCGGCGGCGGCGGCACCACGAGGAGCCGCCCAGCGTCCCGGAGACGCTGCTGCGCCTGTCGGTGGGCATCGAGAACGTCGAGGACCTCTGGGAGGACCTCGACCGCGTCCTGTGCGCGATCGACCGGTAGGCTGGACGGCGTGGACATTCCCTGGGTCTTCTTACTCGTGCGCTTCATCGACATCGCGCTGGCACTGGTCGTCGCCGGTCTGGCCGTGTGGGCCTTCGTGGACTGCCTGACCAAGGCGCCGGTGCAGTTCCAGCGCGCCTTCAAGCGCACGAAGGGCTTCTGGCTCGCGCTCACGGGCGGCTCCCTCGCGTTCACGGTCTTCACGCTGATGCTGCTGCGGCCCAGCCTGTTCGTCCTGCTCATCGCGGGCACGGCCGTGGGGGTCTACCTGGCCGACGTCCGCCCGGCCGTGGGCCTGGAGTCCAAGGGCCCCAACAACTGGTGACCGCCGGGCGCGCGGCGCCCGGCCCCGCGACACGGGGCGCCCGTGACGCCGGCTTGTCCCGCGCCGCCGCCCGGGTGGAAGAATGGCCCCATGGCTACCGAATCAGCACCGCACAAGCTCGTCCTGCTCCGGCACGGACAGTCCGACTGGAACGAGAAGAACCTGTTCACCGGGTGGGTGGACGTGGACCTGACCGAGAAGGGGCGGGAGGAGGCCGTCCGCGGCGGTGAGCTGCTCGTCGAGAAGGGGATCGCCCCGGACGTCCTGCACACCTCGCTCCTGCGCCGGGCCATCACCACCGCCCACCTCGCGCTGGACCGGGCGGACCGGCACTGGATCCCCGTGAAGCGGTCGTGGCGGCTCAACGAGCGCCACTACGGTGCGCTGCAGGGCAAGGACAAGACCCAGGTCCGCGACGAGTACGGCGACGAGCAGTTCATGACCTGGCGCCGCTCCTACGACGTCCCGCCGCCCGAGCTGGAGGACTCGTCCGAGTTCTCGCAGGCCGGCGACCCCCGCTACGCGGACGTGCCGGACGCGCCCCGTACCGAGTGCCTCAAGGACGTCCTGGACCGCTTCATGCCGTACTGGGGGCAGGAGATCGTCCCCGATCTGCAGGCCGGCCGGACCGTCATCGTCGCGGCCCACGGCAACTCCCTGCGCGCCCTGGTGAAGCACCTCGACGGCATCTCGGACGAGGACATCGCGGCGCTGAACATCCCCACGGGCATCCCGCTCTACTACGAGCTCGACGAGAACCTCCGCCCGCTCGTGGCCGGCGGCGAGTACCTCGACCCCGAGGCCGCCGCGAGCTCGATCCAGGCGGTCGCCAACCAGGGCAAGAAGTAGTCCCGGAAGGCTCCCGCCCACGGACAGGGGCCGGGTCCACCGTGCTGGTGGACCCGGCCCCTGTCCTGTGCCCGGGCGCGGCTCGGCCGGCGCCCGGGCGGGGGCTCACTCGCCCCCGTCGCGGCCCACGTGGCCGTGGCCGGTGGGGCGGTCGGAGCTCGCCGGGACCCAGTCCCCGGTCACCAGGTAGGAGACCTTGCGGGTCACCGAGACCCCGTGGTCCCCGATGCGCTCGAGGTACCGGGAGCACAGGGTGACGTCCACGGCGGTGGGCACCGACGAGTCCCAGCTCGGCGCGGCGAGCGCGTCGAAGACGGACTGGTGCAGCTGGTTGACCTCGCCCTTGAGCGAGTAGATGTCGTCGGCGAGGGAGAGGTCCCGGGTCTGGAGCACCTGGATGACCCGGTCCAGGATCTGCAGGTCGAGGTCGAACATCCGGGTGAACGTCTCCACGAGCGGCTCGGGGATGACCGGCTCGGGATAGCGGATGCGCACCGCCTGGGCCAGGTGCCGGGCGAGGTCGCCGGCACGCTCCAGGGAGGCGCTCATCCGCAGCGCGCCCACGATCATCCGCAGGTCCGAGGCCACGGGGCTCTGCAGCGCGAGGATGTCGATCGAGCGCTCGTCGAGGTCGTTCTGCAGGAAGTCGATCCGGGCGTCGTTGGAGATGACCTCCTCGGCGAGCTGGATGTCCGCGTCGAGGAGCGCGTCCTTGGCGCGGGCGAGGGCCTCGCGCACCAGGGTCGCGATCTGGATGAGCTCCTCGCCGACCTGGTGGAGTTCTGCCTGGAAAACCTTGCGCACGGATGCGTCCTTTCGAGATGCGGCGGCGTCCGCGGCAGCCGCGGCCGGGGTGCGGCGCGGAGCGGGACGGATGACGTGGGGGCCGGGTGCGAGCACACCCGCCGCCACCGTCACAGCCAGGAGTGAACTTTCGCTCATCTTAGGATGAACGTTGGTTGAACCTGTAGCTCGGGACGCCCGGCACGGGGTCCCCGCGCCCCCGAGTGCCTAAGCTGGTTCCGTGAGTCCAACTGCCATCGCCGTCGCCGCGGGTCTGCTCGGCTTCGCCCTCGGGGTGAGCGGTCTGATCGCCCTCCGGGTGAGCGGACGGGGCCGCCGCGCCCGCGCCGACGTCCAGGAGCCCACGCTGCCCGACGGCACCGCGGACGTGCTCGCGGTGATCGGCCGCGCCTACGTGGTGGTGGACGGGGTCGACGGCGTGGTGCGCGCCTCCCCGGCCGCCTACGCCTTCGGACTGGTCCGCGGGCACACCGTGGTGCACGAGCAGATGCTCGAGATGATCCGCCGGGCCCGGCGCAGCGGCGTGATCGAGGAGCGGCGGGTCGAGCTGTCCCGCGGACCGTTCCAGACGGGCGCGGTGGTGCTCGACGTCCGGGTGGCCCCCATCGCGGAGGAGTACATCCTGCTGCTCGCCGACGACCAGACGGAGATCGTCCGGGCGCAGTCGATCCGCAACGACTTCGTCGCCAACGTCTCGCACGAGCTGAAGACCCCCGTGGGGGCGATCGGGCTGCTCGCCGAGGCGATCGAGGACGCGGCCGAGGACGAGGAGGCCGTGCGCCGCTTCGCCCAGCGCCTGCACAAGGAGTCAGCCCGGCTGACCGCCCTCGTCCAGGACATCATCGAGCTCTCCCGCCTGCAGGGCGCGGACGTGGTCACCGAGGGCCGGCCCGTGGACCTCAACCAGGTGATCGCCGACGCCGTGGACCGCAACCGGTTCCCGGCCGAGAACAAGGGCATCGAGATCGCGGTGGGCGGGCGCGTCACCCGGCCCGTGTTCGGCGACCCCGACCTGCTCGTCACCGCGCTGCGCAACCTCATCGACAACGCGGTGCACTACTCCCCGGAGGGCACCCGCGTGGGCGTCGGCGTCCGGGAGCGGGACGGGATGGCCCAGATCTCGGTGACCGACCAGGGCCCGGGCATCCCCGAGGACGAGCAGGACCGGATCTTCGAGCGCTTCTACCGCGTGGACGCGGCCCGCTCCCGCCGGACGGGCGGCACCGGGCTCGGACTGAGCATCGTCAAGCACGTCATGTCCCAGCACGGCGGCGAGGCCACCCTGTGGTCGCAGCCGGGCCGCGGCTCCACGTTCACCCTCAGCATCCCCCAGATCGAGGGCGCCGACGACCCCGGGGGGACCGCACAGCCGGTCCCCGGCGCGACCGCCCGCCCGGTGCCGCAGCAGGCACCACCCCGCCCAGACGCATCGACCCCACGGCCCGCCGCCCCCGCGGCGCGCGCCGGGAGCACGGAGGACCGACAGTGACCCGCATCCTGATCGTCGAGGACGAGGAGTCCCTCAGCGACCCGCTCTCCTACCTGCTGGGGAAGGAGGGGTTCGAGGTGGAGGTCGTCGACAACGGCGTGGACGCCGTGGCGGAGTTCGACCGGTCCGGGGCCGACCTGATGCTGCTGGACCTCATGCTCCCCGGGCTGTCCGGCACCGAGGTGTGCCGGCAGGTGCGGCAGCGCTCCTCCGTGCCGATCATCATGCTCACGGCCAAGGACGCCGAGATCGACAAGGTGGTCGGGCTCGAGCTCGGCGCCGACGACTACGTCACCAAGCCGTACTCGTCCCGGGAGCTCGTGGCCCGGATCCGAGCGGTCCTGCGCCGGCAGGGAGAGCCCGAGGAGCTCGTCTCGGCGACCGTGCAGGCCGGTCCCGTGCGGATGGACATCGAGCGGCACGTGGTCAGCGTGCACGGGGAGCGGGTGGCCATGCCGCTCAAGGAGTTCGAGCTGCTGGAGATGCTGCTGCGCAACGCCGGGCGCGTGCTGACCCGAGGGCAGCTCATCGACCGGGTCTGGGGCTCGGACTACGTGGGGGACACCAAGACCCTCGACGTCCACGTCAAGCGCCTGCGCGCCAAGATCGAGCCCGATCCCTCCGCCCCGCGGCACCTCGTGACGGTGCGGGGCCTCGGCTACAAGTTCGAGGGCTGAGCCGGCGCCCCGGCAGACGGAAGGGCCCGGAACCCCGAGGGGTTCCGGACCCTTCCGCTCGTGCGCGCCGGTGGGAGTCGTCAGTGGCCGCTCTCCTGGCCCACCATCTCCTCGACGGGCACGGGCGTGTTGGAAGGGTTCGCCGGGGTGCTCGGCGCGCCGCCGGGGATGAACTCGGCGTAGCGGGAGAAGGTGTGGTCCAGGACCGGGACCCGCTCGGTGAGGGACTCGCCGCCGGCGGTGAACTCGGTCTCGACCATGAGACCCGGCTCGGCGCCGGCACGGTCCACGGTCACGACCGGGTCGTCCTGGTCGAGGTCCACGGTGCCGCCGGCGGGGATCTGCACCTCGGCGGTGGCGCCGTCGACGTCCATCGACAGCGTGACGTCCTGGTCGCCGTCGTTCACCAGGGTGCCCAGCACGCGACCCTCCTGGTCGGCGCCGGTGGCCACGATCAGCACGTTGGCCAGCTTGACGTCCCCGACCTGCTCCACGATGCCGTCCGCGGCCGAGTACACCATGGTCGTGGCCGGCGGGTTGATGTAGGCGCATCCGGCGGTGGTCAGCAGGGCGGCCGCGGCGGCGGCACTCAGGCCTGCGCGACGCAGCTTCTGGCGGGCGGCGATCTTCACGGCGCGTACTCCTCGGGAGCTCAGGACGATGTCCCGACCAGCTTATCCGTTTGCCGACGGATCGTCCGCATCGACGGGCCCCCGGTCCCCGCCCGCCCCGGATCGGCGAATCCTACACCGTGTTAGAATGGAAGTTCTGAAAGGGGTATTTCCATATGGTTTTTGAGGTTGGCGAGACGGTTGTCTACCCGCACCACGGCGCGGCGACCATCGAGGAGATCAAGACCCGCACCGTCAAGGGCGAAGAGAAGATGTATCTCAAGCTCAAGGTGACCCAGGGGGATCTGGTGATCGAGGTACCCGCGGAGAACGTCGACCTGGTGGGCGTGCGCGACGTCGTCGACGAGGACGGGCTCAAGAAGGTCATCTCGGTCCTGCAGGCGAAGGACACCGAGGAGGCCAGCAACTGGTCCCGGCGCTACAAGGCCAACCTCGAGAAGCTCGCCTCCGGCGACGTGCTCAAGGTCGCCGAGGTCGTGCGCGACCTCTGGCGCCGCGACCGCGACCGCGGGCTCTCGGCGGGGGAGAAGCGGATGCTGACGAAGGCCCGCCAGATCCTCACCTCCGAGCTGGCGCTCGCCAAGAAGATCGACGAGGAAGAGGCCGAGAAGCGCCTCGACGACATCCTGGCGTCCTGACCGACCCGTGAGCGGGAACGCACCACGGTCCACCACGGCGAACCCGCCCTCCCCGGAGGGCGGGTTCGCCGTCGTCGTCGTGGCGGCGGGCTCCGGCACACGACTCGGGCACGGCATCCCCAAGGCCCTGGTGGCCCTCGACGGCCGCCCCCTCCTGGAGCACGCGCTGCGGGGCATCCGGTGCGCCGGGCTGACCGGGCCCATGCTGGTGACCGTCCCGGCCGGGGACGTCGAGCTCTCCGCGACCGCCCGGGCGCACGGCGCGCGACCCGTGACCGGCGGCGCCTCCCGCGCGGAGTCCGTGCGCGAGGCGCTGACCGAGCTCGCGCGGTCCGAGCCCGCCTGCACCGCGGTGCTCGTCCACGACGCCGCCCGCTGCCTCACCCCGCCCGAGGTCTTCCGCACCGTCGTGGACCGGCTGCGCGCCGGGGAGCGCGCCGTGGTCCCCGTGCTGCCCGTGGCGGACACGATGCGCCGGGTGGACGACGCCGGACGGTCGCTCGGCACCGTGGACCGCACGATGCTGCGCGCGGTCCAGACCCCGCAGGGCTTCGACCTCGCCCTGCTCCGGTCGGTGCACCGCGCCGCCGCGGAGGCCGGGACGGACCCCGGGTCCGTCACCGACGACGCCTCCCTCGTGGAGGCGCACGCCCCGGGGGCCACCGTGTTGACGGTGCCCGGCCACGAGCACGCCTTCAAGATCACCCGCCCGCTCGACCTGGTGCTGGCCGAGGCCGTCCTGCGCGGCCGCGCACCGGGCACGGACGCGGCGGTGCCCGTCACCGCCGCTCCTACCCCCGGCCCTCACCCCGATCTGCTCGACCCCGAGGAGCCCTGACCCGTGATCCTGCCCCGCACCGGCATCGCCGTCGACGTCCACGCCTTCGGGCCCGAGGGCACCCCGCTGTGGGTCGCGGGCCTCGAGTGGCCGGGGGAGCGCGGTCTCGCCGGGCACTCGGACGGGGACGTCGTGGCCCACGCCGCCGCCGACGCCCTGTTCTCGGCCTCCGGCACGGGCGACCTGGGCGCCAACTTCGGCGTGGACCGCCCCGAGCTGGAGGGCGCGTCCGGGGTGCGGATCCTCACGGAGGCGGCCCGGATCGTGCGGGAGGCCGGCTTCGAGATCGGCAACGTGGCCGTGCAGCTGATCGGCAACCGGCCGCGGTTCGCGCCGCGACGGGCCGAGGCCGAGGCCGTGCTCACCGCCGCGGCCGGCGCGCCCGTCACGGTCAGCGCCACGACCTCCGACCGGCTCGGGCTCACGGGCCGCGGGGAGGGCCTCGCGGCCGTGGCCACCGCTCTGGTCGTGCCCGCGGACGCGCGCCGGGCCTGACCGGGGCGCCACCGCCCGCCCTTATGATGGGCCGTGTGACTCTGCGCTTCTACGACACCGCCACCGCGACCGTGCGGGACTTCGCGCCCGCCCACCCCGGCGAGGCCCGTCTGTACTACTGCGGCGCCACGGTCCAGGGCATGCCGCACATCGGCCACGTCCGCTCGGCCCTGGTCTTCGACCAGCTCGCCCGGTGGCTCGCCCACCGCGGCTACCGGGTCACCACCGTGCGCAACGTCACCGACATCGACGACAAGATCCTCGCGAACTCGGCCGCGTCCTTCGCCCCCGACTACGCCGGCGACCACCCCCGCGAGCCGTGGTGGGCGCTGGCCTACCGGTTCGAGCAGGCGTTCAACGCCGCCTACGACGCCATCGGCGTCGGCCGGCCCACCTACGAGCCGCGCGCCACGGGCCACGTCCCCGAGATGCACGCCCTGATCCGCACCCTCGTCGACGCCGGGCACGCCTACCCGGCGCCGGACGGCTCCGGGGACGTCTACTTCGACGTCCGCTCCTGGGAGCGCTACGGCGAGCTCACCCACCAGTCGGTCGACGACATGCAGGACGCCCCCGACGCCGACCCCCGCGGCAAGCGGGACCCCCGCGACTTCGCCCTGTGGAAGGGGCACAAGGCGGGCGAGCCCGAGACCGCCCGCTGGGACTCGCCCTGGGGCGCCGGCCGGCCCGGCTGGCACCTCGAGTGCTCGGCCATGGCCGCGAAGTACCTCGGCGAGCACTTCGACATCCACGGCGGCGGACTGGACCTGCGCTTCCCCCACCACGAGAACGAGCTGGCCCAGTCGGCGGCGGCCGGGCAGCGGTTCGCGACGCTCTGGCTGCACAACGGGCTGGTCACCTACGCGGGCGAGAAGATGTCCAAGTCGATCGGCAACACCGTCTCCCCGGCGGAGATGCTCGCCGAGGCCCGGCCGCTGGCCGTGCGCTACTACCTCGGCCAGGCCCACTACCGCTCCGTGCTGGACTACCGGCCCACCTCCCTCGCCGAGGCCACGGCCGCGGTCGAACGGGTCGAGTCCTTCCTGCGCGCGGCCCGGGACGCCGGCGCCGACCTCGACGGGGCGGCCGGGGACGTGCCGCCCGCCTTCGGCGACGCCATGGACGACGACCTCAACGTGCCACAGGCCCTCGCCGTCCTGCACGAGACCGTCCGCGCCGGCAACTCCGCGCTCGCCGACGGCCTGGACGCCGCCGCGCCCGCCCGGGCGGTGCGCGCCATGACCGACGTCCTCGGCCTGACCGCGCTCATGGACCTCGGGGACGCCGCCGGGAACGCCGCCGAGCACGCGGCCCTCGACGCCCTCGTGCGCTCGCTGCTGGCCCAGCGCGACCAGGCCCGCGCCGCCAAGGACTGGGCCCGGGCCGACGCCCTCCGGGACGAGCTCGCCGCCGCCGGCGTCGCGGTGCGCGACGCCGCCGGCGGATCCACCTGGTCCGTGGCCTGACCGGGCCGCACCACACCGACTGAACAGAGGAACCCATGCCAACCCCCAAGCAACGTCCCGGCGCGATCCGCAAGAACAAGAAGGGCCCGCTGGTCGGCACCGGCGGCCACGGACGCAAGGCCCTCGAGGGCCGGGGCCCCACCCCCAAGGCCGAGGACCGCCCGTACCACAAGGCGCACAAGATGAAGAAGGCCGCCGACCGGCGGCAGGGCCAGGGCGGCCGCTCCCCGGCCCGCACCCGCGGCAAGGTCCAGGAGGACCTCGTCACCGGGCGGAACTCCGTGGTCGAGGCGCTGCGCGCGGACATCCCCGCCAAGGCCCTGTACGCGGCGAGCAAGATCGACGTCGACGACCGCGTGCGCGAGATCCTGCAGCTCTGCGCCGAACGCGGGATCACGATCCTCGAGGCCTCCAAGGGCGAGCTCGACCGGCTCACCAGCGACGCCGTGCACCAGGGCGTGGCCCTGCAGGTGCCGGCCTACGAGTACCAGGACGCCGTGGAGGCGGCCCGGAAGTTCATGACCCAGTGGGAGAAGCGGCACATCCGCCGCCCCCCGCTGATGGTCGCCCTCGACGGGATCACCGACCCCCGCAACCTCGGCGCCATCATCCGCAGCGTCTCCGCGTTCTCCGGCAACGCCGTGATCGTGCCCGAGCGCCGGTCCGTGGGCGTCACGGCCTCCGCCTGGAAGACCAGCGCCGGCGCCGCGGCCCGCGTGCCCGTCACCAAGGCGGCCAACCTCAACCGCACCCTCGAGGAGCTCAAGGCCATGGGCTACTTCGTGGTCGGCCTCGACGGCGGCGGCGACGTCGAGCTGCCCGGCCTCGAGCTGGCCACCGAGCCGCTCGTCATCGTGGTCGGCTCGGAGGGCAAGGGCCTGTCCCGGCTGGTCACCGAGAACTGCGACCAGGTCGTCTCCATCCCCATCGACTCCACGATGGAGTCGCTCAACGCCTCGATGGCCGTGGGCATCACCCTGTACGAGGTATCGCGACGCCGTGCTGGTTCCTGAGCCCCGGCGGCAGGACACCGGTCGGCCGTACGTCTCCCACCCCTACCCCCTCGGGGTCCACCCCTCTCCCGAGCGCGACGGCAGCGCGAACGTGGCGGTCTACGCCCCGGGGATCCCCGACCTGGACATCGTCTTCCGGCTGCCCGGCGGCCGCTGGCAGCGGCGGCGGCTCACCGGCCGCACCGGCGGCGTGCACCACGGGACGATCCCGCCGGCCGAGCAGCAGCGGCTCTCGGAGACGGGCTTCGACTACCTGCGGCACCGGGACGAGGCCCCTGCCCTGCCCGCCGGCACGGAGTACGGGTTCGTGCCCGCCGACTCGCCGGTCGCCTCCCGCCACCGCTCCCCGGACCCGGCCGCCCAGCAGATCCTGCTCGACCCCTACGGCAAGGGGCTGCGCCGCGTCGCCCCGCCGCCCGGCGTCGTCGATCCCGGCCCCGACGCCTACGGGGGCCGCTACGTCTCCGTGGTCGTCCAGCAGGACTTCGACTGGGACGAGGACCGCCGCCCGGCCACCCCGTGGCGGGACACCGTCGTCTACGAGGCGCACGTCAAGGGCCTGACCGCCCTGCACCCGGACGTCCCGGAGGAGCTGCGGGGCACGTACGCCGGGCTCGCGCACCCCGCGATGACCGGGTACCTCACGTCCCTGGGCGTCACGGCCGTCGAGCTCCTGCCGGTGCACGCCCACCTGGACGAGCCGCACCTCACGTCCCTCGGGCTGAGCAACTACTGGGGCTACAACACCCTGGGCTTCTTCGCCCCGCACGCCGGCTACGCGACCGCGGCCGCCCGCGCCCGGGGACCGCAGGGCGTGCTGGACGAGTTCAAGGCGATGGTCCGGGAGCTGCACCGCGCGGGGCTCGAGGTCTACCTCGACGTCGTCTACAACCACACGGCGGAGGCCGGCCAGGAGGAGCCCGCCTACTGCTGGCGGGGACTCGGCGACGAGGCCTACTACCGCCACGGCGAGGACGGCCGCTACGTGGACGTCACGGGGTGCGGCAACTCCGTGAACTTCGGCAACCCGCGGGTGGTGCAGATGGCGCTGGACTCCCTGCGCTACTGGGTGGAGCGCTGCCACGTGGACGGCTTCCGCTTCGACCTCGCCCCCGAGCTGGCCCGGGACGAGCGCCACCGCTTCACCCGCAACCACCCCTTCCTCGTGGCCGTCGGCGCGGACCCCGCCCTGTTCGGGACGAAGCTCATCGCCGAGCCCTGGGACGTGGGCATGGGCGGCTGGCAGACCGGTCACTTCCCCGAGGGGTGGGCCGACTGGAACGACCGCTTCCGGGACACCGTCCGCGACTTCTGGCTCACCGGCCCGCGCAGCATGAGCCTGGGCGGGGACGGGGGCAACGCCGCCCGGCTCGCCGGGGCGCTCGCCGGCTCCTCGGACATGTTCGCCGCGTCCGGGCGCAGCGCCCTGGCGTCCGTGAACTTCGTGACCGCCCACGACGGCTTCACCCTGGCGGACCTCGTCTCCTACGACAACAAGCACAACCAGGACAACCTGGAGAAGAACCGGGACGGGACCAACGACAACCACTCGTGGAACCACGGGGTGGAGGGCCCGGCGCGCGACGTGCGGATCCGGGCCGACCGGGCCCAGACCATGCGCAACGTCATGGCCACCCTGCTCTTCTCCCAGGGCGTGCCCATGATCACGGCCGGGGACGAGTTCGGCCGCACCCAGCGCGGCAACAACAACGCCTACTGCCAGGACAACGAGCTGTCCTGGGTGGACTGGCGGCTCACGCCGGCGGACCGTGCCATGCTCGCGGCCACCCGATCCCTGATCGGCGTGCGCGGGGAGTTCCTGGCCGGACAGCCGTCGCACTTCCCGACGCGCCCCGACGAGGTGATGATGCACTGGTTCGGCCCCGACGGGTCGGCCATGACCGCCGCCGGCTGGCAGACCCCCGGGGCCCGGACCATCCAGGTGCTGATCGGCTCCCGCGGCGGCCGGGTGGCGGGGCTCATGGTGATCAACGGCGCGAGCGCCGACATGGCGATCACCTTCCCGAACCTCGCGGAGCTCCTGCGGCCGGACGAGCAGGGGCACCCCCTCGCGAAGGCCGACGGCGTCTACTCGCTGGTGCACAGCACGGCCTCCGTGCTGCACGGACGCTACGGGACGCGCTACCGGGCGGGCCAGGCGCAGGGCGTGCCCGCCGGCTCGGTGACGCTATTCCGGGTGCTCTGAGCACCCGGGTGCGCTGAGGGGCCCGGTGCGCTGAGCTTTCCGGTGCGCCGAGCTTTCCGGTGCGCCGAGCTGCGGCGGCCCGCGCGCAAGAGGGGCCGCACCCGTGGATCACGGGTGCGGCCCCTCCTGCGCGCCGCGCGGCGGCGGCTCAGGCGTTGGTCACCAGTCCCAGCTCGGCCTTGTCGGCGAGCTCGGGGTGGGCGGGCAGCACCCGGACGGTGTAGCCGAACGGGCCCGAGCGGTCCACGGTGATCGTGCCGCAGAACTTGTGCCGCCCCCCGCCGAGGTCGCCGACGGGGCTCAGCCCCGCGTACTTGCGCTCGTGGATGTGGTCCGTCTCCGAGACCCGGCCGTACCCGATCTCCGCGCACACGTCCTCCGGGCTCAGCGAGCCGAGGGACACGTAGGCGCACACCGTGAGCTCGTCCCCGATCTGCGGCTCCTGGGCCACGCCCTCGGCGTCCACGTGCTCGACCGCCACCTGGTCCCACGCCTGGCGCACGCGCCCGACCCACCGGGACTTCGCCCGGGCGGCCGCGTGGCCGTCCAGCGCCGCCCGGCGGCCCGAGACGGCGGCCGGCACGTAGAGGTGCTGCACGTAGTCCTCGAGCATGCGCTTGGCGGAGACCTGCGGGCCCAGCGTCGCGAGGGTGTGCTTGACCATGGCCAGCCACTGGTGGGGCACGCCGTCGGTGTTCGGGTCCGAGCCCTCCGCCGTCTCGCCGTAGAACCGCGGGGCCACGTGGTTCTCGATGAGCTCGTAGAGGGCGGCGGCCTCGATGTCGTCGCGCTCGTCCGGGTGCGCGCCCTCGTCGGCGGTCGGGATGGCCCAGCCGTTCTGGCCGTCGTACATCTCGTCCCACCAGCCGTCGAGCACCGAGAGGTTCAGCCCGCCGTTGAGGGCGGCCTTCATCCCGGACGTGCCGCACGCCTCGAGCGGGCGCAGCGGGTTGTTCAGCCACACGTCGCAGCCCGGGAAGAGGGTCCGGGCCATCGCGATGTCGTAGTTGGGGAGGAACACGATCCGGTGGCGCACCTCCGGGTCGTCCGTGAAGCGCACGAGGTCCTGGATCAGGCGCTTGCCCTGCTCGTCGGCAGGGTGGGACTTCCCGGCGACCACGAGCTGGACGGGGTGCTCCGGGTCCAGCAGGATCCGCTTGAGCCGCTGCGGGTCCCGCAGCATGAGCGTGAGCCGCTTGTAGGTGGGCACCCGGCGGGCGAAGCCGATCGTGAGCACGCCCGGGTCGAGGACCGAGTCGGTCCAGCCCAGCTCGGCGTCCGCGAGACCGCGCTTCTTCCACGACGCCCGCAGCCGGGCCCGGACGTCCTCCACCAGGCGGGTGCGCAGCTCCCGGCGGACGGCCCACAGCTCGGCGTCGTCGGCGCCGTAGATCCGGCGCCACCGCGCGGCCCGGTTCAGGTCCGAGCCCATCGGGTCGAGGGCCAGCTCCGCCATGCGGGGGTCGATCCAGGTCATGACGTGCACGCCGTTGGTGATCGAGCCGATCGGCACCTCGTCGACGTCGAAGCCCGGCCACAGCCCCTGGAACATGCCCCGGGAGACCACGCCGTGCAGCTTGGCCACCCCGTTGGCCCGCTGCGCCAGGCGCAGGCCCATGACCGCCATGTTGAACTTGGCGGGGTCGCCGCCGTCGTAGTCCTCGGCGCCCAGGGACAGGACCTTGGCCGTGGGCACGGAGGGGGCGAGACCCGCGTTGAGGAAGTGCTCGATCTGCGCCTGCTCGAACCGGTCGATGCCCGCGGGCACCGGGGTGTGGGTCGTGAACACGGTGGCCGAGCGCACCGCGGTCAGGGCCTCGTCCCACGTCATCGGCTCGGTCCCGTCCGCCGGGTCCATGAGCTCCGCGATCCGCTCGACGCCCAGGAACCCGGCGTGGCCCTCGTTGCAGTGGAAGACCTCCGGGGCGGGCGCCCCGGTCAGCCGGGAGAAGGCCCGCAGCGCCCGGATCCCGCCCATCCCGAGGAGCAGCTCCTGCTGGAGCCGGTGGTCGCCGCCGCCGCCGTAGAGGCGGTCCGTGACGTTGCGGGCGTGGTCGTCGTTGTCCGGGATGTCGGAGTCGAGCAGCAACAGGGGGACGCGGCCGACGTCGGCCCGCCAGATGTGGGCGGACAGGGAGCGGCCGTTGGGCAGGGGCAGGGTGATCCGGACCGGGCTCCCGTCCTCCTCCCGCAGCAGCGTCAGGGGCATGCCGTCCGGGTCGAGGACGGGGTAGGACTCCTGCTGCCACGCGTCGCGGGACAGGGACTGCTTGAAGTAGCCGTGCTGGTAGAACAGGCCGACGCCCACCACCGGCACGCCGAGGTCCGAGGCGCTCTTGAGGTGGTCGCCGGCGAGGATCCCCAGCCCGCCCGAGTACTGGGGGAGCACGGAGGTGACGCCGTACTCGGCGGAGAAGTAGGCGATGGACCGCGGGGCGTCCTCCGCCTGCGTCTTCTGGTACCACAGGTCGTCGGTGAGGTAGCGCTCGAGATCGGCGTCCAGCTCCTCGATCCGGCGCACCGTGGCCGGGTCCTGGGCGATCTGCTGGATCTCCTCCCGGGTGAGGGAGCCGAGGAGCTTGACGGGGTCCCCGTGGACCGCGTCCCAGGCCTGCGGGTTCAGCTCGGCGAACAGCTGTTCGGTGGGCCGGTGCCAGGACCAGCGGAGGTTCCTCGCGAGTCGGCTCAGAGGGGCGATGGACTCCGGCAGCACGGTGCGCACGGTGAATCTACGGATTGCCTTCACGCCGTCAGACTACCGGTGCGGCGGCGCCGGACGGCGGTGCCGCCGCCCATCCGTCCCCCGGCGCGCCGGACCGCCGCGCCGGGGCCGTGACACCGGGACGGCGACACCGTCCCACCGTTCGACAGCGGGCTTAACGATCGCCGTGTTTGTCGCTAACGTGGTCCAGGTGAGCCAAGCCAACACGCCGCCCCCGTCCGACCCGGCTTCGAGCCCGGCCGGCGCGCCCGCCCCCGACCCCTCGACGACGACGCCCGCCCTTCCCGGTGCCGGGACCGGTGCCGCCGCGGCGCCGGCCGAGCAGCCCGCGAAGAAGGCGCCGGCGCGGCGCAGAGCGTCCACCGCCCGGAAGGCCCCGGAGCCCGAGGTCACGGCGCCCGTGGCCGACGAGCCCGGCATCGCCGTCGTCCCCGCGGCGGAGCCCAAGCCGCGTGCCAAGCGGACGTCCACGGCCAGGACGGCCGCGGCGAAGTCGGCCGCAGGGACGCCCGCGGCCAAGGCCGCCGGCACGAGGACGGCCACCGCCAAGAAGGCCACCACGCCGCGGAAGTCGACGACCACGCGCCGGAAGGCCGCCGGCTCGGCGTTCTCCCGCGAGGACCTGGTCTACGGCCGGATCCCGGTCGTCGGCGTGAGCCCCGTGGTCGAGGACGGCCGCTTCCCGGCGAAGGCCGTGCCGGGCGAGTCGATCCGCGTGGGCGCCACCGTGTTCCGCGAAGGTCACGACGCCCTGGGCGTGACCGCGGTGCTCTACGACCCGCAGGGCGCGGAGGCCGAGCGCGTGCCGATGCGCCTCACCACTCCCGGCACCGACCGCTACGAGGCGTGGCTGACGCCGGCCTCCGAGGGCGCCTGGACCTTCGCCGTGGAGGGCTGGGGCGACCTGTTCGAGACGTGGCGCCACGCCGCGGAGATCAAGGTGGGGGTCGGCCAGGACGTCGACCTCATGATGGCCGAGGGTGTCGTGCTCTTCGACCGCGCCGCCGCGGAGCCGGGCCGCCCGGACTCCGACGCCGAGCTGTTCCGCGCGGTCTCCCGCACGCTCGGCAACGGGGAGCTGCCCGCCGAGCACCGGCTCGAGGCCGGCACCTCCGCCGAGGTCCTGGCCGTGGTCGCCGAGCGGCCGCTGCGGGACCTCGTGACCGAGAGCCGCCGCTACCCGCTGAAGGTCGAGCGCGCCGCCGCCGGCCGCGGGTCCTGGTACGAGTTCTTCCCCCGCTCCGAGGGCGCCGTCTTCGACGCCGAGTCCGGCACGTGGGCCTCCGGCACCTTCCGGACCGCCGCCGAGAGCCTCGACCGTGTCGCGGCCATGGGCTTCGACGTCATCTACCTGCCCCCGATCCACCCGATCGGCACGGCGCACCGCAAGGGCCCGAACAACACCCTGGTGGCCGGTCCGCAGGACCCGGGGTCCCCGTGGGCCATCGGCGCCCCCGAAGGCGGGCACGACGCGATCCACCCGGACCTCGGCTCGTTCGAGGACTTCGACGGCTTCGTGGCCCGCGCAGGGGACCTGGGCCTCGAGGTGGCCCTGGACCTCGCCCTGCAGGCCTCCCCGGACCACCCGTGGGTCACCGCGCACCCGGAGTGGTTCACGACCCGCGCCGACGGCTCCATCGCGTACGCGGAGAACCCGCCGAAGAAGTACCAGGACATCTACCCGATCAACTTCGACAACGACCCCGAGGGCCTGTCCCTCGAGGTGCTGCGGATCGTGGAGCTGTGGATCTCCCACGGGGTGAAGATCTTCCGGGTCGACAACCCGCACACCAAGCCCCTGTGGTTCTGGGAGTGGCTGATCGGCACCGTCAACGCCAAGCACCCCGACGTCGTGTTCCTGGCCGAGGCGTTCACCCGCCCGGCCATGATGCAGGGCCTCGCCCGGGTCGGCTTCCAGCAGTCCTACTCGTACTTCACCTGGCGCAACACCAAGAAGGAGATCGAGGAGTACCTCGAGGAGATCAGCCACGAGACCTCGGCGGTGTACCGGCCGAACTTCTTCGTCAACACGCCCGACATCCTCACCGAGTACCTGCAGTTCGGCGGGCCCGCGGCCTTCAAGATCCGTGCCGTCCTGGCCGCCACCGGCTCGCCCCTCTGGGGCGTCTACGCCGGCTACGAGCTCTACGAGCACGTGGCCCGGGCCGGCGCCGAGGAGTACGTCGACAACGAGAAGTACGAGTACCGGCCCCGTGACTTCGCCGGCGCCGAGGAGCGCGGCGAGTCCCTCGCCCCGTACCTCACGCGGCTCAACGAGATCCGGCGCCGGCACGCCGCGTTCGGCGACCTGCAGAACCTGACGGTGCAGTCCACGTCCGACGACGCCCTGGTCGCCTACTCGAAGACGAAGACCGTCCGGCACGGGGGCTCGAGCTACAAGGACACGGTGATCGTGGTCGTGAACGTGGACCCGCACGCGACCCGGGAGGGCACCGTGTGGCTGGACCTGGAGTCCCTGGACCTGGACGACGCGGACTTCAACGAGGACGGCAGCTTCTGGGTGGACGACCTGCTCAGCGGGAACTCCTGGAAGTGGGGCACGCACAACTACGTGCGCCTGGACCCGCACTACGACCCCGCGCACGTCCTGCACGTCCGCCGCAACGTCAAGTAGGGGCTCGACCGCACCCCGTCGGGGCCCTCCCGGGCGACGTCCCCGGGAGGGCCCCCTCCGCAAGCTCCGATGGCCTCCGACCCACCTGTCCGAAAGGCGGCACCCCCGCATGAGCATCTCGCCGTACTCGCTCAACGCCCCCGGCATCTCCCACGACCCCGACTGGTTCCGCAAAGCGGTGTTCTACGAGGTGCTCGTCCGGGCGTTCTCCGACGCCAACGGTGACGGCTCCGGCGACTTCTCCGGCCTGATCGACAAGCTCGACTACCTGCAGTGGCTGGGCATCGACTGCCTCTGGCTGCCGCCGTTCTTCGAGTCCCCGCTGCGCGACGGCGGCTACGACATCTCGGACTACTACTCGGTGCTCGACGAGTTCGGCACGATCAGCGACTTCAAGCGCCTCGTGGCCGAGGCGCACGCCCGCGGCCTGCGGGTGATCATCGACCTCCCGCTCAACCACACGAGCGACCAGCACCCGTGGTTCCAGGCCTCCCGCGAGGACCCCGAGGGGCCCTACGGCGACTTCTACGTCTGGTCGGACACGGACGAGCTGTACCAGGACGCCCGGATCATCTTCGTGGACACCGAGGAGTCGAACTGGACGTTCGACCCGATCCGCCGGCAGTTCTTCTGGCACCGGTTCTTCTCCCACCAGCCGGACCTCAACTTCGAGAACCCCGCCGTGGTGGAGGCCGTCCACGACGTGGTGAAGTTCTGGCTCGACATGGGCATCGACGGCTTCCGGGCCGACGCGATCCCGTACCTGATCGAGGAGGAGGGGACCAACTGCGAGAACCTCCCCGGCACCCACGACTTCCTGGTCGAGCTGCGGCGCATGATCGACGACCAGTACCCGGGGCGCGTGGTGATCGCCGAGGCGAACCAGATGCCGCACGAGGTGGTGGAGTACTTCGGGAGCGAGCAGGACCCCGAGTGCCACATGTGCTTCCACTTCCCGATCATGCCGCGGATCTTCTACGCGCTGCGGGACCAGAAGGCCGCCCCGATCGTGGAGACCATGCGGGAGACGCCGGACATCCCGCGCGGCACCCAGTGGGGCACGTTCCTGCGCAACCACGACGAGCTGACCCTCGAGATGGTGACCACCGAGGAGCGCCAGGCGATGCTCGGCTGGTACGCCCCCGACTCGCGCATGCGCGCCAACGTGGGCATCCGCCGCCGCCTGGCCCCCCTGCTGGACAACTCGCGGGCCGAGATCGAGCTGATCCACGCCCTGCTCCTGTCCCTGCCGGGCAGCCCGTTCCTGTACTACGGGGACGAGATCGGGATGGGCGACAACATCTGGCTCGACGACCGCGACGCGTCCCGCACCCCCATGCAGTGGACCCCGGACCGCAACGCCGGGTTCTCCAAGGCGGACCCGGGCAAGCTGTACCTGCCCGTGGTGCAGTCGCTGGTCTACCACTACAACCAGGTCAACGTGGAGGCGCAGCTGGCGTCGTCGTCGTCCCTGCTGCACTGGATGCGCCAGATGCTCGCGGTGCGCAAGGCGCACCCGGCGTTCGGCCTCGGCTCGTACGTCGGCGTGGAGACGGACCACGACTCCGTGCTCGCGTTCCTGCGCGTGCTCCCCGACGAGGAGGCCGACGACGGGCGCGGCGAGACCGTGCTGTGCCTGTTCAACCTCGCGCACACCCCGGCCTGCGCCCGGATCCGGCTGCCCCAGTTCGCGGGCCGCGGGCTGCGCGAGCTCTTCGGCGGCGACCTGTTCGGCGAGGTGGACGAGGCCGGGGAGTACCGCATCACCCTCGGCAGCCAGGACTTCTTCTGGCTGCGCCTCCGGGCCGCTCCCCGCGACGACGGCACGTCCCCCCAGACCACGGCCATGCCGATCATCACCGCCACCAAGTCCTGAGCGCGTCCGTGCGTCCGGCCACCTCCTCGCCCGTCCCGGAAGGACCCGATCCCATGACCGACCAGCACCCCCACGAGCTCCTCGACCTCCTGCGCCGGTGGCTGCCGCGGCAGCGGTGGTTCCCCTTCGCGGACGGCGGTGCGGGCACGGAGCTGCGGGTCGTCGCCCAGCTGGCCCTCCCGGACCAGGAGGGCGCCGGCGCCCGGCTCCTGCTGGTCGAGGCCTCCGAGGGGGCGCGCACCGAGCTGCTCCAGGTGCCGCTGAGCTTCCGCGCCGCGCCCCTGGAGGGCGCCGAGCGCTTCCTCGTCGGCGAGCTGGCGCCCGCCGCGGCCGAGGACGCCGGGACGGGCGTCCCGGCGGAGGAGACCGCCACCCCGCGCCGGGCCGCGCGCTTCCTCCGGGACCGGGCCGCCCGCGCCGGCCGTGCCGTGGCCCACCGCACCGGGCTGCCGCTGCCCGGTGCGGAGGACGCCGTGGCCGGCCCCTGGGTCTACGACGGGGTCGGCGACCCGGCGTTCGTCGGGCCGGTCCTGGGGCTCATGCAGCGCGCGGAGCAGCTCAGCTCGGGCCCGCTGGGGCTGACCGTGACGGGCGCGCACGCCGACGTGCTGCGCGTCCCCTACGCGGTCGAGACGCCCGCGCAGGTCCGCGTGATCTCGAGCGAGCAGTCGAACTCCTCGGTGATCCTCACCCCGCCCGCGGGCCGGGCGGACGCCGACGCCGTGATCGTGAAGTTCTTCCGCGTGCTGGGGGAGGGCGACAACCCGGACGTGGAGGTGGGTCGCGAGCTCACCGCGCTCGGCTGCCCCGCGGTGCCGAGCACCTTCGGGTGGCTCGACGCCCGCTGGCGCACCGGGCTGAGCACCGTGCAGGGCCAGCTGGCCGTGGCCACCGAGTTCCTCGCCGGCTCCGCCGACGCGTGGGGCCGGGCCGTCGAGGCCGCGGAGCAGGGCACGGACTTCACCGAGGAGGCCCGCGAACTGGGCCGCACCACCGCGCGCGTGCACCGCGACCTGGGCCGCGCGTTCGGCGCGGACGTCCCCGACGACGACGCCCGCGCCCGCCTCCTGAACGACCTCGGCGGACGCCTGCGCTGGGCCCGCACGGAGACCGGCTCCCTGTTCTCGGAGCACTCGGCCGCCCTCGACCAGCTGATCACCTCCCTCGGTGACGTGCCGGAGCTGCCCCCGCTGCAGCGCATCCACGGCGACTACCACCTGGGCCAGGTCCTGCAGACCGAGGACGGGCAGTTCAAGGTGCTCGACTTCGAGGGGGAGCCCCTGCGCGCCATCGAGGAGCGCACCCGGCCGGACGTCGCCCTGCGCGACGTGGTCGGCATGCTGCGCTCCTTCGACTACGCCGCCGCCTTCGGCGCCCGTGCCGGCGCGGCGGACGCCGAGGCGTGGGGCCGGCGCGCCGGCGACGCGTTCCTGGCGGGCTACGAGCAGGGCGCCGGGCACCCGGTGGACCGCGGTTCCCCGCTGTTCCAGGCGCTGTGGCTGGACAAGGCCCTGTACGAGGTCGTCTACGAGCAGCGCAACCGCCCCGACTGGGTGGACGTCCCGGCAGCGGCGGTTCGCCGTTCACTGGAGAGCCTCCGGTCGCGTAGCGTGAACCCTGATACCGCCGGTGCGGACCCCGCCCCCGGCACCGACCACGACGACGACAGCTCCCGCTCCGCGCGGCTCATCCCTGCGGCAGCGGGAACGGAAATCGAGGACGCAGTGAGCGCCAGCACTCCGCAGGACCGATCCGACCCCGTCCAGAAGTCCCGCGCCGTCCCGGCCGGCCACGACGTGGCCCCTGCGGGACCGGTGCACGTGGCCGAGCACGTGCTGGCCGCCGTGTCCGAGGGCCGCCACCACGACCCGCACAGCGTCCTGGGCGCGCACCTGAACCCGGACGGCAGCGTCACCGTGCGCACGCTGCGCCGGTTCGCGACCGCGGTCGCGGTCGTGACGCAGGACGGCACCTTCGAGCTCGAGCACGAGTGGGGCGGCATTTTCACGGGCGTGGTCCCCGCGCACGAGCCGGGCCGGATCCCCGACTACCGCGTGGACGTGACCTACCGGGACCTGGAGCCGCAGCGGCTGGACGACCCGTACCGCTTCGGGCCGACCCTCGGCGAGCTGGACCTCCACCTCATCGGCGAGGGCCGCCACGAGACGCTCTGGACCGTCCTCGGCGCGCACGTGCGCCGCTACCCCTCCGCGATGGGCGACATCACCGGCGTGGCCTTCGCCGTGTGGGCGCCCAACGCCCAGGCGGTGCGGGTCATCGGCGACTTCAACGGCTGGGACGGCAGCGAGCACGCCATGCGCTCCCTCGGCTCCTCGGGCGTGTGGGAGATCTTCGTCCCGGGCCTGGGCTCCGGCGCCACCTACAAGTTCCGCATCCTCGGCCGGGACGGCGGCTGGCGCGAGAAGGCGGACCCCATGGCCTTCGGCACCGAGGTGCCGCCGTCCACGGCGTCCCGCGTCTTCGAGTCCGACTACGAGTTCCAGGACGACGCCTGGATGGCGCGCCGGGCGGCGACCGATCCGCACAACGCGCCCATGAGCGTCTACGAGCTGCACATCGGCTCGTGGCGCAAGGGCCTCGGCTACAAGGACCTCGCGAAGGAGCTCGTCGAGTACCTCACCTGGCAGGGCTTCACCCACGTGGAGTTCATGCCCGTGGCCGAGCACCCGTTCGGCGGGTCCTGGGGCTACCAGGTGACGTCCTACTACGCGCCGTCCTCCCGCTTCGGCAGCCCGGACGAGTTCCGCTACCTCGTGGACAAGCTGCACCAGGCCGGCATCGGCGTGATCGTGGACTGGGTCCCGGGCCACTTCCCGAAGGACGAGTGGGCACTGGCCCGCTTCGACGGCGAGCCCCTGTACGAGCACGCCGACCCCCGCCGCGGCGAGCACAAGGACTGGGGGACGCTGATCCCCGACTACGGCCGCAACGAGGTCCGGAACTTCCTGGTGGCCAACGCCTCCTACTGGCTCGAGGAGTTCCACGTGGACGGCCTGCGCGTGGACGCGGTCGCGTCCATGCTCTACCTGGACTACTCGCGCAACGAGGGGGAGTGGGAGCCCAACGTCTTCGGCGGCCGCGAGAACCTCGAGGCGATCGCGTTCCTCAAGGAGGCCAACGCCACCGCGTACAAGCGCACCCCGGGGATCGTCATGATCGCCGAGGAGTCGACGTCCTACCCGGGCGTGACCCGGCCGACCGACGCCGACGGGCTGGGCTTCGGGCTCAAGTGGAACATGGGGTGGATGAACGACACCCTCGAGTACATGGCGGAGGACCCGGTCAACCGGTACTACCACCACAACAAGCTCACGTTCTCGCTGGTCTACGCGTTCTCGGAGAACTTCCTGCTCCCGATCTCCCACGACGAGGTCGTCTACGGCAAGGGCTCCCTCCTGCGCAAGATGCCGGGCGACCGGTGGCAGCAGCTCGCCAACGTCCGCGCCTACCTGGCGTTCATGTGGGCCCACCCCGGCAAGCAGCTGATCTTCATGGGCACGGAGTACGCCCAGGAGTCCGAGTGGTCCCAGGAGCACGGCCTCGACTGGTGGCTCTCGGAGACCCCGCCGCACAAGGGCGTCCAGGAGCTGGTCCGCACCCTCAACGGGATCTACCGGGAGACCCCCGCGCTGTACGAGCGGGACAACAACCCCGCGGGGTTCGAGTGGATCGACGCGGCCGACGCCGGGCGCAACACGCTGTCCTTCACACGCTGGGACGAGCAGGGCAACCCGCTCGTGTGCGTGGCGAACTTCGCTGGCAACCCGCACGAGAACTTCCGGCTGGGCCTCCCGTGGGCGGGGGAGTGGGTCGAGGCGCTCAACACGGACTCCGAGCTCTTCGGCGGTTCGGGCGTGGGCAACCTCGGCAAGGTCACCGCCACCGAGGGCGCCCACAACGGCAACCCCGCCTCGGTCGAGCTGACCGTCCCGCCGCTCGCCGTCCTGTACCTCAAGCCGGCCGAGCACTGAGCCGGCCCCGGCCGTTCCCGCGGGAGCCGGCCGGAGTCACGGGAAGGGCCCGGATCCTCGGATCCGGGCCCTTCCGCCGTCCCGGGACCGGATGCGGGGCGCCCGGAGAAACCGCCGGCGGGCGGCGGCGGCGGGTCCGGGAGGCCGGTTTGCACGGGCCGCGGAAACCGAGTAACTTCATCCAAGTCGTCGCGGCGAGGAACTCCTCCGGGAGATCCACGGGGCGGCATCCCCCACCGAACGGTCCCGACCGAGCAGCCAGCGAGTTGCACGGGGACGGAAGAGTGTTAGGGTGGGAGATTGTGAGCTTCGCCGGAAGGCGGCGCCGTCACGATCAGGTAACCAAGAGTTCACCTGAGATTGACCGGGGTCGACCGGAAGGGCTAAGGTTGCAGAGCACTCCGGCAGCAAGGTGTCAAGCGAGACACGGCTGATCGGTCTGTTGTTTGAGAACTCAATAGTGTGCCATGTTTGTTGATACCGGATGTTTTATTCGGTTGATTGGTTGTCGCCGTCCTGCCTCCGTGGGGTGGTGGCGACATTTTCAGCCGGGGTTTGATGTTTTCGTTGTTTTTTTGACGGAGAGTTTGATCCTGGCTCAGGACGAACGCTGGCGGCGTGCTTAACACATGCAAGTCGAACGATGATGCCCAGCTTGCTGGGCGGATTAGTGGCGAACGGGTGA
>NZ_NSKF01000013.1:0-104953 GCF_002287015.1 Kocuria sp. WN036
ACCTCGCTGAAGGCCCCCTCCACCGGCGGGCGCGGTGCGTAGGACGGCGGGTCCGTGGAACGGAGCGCCTTCGCGACCGTGTTCCGCGACAGCGACAACCTCCTGGCAATCGCCGCCTGCGACAAGCCCTCCACCCGATGCAGCTGACGGATCAGCGCCCAATCCTCCACAGTGATCACTCTCCAATCGTTGGACGAGCTGCTCACTTTTCGACCGGAACTTCAGCTACCTATTCGACCGGAACCGACAGGTGGTGATTGCCACGGGGACGCAGCACCCGTCGGCGCGCGAGCTCCACAACTACCTGTGCTGATTCCAGGGAAGAGACTGGCTCCATCGACCGGCCTGTGGTCTCCATCGCTGAAAGGAAGGTCTATGTCTGCCTGGATACTTCGCCACGGGATCAGGGCTGCGCGCCACGGCTCAGAGGTGTCGGGATCCCTCCGGCCGTGGCGGTACCGGATGAACTTGCCGATTGAGCGGGCCTGATTCCGTGTTCGGGATCAACGGTGTCGAAGCGATCGTGCTGGTGCTCGTGGTCTTGTTCCTGGTCGGACCGGAGCGGCTGCCGGAGTACGCGCAGAAGCTCAAGGACCTCGTCAAGGCAGCCAAGCGCTACGCCACCGGCGCCACGGAGGACTTCAAGGAGACTCTGGGCCCCGAGATCGCCGAGGTTGATTGGCGCAAGTTCGACCCCCGTCAGTACGACCCGCGCACCATTGTGCGCCAGGCGTTGCTCGAGGACGACGACGCGCCGGCAGCGTCTTCTGCCTCGATCCCTGACCGTCGTGACGAACTCGTGAGCGCCCGCCTGGCCCCGGGCGAGAGGGCGCCCTTCGACGGCGAATCCACCTAGCAGCTGCTGCGATGCTTCGCGGTCGGGTACGCGCCTGTCCGCACCACGAGCAGCAGGACAGCCATGCGGCTTCGACCCCTTCGGGACGAGTGATAAGCCCAGGGTTGCGTCAGGATCCCCTGGGACTTGATCGCGTCCACCCTCGACGGGAATCCCAGCATCGTAGGGTTCCGCTGCGATCGCTCCCGGGCCGCGCGATGGTGGGCTCCCTCCTCTTCCCTGGTGACCGCTCGGCAGTGTGGTCACAGGCCTCCGGGTGGACGGGTCGGCCACGCTGGACGGCAGCGGCTGGGGGTGCCGCGGGCCCTCAGCCTCGGGGGCGGTCAGGCAGACGCGGAGTGGGAAACACCGGAGCTATCGTGCGCGGGACGGTCGTGACCGTCGGGGTGGGAGCCTGTGATCTGGTGCTCCCCCTTGGCCTCCTCCTTGTGGCCGTGCTGGCCGTCCTTCTTCATTTCCTTGACCTCGGTCTTGAAGATGCGCATCGACTGGCCGAGGCTGCGAGCCATCCCCGGCAGTCTCGGCGCGCCGAACAGCAGCACGATCACCAGCAAGACGATCAGCAGCATCATGGGGTTGTCGAACAGTCGGGCCATGGGGGATTTCCTTTCGTTCAGCCAGTGGGCTCGGATCATCGAGGTGATGAGGTCGTGCCACCCACAGGGCAGGGCCTGGCCGGGCCGTTGTCCGGCGTGACCGGGATCATCCGCGGCGGTCCCTACCCACCGAGGTGGGCGGGGACCGCGGGCGGTCTCAACCCCGGTTACTGGGCCGCCGTGGTGGAGGCGTTGGAGGGGCGGGTCCAGGGGCCGGTGATGGCCAGGGTGAAGCCGGGGGACTGGATGTTGGCGAACAGCCACTTCCCGTCTTTGGAGAAGGCCGGGCCGCAGAATTCGGAGTTGTTGTACTCGTTGCGCGCCAGCGGGTAGGACTTGCCCTGATCGGTCACACCCACCAGGTGGGAGACCCCGGAGCCGTCCTCGGCCAGGATGAGCCCGCCCTGGGGGGCCACGGTGATGTTGTCGGGGCCGTCGAATTGCCCCTCCTGGGCTGGGTCGGGATTGACTCCGAAGATGGTGCTCAGCGTGATGGTCTCCGTGGCGGGGTCGTAGAGCCAGACCTGGCCGTCGTGCTCGTGGACAGACCCGTCGGAGGTGCGGGCGAAGCTGGAGACGAACCAGGCCCCGCCGTCGGCCCACCACTGGCCCTCGAGCTTGCGGGCCCGGGTGATCTCATCGTCCGTGAACTGCTTGCGCACCGAGGTGGTGCGCGCGTCGCGGTCGGCGACGTCGACCCACTGGACCTTGTAGCGGGTGCCCACCCGGGTGGCCTCGGAGAGGTCGCGGATGTGGGTGTTGCCCTGGAAGCACTTCATGGCCTGCAGCCGCCCGGCGGTGTCCCCGCCGGGGGCCTGGGCGAGGGTGCGCAGGGCGTCCTTGCCGGGGACGAAACCAGCCGGCGGCGTCCACCGCAGATAGAGGCCGTTGGGGTTCGAGGCGTCCTCGGTGAGGTAGATCTGGGTGGTGCCCGGGTCGATGGCCACGGCCTCGTGGGAGTAGCGTCCCAGGAACTTCAGCGGGACGGCGGACTTGCCGAGGTTGGCCTCACGGCTGGTGGGGTCGACCTCGAAGACGTAGCCGTGATCCTTGGTGTTGGTGCCTGTGCCGGCGCGGGCCTCGGTCTCCTCACACGTCAGCCAGGTGCCCCAGGGAGAGATCCCGCCGGCGCAGTTGTTGTTGGTGCCGGCCACTGAGGTGTACTGGCTGATCCGGTTGCCCTCAGCGTCCACCACGATCGTGGAGGTCCCGCCGATCGCTCCGGGGTCGTAGGTGAGGCCCTCCACGACCGGCACCGGGTGGGGCTCCTTGCCGCTGTTCTCGTGGTTGCAGATCAGCACGGACCCGCCATCGGGAGCCTCGAAAACACCCATACCATCAGGGTCGGAGGGATGGGTGCCCTCGGCCGTGGGCGTCTGCCCGGAACGGGCCAACAGCTTGTAGGAAAAGCCTTCGGGCAGGGCAAGGATGCCCTTGGGGTCGGACACCAGGGTGCCGTAGCCCACGGCGTTGCGGGTGGCGGCGTTGGCCGGGCGGGCGAAGGGGGCGAGACTGCCGGCGCCGGCGAAGGCGAAGCCCAGGGCGGCAGCACCGGCACCGGCGCCCAGGAAACCGCGGCGGGAAACAGGAGTGGACATGGAGGTGCACCTCAGAAATCAGTGGATCGTCGGGGGACGCCCCTACCGTCCGCCGGGCGGGTGAACAAAAACTAACGACAGGTCAACACGGAACTAATGGCACCGACCCGAACAACCGGCCGGGACGGGTATAGAACCGCACGGCACTCAGGAGCACTGCAGCCGAGAGAGCGTCCCTGGGGGCTTTGTTGAGTATTCGGCGCGTGGTCACGTATTCGCGGGGCGCCGGTTACCGGGAACCAGCACGGTGGGGCGGACTGCTCCCTGCGACGAAGGATCACACCCCCATGACGACGATTGCCCACACCCTGGCCACCGGCACCACGGTCCTCACCCTGCTGGCGGCCCCGCAGGCGGCCACCGCCGCTCCCGCTGCCGAGGTGGTGGAGCTGGGTGCCCCGTTGGCCCAGGCGCACGCCCACAACGACTACGAGCACGATCGGCCGCTGCTGGATGCCCTCGAGCACGGCTTCACCTCCGTGGAGGCCGATGTGTGGCTGGTCGAGGGGGAACTGCGGGTGGCCCACGACGCCTGGGAGCTGGCCGATGCCCCGACCCTGGAGGAGGCCTACCTGGACCCGCTGGCGGAACTGGTCTCGCCCAACGGCAAGCAGCTCTATCCCGGTTATGACGGGGACTTCCAGTTGCTGATCGACATCAAGAGCGAGGGTCCCGCCACGTGGGCGGCGATCGAGGAGGAGTTGGCCGAGCACAAGAAGTTCATGACCAGCTACCACCAGGGGCAGGTCAAGGACCGGGCCGTGGAAGCGGTGATCAGCGGCAACCGGCCCCTGGGCGACATGCAGGCCGCGAAGACCCGGTACTCCTTCTACGACGGGCGCTCCACCGACCTGGGCTCCGGGGCGGACCCGGAGTTCATGCCGCTGGTGAGCGAGAACTGGACCCAACTGTTCACCTGGCAGGGCGTAGGGGAGATGCCGGCCGCTGAGCGGGAGGCTCTGCACGACTACGTCGAGCAGGCCCATGCCGCCGGGTACCGGGTGCGGTTCTGGGCCACCAACGACATCGCCGGGCAGGCCCGGGAGAACCTGTGGTCCGAGCTGCAGGCGGCCGGGGTCGACCACATCAACACTGACGACCTTCCCGGCCTCCAGGAGTTCCTCGCCCGCTGAGGAAATTCGAGCACGACGTCCCCGACCAGGTTCTGCCGCTGCATGTGGCGAGCCTCTCGCGTGCGTGACGGCGGGCACGCACGGTGGCGCCGAGCGTTCATTTGCTGTTGGACGGAGGTCACAGCGTTTCCCTACGATGTCGGAGGCCGACAGGACCCCCCCCAAGTCCTGTCTGACCAGCACGGATGCACCCCCGGGCAACCGTGCCGAGTGCCCCAGGTGTGCAACCTCAGTCCAGCTGGGGCACTCCACTGTCACCGTCGCGGTCGGCCCCTCGTCCCGGGGGTGGGTTGCCGGCCTGCGGGGCGCGAGGCCGGTCATGCGCGGCCCGGCTCCCGGCCGAGGAACTCGTCCCGGTTGTGGGCGGCGCTGACGGTGGAGACGTAGGAGGCATGGGCCAGCCAGAGCAACCGGGGGTCAACGCCAGGCGGCACGGCGGTCAAGACCTGCCGTGACCACGACGCTGGCGGCGGTGACCCCCAGAGAGGCCACCGTCACGGTCGCTCCGAGCACGGGGCTGCGCAGACCGAAGTACAGCGCGGAGAAGGAGGCGAACAGGGCCCAGTCCAAGCCCTCCAGCACCAGGACCGTGGTGCGTCCCGGGGTGCCGGAGGGCAGATTGGCGATGCGCAGGCTGCTCCACAAGGTGGTGGCATTGTTGAACGCCCACACCGGGGGGAACAGCCAGCCGGGAGGAGCCCCCGGCGGGGTCTGGAGGTCGTTGTAGAAGGAGGAGTCACCGTTGAAGCCCGCCGGCAGGGCACTGGTGGCGTTGGCGGTGAGCCCGACCGCGGCGACGTGTCACCAGCGGTAGCGGCGGGCCGGGGCCGGTGCGGCGGCCCGGAGGGCAGTCGTGGTCATGGTGCGGGGTCCTTGCTCGTGCCCGGGGCGGGGTGCTCCTGCACCGGGGGTACGTGGGCGACATCGAAGAAGTGGCCGGTGGCCGCGCGCAGATAGCGCTCGATCACCGACTGCTCCTCGGGGGAGAACGTCTCCACGAGTCCGTCGAGACGTTCGAACAAGGACTGCAGGGCGCCCAGGGTGGCCTCGAGGGCGGCGTCGGGGGGTTCGAGCACCTTCCGCCGCCGATCTGAGGGGTGGGCACGGCGTTCCAGATGCCCGGCCTGCTCCAGCCGGTCCACGAGTTCGGTGGCCGATCCGGTGGAGATGCCCAGCCGCCCGCTGAGCTCGGCCGCACCGAGGCGGTCCTCGCTGCTCATCACGTGGTTCATAGCGGTGTAGTCCAGGGGCCGCAACCGGAGCCGGTGGGCCGGCTGCTGGTCCACCTCCGCGGTCGCGAGCGTCGAGCTCGCCGAGGACGTCCTGGAGCCGGTCGGTGGTGCAGGGGTGCGGCCCGTGCGGTTCGGTGAGATATTACTGGTCGAGCTGGCGGCACATGCAGGAGTGCAGCACTTGCAGCTCGGTCATGCTCAGCGCCCCCAGCTCAGCCGGGAACGCCTCGACCGGGCGGGGCTCAGGGGTCGGCACGGGTCTGCTCCGTGCTGGACGCGAAGTGAAGGTGCGCTCATGATCGTGTCCATGCGCGGGGCTCAACTGGGGGGCGGTCATTCGCGATGCGTAGGGCGCTGTGCAGAGACGGACAAGGAGCCGCCGTGGTTGATCTTCCAGGCCCTGATCCGAAGAAGGAACCGGGGTCGAAGGTGACACTCTGCGCCCTCTCGGTACCAACGCCTCCGGTGGTGGGGTCAGCGCAGGCGCAGGTCGTAGCTGAGTGTGTCGAGCATTTCGCGCTGACCGTTCCGGGGCCTGTACCGCGGCTGATGGGGTGCGGTTGCTCACACCGCACCGAGACCACAGAGATGTCGGCCTCCGGCCGCAGGCAGACCCCAGCTGGGGGTGGATCGCCCGCAAGGCCCAGTTGAGTTCCTCAACACCACCGACAACGACGATGGTGAACCGGTGCAGGCGCAGGCCTCCTCCCGCCGGAGCGGAGCCGTGGCCCCGCTATGGCACCGGTGGGTGGGCGCGGATCTGTTCGTAGAGAGCCTGGATCCGGTCGTCGAGCTCGTCGATGACGGCAGCCACCGCCGCCGGGCCGACCTCGAGCACGTCCACGACGTCCCAGTCCTGGTGGTTGGCCCCGGCCGGGACCGGGATCCCGTCGAGGGTGCCGAAGGTGATGACCCGGTCCGCCGCGGCCACCACGTCGTCGGTGACCGGTTTCGGGTACAGGTCCTCGGTGCTGACGCCGCGCTCTGCCAGCACCGTGACGACGTGCGGTTCCAGTGCCGTTCCGGGCAGCAGACCCGCCGAACGGACCGTGAGCGTGTCGCCGGCGTGGTGGCCAGCAGAGCCGCGGCGATCTGGGCGCGTCCGGTGTCGTGCTCGCCGACGAACAGCACCTGCGGCACCCCCGCATGCCCCGGGTCGGCCGTGCTGGTGGCCCGGGCGTGGGCCAGGGCCGCGTAGGACTCGAAGATCATCCGCTCCACCAGATCGGCGGAGAACACCCCGGCGTAACGCTGCGCCAGGTGCTCGGCGGTGCGCGCCAGCACATGGGCGTCCAGGGGCTGGGCCGACCCGGCAGGAACAACGGGGTCGGTGGGCTCGCTCATGTCCGCCCTCGGGCGGGTTCAGGGCCGGTGCCGGCGGTGATCTTCAACCACAGGGCCTGCACCCGGGTCTCGAGCTCGGCGATGGCCTCGGGGTCCCGGTCGGCACCCAGGGCTGGAGGTGTCGGCCAGTACTGACAGTGGGTGCCCTCGCCCACCGGCCCGAGTCGCTGGTCGCCGAAGACGATGACCCAGTCGGCGGCGGACAGGATCGGGTCGGTGAGCGGTTTCGGGGCTGCGGTGGCCGGGTCGACCCCGTGCTCGGCCAGCAGCCGCACCGCGTGCTGGTCCCGGGCGGCGCCCGGGCTGATCCCGGCCGAGCGGGTCACCACCGCCGCCCCGGCGTGTGCGGCCAGCAGGGCTGCGGCCACGGCGGCCGGACCGGTGTCGTCGTCGTCCACGAACAGCACCTGGCGCACCGACCGGCCCCGGTCCTCGTTCTCCCGGGCCAGGGCCCGCAGCCGGTCGGCGGCACCGTGCAGGGCCATCGGGGCCAAATACGTCGGGATCCTCGCCTGCCGGGCCAGATCCGTATGGCACTCGGCTACGCAGCGCTCGACCAGCTCCGGGAAGAAGACCCCGGCCCAGCGGTCGGTGAGGTGCTCGGCGGCCCGGTGCAGCACCCGCGGGTCCTGCAGATCCGTCTCCTGCTCGGTCATGGTGTCCCCCTGTGCTGATCGTCCCCCGACGTCTCGTTCCGGGTCGCGCGGCAGCTCCAGTGCACGGAGCCGCTGGTCCGATGTGGTCGTGGTGTGCCGGCACCTTGTGGTGATCGACCACAATCCGGTTCCCCGTGACAGCCTGTCCAGGACCACGAATGGCGCAGGCGGGCTCCGCCCGATGGACCCAGTCCTGGCACTGGCATCGTGCCGGCACCATCCCAGTGTGCGACGCGGCGATGACTTCCGGATGACCGGGGGATGGACAGAAGGTGACGCAGGTCACCCACGTGCCACCCCTGCTCGCCGAACCTCTTGTCCTTTCCGGTCGTCCCTCGGTGTGTCTCCGGGGCGGACGTGATCGACTGTCCGGGACCGGGCCGATCGGGTGGCCCCGGAACCGGGACGACAGGAGTGGGCTGGTCGGTGGCACTCCGGTGCTCCTGGTACAGCACGCCACCCACCACGGCCCCGGGAACCGCGATCAGGACCATGACCGCCGGGGTGTCGGTGGCCACCGCCAGGACCGCCACTGCAGTGGGGGTCGTGAACACGAACAGGCGGACCCCGGTCCGCAGACCCCGTGGATCGGTCTTCTGCTGGGTCATGGCATCCCCCCGTGCTGGCCGCCCACCAGCTTCTCGTTCGTCTCAGCACGGCAACGTCACCGCACAGGGCTGCCGGTGCGACAAGCTCGCGGTGCCCCCGCACCGTGCAGCAACGCGCCGCCAATCGGATCCCCCTGTGACAGCGGTGCCAGAGCCGCGAAAGGCGCAGACGGGTTTCACCCGGCGGGCCCCGTCCGGCACCGGCTCCGTGCCGGCACAACCCCAGTCTGCGACGCGTCGATGACCTCCCGGTGGCCACCGGATGGACAACAGGTGCCGTGCGTCACCCCGAAGTGTCCGGGGCGCCCATCCTTGCGGTCGCATCCGTGCGCCACGATGACGCTGCGCGGTAGTCGTCAGCCGGAGCGGAATGTCCATGACGGTCTGTCCACCCCCTGCGCCGACGCCGGAAGACCGACGGGGACGGGGGACTGTCCGCTCGATCCGCCCTGGTCAGCGACCGATTCCCAGCCCCGACACAGAGTTCTGATAACTGGGACATATCGGTGGCTGATCCAGTGGAGTTCGTCCTGGGCCCACCGGTCCGGGCCGGTGGGCAGGGGACTCACCGACACATCGCCCGGGGGAGCCCACACCTGTCATGACCGATTCCGACCGCCGTCCGGCCTCCGCATCCGGAGCAGTCTCCGCGGAGACCACACCGTGGGCAACCGCCCGTGCGGGGGCTCCCGCAGGCACAACCTCCGACGACGCCACGGAAGCTGCCGCCGCCGCCGGTGGCAAGCGGCGGCTGGTCGGGATCGACGCCGCCCGCGGCCTGGCACTGATCGGCATGGTCTCCATCCACATCCTGCCCGCCTGGGACCCGGAGACCTTCGCCCCCACCGCCCAGTGGACGCTCTTCGCCGGACGGTCCGCAGCCCTGTTCGCGCTGTTGGCCGGGGTGAGCCTGGCCTTCACCTCCGGAGGACGCACCGCCCACACCGGCCGGGCGATGACCGCCACCCGGGCCGGGATCCTGGTCCGGGCCGGGTTGATCACCGCCCTGGGCCTGGCGATCAACCCGCTGATCCCGGGCGCCACCGCCGAGGAGATCCCGGCGATCAACATCCTGATCTACTACGGGGCCTTCTTCGTCCTGGCCATCCCGTTCCTGAGCCTCTCCGCCAAGGCCCTCTTCGGCTGGGCGGCGGTGTTCGCCCTGGCCGCCCCGGTACTCATGCACGCCACCCGTGAGGCCCTGCCGGCCGCCGCGGCGCTCAACCCCGGCTTCGTCGACCTGGCCGCCGCCCCCGGGGCCACCCTCGCCCACCTGTTGCTGACCGGCACCTATCCGGCCCTGCCGTACCTGGCCTACCTGCTGGTCGGTCTGGGGATCGGGCGGCTGAACCTGGCCGGCCTCCAGGTGCAGGTCGGCCTGCTGCTGGTCGGCCTCGGGGTCGCCGTGGTGGCGTGGCTGGCCTACTGGGTGCTGATCCTCCAGGCCGGCGGCTACGACCAGCTCATGACCCACACCCCGGCCCTGACCGAGGACGGGATCGACGACATCATCGTCTTCGGCCCGGACCCGGTGCTGCCGACCACCACCTGGTGGTGGCTGGCGATTGCCGGGCCGCACACCAACACGCCCCTGGCCCTGGCGATGGGCCTGGGCTCGGGGGCGGCCGTGCTCGGGGGCTTCCTCCTGCTCACCCGCCGCTTCGGGAGCTGGGTGCTGCCGTTGAGCGCGATGGGCACCATGACCCTCACCCTGTACTCGGCTCATCTGCTCGCCCTGTCCGCCGAGGTGCACTACGACCAGCCCTACCTGTGGTTCTTTCTGCAGATCGGGGTGGCCGCGCTCTTCGCCACCGCCTGGCACCGCGCCCTCGGGCAGGGACCTCTCGAACGCGTCGTGGCCCGTGGCGCGGGCCTCACCCGTCGCCTGGTCCTCACCGGGCACCGCACGCGCTGACAGCACGGCATCTGAACGCCGACGGACACCGGTCGATCCGACAGGCCGGTTGCCCTCGGCGTCGATGACGGACGATGCCGGTCACCGTGCACAGGGCGTGGGAAGGACGCAGGGAGGGCATCCGGTGTCGGCAGTAGCATCGTCGACAGTTGATGACGAATCTCAGGAGGTGTGGTCATGGATCGTTCCCGCCCGGAGTGCTGGTTGACGGACATGGACGGGGTGCTCGTCCGTGAGGGCGAGGCCCTTCCGGGCGCCGCTGACTTCTTGCAGCGCCTCGTCGACCAGGAACGCCGTTTCCTGGTGCTGACCAACAACTCGATCTACACCCCCCGAGACCTCGCGGCCCGGCTGGCCAAGAGCGGCCTGACCGTGCCCGAGGAGTCGATCTGGACCTCGGCGCTGGCCACCGCCGGGTTCCTCGCCGACCAGGTCCCCGGTGGCTCGGCGTACGTGGTCGGTGAGGCAGGTCTGACCACCGCGCTGTACGAAGTGGGCTACACCCTCACCGATGTCAGCCCCGACTACGTGGTCCTGGGGGAGACCCGGACGTACTCCTTCGAGGCCATCACCAAGGCGATCCGGCTGATCGAGTCCGGGTCACGCTTCATCGCGACCAACCCGGACGCCACCGGACCCTCAGCCGAGGGGCCGCTGCCGGCGACCGGTGCGGTCGCGGCCCTGATCACTCGGGCCACCGGTGCCGTTCCGTACTTCGTCGGCAAGCCCAACCCGATGATGTTCCGCAGTGCGATGAACCGCATCGAGGCCCACTCCGAGACCACGGTGATGGTCGGTGACCGGATGGACACCGACGTCGTCGCGGGCATCGAAGCCGGGCTGGAGACGATCCTGGTGCTGAGCGGGTCCACCCGAGCCGCCGACATCACCACCTACCCGTACCGCCCCGGACGGGTCCGGGACTCGATCGCCGACGTCATCGAGCTCATCTGACCCGGCGCCGGATTCCTCCAGCCCGCGCCCTTCCAGATCCAGCACAGCGCACGAGGGGATGACCACGATGAGCAGCGATACATCGTCCACCCGTCAGGAGATCCACGACGAGCTCGAACGCGTGCGGGCCGACTTCCACGCCCTCGTGGCAGCAGCGACCCCAGCGGATCTGCGCCGGCCCTCGTCCGGCACCCGCTGGACCAACGGGCAGCTGCTGTTCCACATGTTCTTCGGCTACCTGATCGTTCGCCGTCTGATCCCACTGGCGCGCCTGATGGGTCGTCTCCCCGGGTCGGTCAGTCGCACCTTCGCCTGGGTGCTGGAGGCCGGGACCCGGCCCTTCCACCACATCAACTATCAGAGCGACCGTGGGGCGGCCCGGGTGATCCACGGTCCGCGGCTGCTCCGGTGGTTCGACCGCACCCTCGACGTCCTGCAGGCCCAGCTGGAGGCCGAGCCCGCGGCCGCATTGGCCCGTGGGATGCACATGCCCGTGTCCTGGGACCCGTACTTCCGGGAGTGGATGAGCCTGGCCGAGATCTACCACTACGGCACCCAGCACTACGACCATCACCGACAGCAGCTGACCATCGGCCGGCCATCATGAGGAGACCCTTGATGAGCTCGGTGTTGCGGTCGATGTAGCCCAGTCGGCGTTCTGCGTTCTGGGTGGGATCGCCAGTTCAGGATTGAGCCAGCTGATGCTGTGGGGTGAACACGAAGTCCGTCCCCTGCGCTTCATGTATGGCCGAGCTGCCGGCCACGGCCACGAGATTGACGTTGCAGTCGGGGTTCCTCGTCCGCGCCAGCAGTGTCTGAGGCATCAGTTCACCCGCGGCCCGGCGGTTCGACGCCGCAACGCGAGCGGCAGAGTCAGCAGTGAGATCGCTCCCGTGATCAGCAGCGCGGTGCTGAACGAGGTCCCTGCGGCGACCATGCCCACCAGGACCGACCCGAGACCGGTCCCGATGTCGAAGCCGATGTTCCACACCGCGCTGGCCGTGCCGTAGTGCGGCCGGCTGACGGCGTGGAAGGTCACGACCAGGGTGAGGTTCTGCAGGCCGCCGTAGCTGATGCCCACCATCGCTGCTCCGATCATCAACATCGGGGCCTCGGTGGCCTGGGGATCGCGGACCGCCCAGGCGATGGTCGTCATGCCGGCCGTGGTCAGCAGCACCAGCGGCGCGATGAACCGGCGTGGGCCGTACCTGTCGGACAGTGCGCCGATCCGCCAACGGGTGAGTGCGGCGGCGAGGTTCATCAGCAGCAGCGCCAGGGCGGTCAGCGCGGCACTGCTGCTCATCTGGGCCATGAAGGTGATCAGCGCGCCGCCGGCCAGGGTGACTCCGGTCAGCAGCGCCATCGGAGGGAGAAGGCGCAGGTAGGGCGCACGCTCTTCCTCCTCGTCCCCCTCCGGGACGCCGTCCAGCATCCGGGCCAGACCGATCGCGGGCACGACGGCGACAACGGGCAGGGCTGCCAGGGTGAACACGACCCAGAATCCGAGCTGTTCGGCGATCCAGGGTCCCGCCGACAGGAACAGGATCTGCGGTCCCGCGATCGCCAGGCCGTAGGCACCGATCGCCTTCCCGCGCCGCTGTGGCTCCACCAGCTCGGCCACCAGGGCACTGCCGGTCACGGTCAGTACGCCGAATCCGAGCCCGCGCACGGCGGAGAGCACCAGGGTCGGCCCCAGGGCGTCACTGACGCCGTGGGCCAGGGCGGGCAGTCCGAGCAGGAGCATGCCCGTCACGAGGACCGGCGCCCAGCCGAAGCGGCGCAGGGCCCTGGGGACGAACAGCTGGGTGAGTACGGTGAAGAGCATGAGCACGCCGTTGACCAGCCCCGCGCCGGCGGTGTCGGCGCCGCCGTGCACCGCCCACAGTGGCGCGACGGCCAGCAGCGCGGCATACCCCGAGAAGCCCAGGGCGGTCATCGTCAGCATCAGCGGCATCCCCGGCGCCCGCCAGACCGAGTTGTTCACCATCGATCGTGGCCCGTGACGACGGCCCCGCCCTCGTGGCGCGCCTCAGCGGGGGCTGTGCGGCGTAGCGGCCCTGCGGGTGACTGCTGGTCGCGGACAATGATGATCGACATGATGACGCCAGCCTATGTCCGGCATCCTTCGATCCCTCGACCTGGGGGATCGCGACAGGGCCGGTCGCCAGCACGGGTGCCGGGCCGGCCCGGTTCTCGCTGACCGTCTGCGAACCGGGCGTGGGCCCGGGACACCACCAGGAGGATTCCCGTGACTGAACCGAACACGCTGGAGCGGTTGCTCGAGGAGGCCTGGGTCGAGGCCGAGGTGTTCGCGCTGCGCCCGGACTACCGGGCCGTGCTGCTGGCCGTCGACGGGCTGATCCCGGGCCCCAGTGATGCGACCAGTGAGGCGTTGCTGCAGGAAGCCGAGGCCGCCACCGCCCGTGCCCTGGCCGACCGGCCGGTGGACCAGCTTCCGCACGTGGCCGCGTGGCGGGAGGCCTACCGGGCGTTCGGGGCGAAACCGCAGCGCACGCGCAACAGCCTGGAGGCCCTGACTCGCCGAGCGGCCTCCGGGTTGCCACGGGTGAACCGGCTGACCGATCTCTACAACGCGGTCTCGGTCCTGCACCAGATCCCACTCGGCGGGGAGGACCTGGCCGGCTACCGCGGGGCGCCGCGGCTGGTGCGCGCCACCGGGGCCGAGGCTTTCGACACGGTGGCCGGCGGTGAACCGGTGGTCGAGCACCCCGAAGCCGGCGAGGTGGTGTGGTGCGACGAGGCCGGGGTGACCTGCCGCCGCTGGAACTGGCGCCAGGGCCGGCGCACCGCACTGACCGAGGACACCACCACGGCCCTGTTCATCCTCGACGCCCTGGCGCCCATGACGGACGAGGCTCTGCACGCCGCCGCCGAGGACCTCGCCACCCGCCTGGCCGACCTCGGCCCCGACGTGCGGAGCGCCCGCCGCCTGCTCACTGCCGGCGACCGGCACACCCCAGGAGACCCGTCATGACCATTCGTCGCCCTTCCCCCACGGCGGTGCCGCCGCGATCCGCCATCCGTTCCACCGAAGGAGACAGCACCATGTTCACCGGTTTGAGCGCCTTCCCCCTGACCCCCCTGGCCGACGATGCGGTGGACGAGTCCGCTTTCGTGGGCCTGATCCGACGGCTGGCGGCGGCGCAGGTGGACTCCATCACCGCCCTGGGCTCCACCGGCTCCTACGCCTACCTCAGCACCGAGGAACGACGCCGTGTCGCCCACCTGGCCGTCGAGCACGCCGGGGACGTCCCGGTGTTCGTCGGCATCGGTGCCCTGCGCACCTCCCACGTCCTCACCCACCTCGAGCACGCCCAGCAGGCCGGAGCCGCCGCGGTGCTGCTGGCTCCGATGAGCTATCAGCCGCTGACCGACGACGACGTGGTCGGGCTCTTCGACACCGTCACCGCGCACTCCTCGGTGCCGGTGATCGTCTACGACAACCCGGGCACCACCCGCGTCACCTTCACCACCGAGCTCTACGGACGCGTCGCGGCTCTGCCCGGTATCGCCTCGATCAAGATCCCCGGCGTGCCCGCCGACCCCCAGCAGGCCCGGGCGCGGGTACGCGAGATCCGCGCGGTGGTCCCGGCCCACGTGAGCATCGGCATCTCCGGGGACGCCACGGCCGCCGCCGGACTGACCGCCGGCTGCGACGCCTGGTACTCGGTCCTCGCCGGCACCCTGCCGGACCCGGCCCTGCGCATCGCCCGGGCCGCCCTGGCCGGACGGACCGAGGAGGCCACGGCCGCCTCCGACCGGCTGGCACCGCTGTGGGAGTTGTTCGCCGAGTTCGGGAGCCTGCGGGTCGTGGCCGCGATCGCCGAGCAGCTGGGGCTGGCACCCAGATCCTGTCTTCCGCTGCCTCTGCAGGGCCTCGGCGAGGGGCAGCGCGAGCGGGTGGCCCGGGTGGTCGGCGACCTCGGACTCGACGATCAACCCTGACAACCGGCTTCTCCCAGGGCGAGATCGCCGGGGCGCAGCACTGGCACGATACGTCTTCGCCGCGACCCTGGTGCGCAGCGCCGACGGGGGAGCGGTGGTCGCCATCGTGCTCCTCACCCGGGGCGGCGGACCCCCTCATGTGCGCCCTCGCCGTCCTCGCTGCCACAGCCAGCATCGTCGATCGATCCCGCCCGCGCTGAACCAGGCCACAGCCCATGCCGCCCCCCGCTTCCCATAGGGCCCGCTGCCGGTCACTGCCCACGAGAACGACGTCACAGTCGAGGTCCCGGCATGGGCCCAGGTGTTGGCGTTGCTATGTCATGGCCTGGGGTGCGCGGTCCGAAGGAGCAGCCGGGGCGGGGCGGCCGAGGGTTTCGACCGCGGTCATGAAGGCTTCCCACTGGTCGTTCAGTTCGTGGAGCTGTTCATGTCCTGCGGGGGTCAGTTCGTAGACCTTCCGCGCGGGGCCCGGTCCGCTCTGCTCCCACCGTGCGGTGATCGCACCATCGTCCTCGAGCCGTCCGAGGGCGGGATAGAGCTGGGCCCCCTTGATGGGTTGAAGTCCTGCCGAAACGAGCGCCTGGGAGATCCCGTACCCGTGCCGTGGTGCCACCGCGAGCACGCGGAGGAGGAGCATCGGCAGGGATGCGCGTTGCCACGCGGGGAGGGTCATTGCCTCGCCCTCCAGGGTCGGTCGCCCCAAGCGGTGCCCAGCACCACGGCCGCGGACAGCACGAACGCCAGCGCGACCGGGATCGTCAGCGCCCCCCAGCTGTGGGCGTCGACGATGAGGGCGGCGATGACCAGGGGTGTGAGCGTGCCGGCGAATGTGAGGGCCCACCAGCGCCGTGTCCGAGCGATCCGATGGGTCGCGGCCAGATCGCGCGCCAGCACCAGCGGGTGCCCGAACTCGGCGTAGGCCGAGGTGCCGGACAGCTCCAGGGCCTGCTCGATCTCGGTGACGTGGTCCCGAACGGATCTGGAGGGCACCAGGCGGGTGCGCAGCCCGCTGGTGAAGCGACGCAGCCACTGCTCGTCGTTCCATTCCTGGCGAAGCACCTGTTGCGGCATCCGCTGGGAGACCGCCAGCAGGACCACCCCGGGGGTGAGCATCGCCGAGGCCAGCAGTACCACGGGGACATCGCGTGCCGCGTAGTGCCCGGATCCCAGGTTTGCCGCGAAGGCGATTCCCGCGACGACGACCGCGCCGAGGACGACAGAGACGCTGATCGTCACCCCCGCTCGGCCGGCAACGAATAGAGCTCGAAGCACCACCCACCCGAGGAAGGCCAGGAGCACACTGGCGGCGACGAGCACATGGGCGATGTCCACGTCGATGGACCACCCGTGGCGCAGGACCATGAGCAGCGCCGCGACAGCGCTGATGCCCGTCAGCCTGCCGCCGATCTCCTGCAGTACCGGCCGCAGCCCTGCGCCGAGGGAAGTTCGTACCTCTTCCTCGACTGTCGCAAGTTCAGCGGCATCTTCCGTGGCCAGTGCCGTGGGATCACCGAAGAGCTCGGCAGCAGAGACCTGGGCCACCCGGACCGCGTCGAGCAGCTCGTGCTCACGTTCCTGGAGCGAGGACTCCGGGACGTGCTTGCCCGTCATCACCGTTCGGTAGCGCGAAGCCCATCCCCGGTCCTGCGCCGACCACTGATCCGCATCCATGCTGGCCACCTTGTATCTAGGTCAAAAACGTATCTACATACAAGCACGAGGCGGCGATGTTGGCAACGTCCTGCCGGTCGGGTGTGGCGGATGGGTCTGTGGCAGGGCGTGCGCCCGATCTCCACCGACTCCCAGTTCCGCAGCGCCCTACAGTTGATCTAGAGGCGGGGAGCCGGCCACCCAGGTCGCCCGCCATCTGGACATCTCTGGAGCGGCCTTGTACCCCCGGATACTAGGATCGGCCATCTGGATGCCGCTGCGGACGCACGGCACTCCTGCGGGACCATGCCGTCCTGAGGGCCACGCACCGATTCCATCGAATACTCCACCCTCGGTGGAGCAGAGGAGGGACAACTCTTGGTGAAGGCTCCGGTTCGCGAGAAGCGGAAGCGCATCCTGGCGACGATCGCCTGGGCGTCTTTCCCGGTCTCCACCGCGCTGACGCTGATGCTCCTCGATTGGCAGGGCACGGGAGTGGCCAAGCCGCTGTGGACGTTCGCGCTGCCCCCGGTCAGTGGACTGGTGGGTGGCATTGCCGGATTCCGCGCGCAGAAGGAGATTCTGGGGGCTGTGGCTGTCGCCTTCGGTCTGCTCTGCGTTCCGGTGGCGATCTTCGTCGTCGGACTGGTCTACGGGCCCTGACCATGAGCACGATGGCGATCCGCAGCTCGGGTTCCCGACGGGTGCTGCACGGCAGTCGCCGTTGAGGGTCCGTCCTTCGGAACATGAAGACGCGTCGGCAGGACCGGATTGCCGCGGCTCGGTACGATGCACCACATGTCCATCAAGTTCGAGAACGTCGGTATCGCCGTCCGTGACCTCGACGCGGCGATCGCCTTCTTCACCGACCTCGGACTGACCGTCCTGGGCCGGGACACGGTCAGCGGGGAGTGGGCGGACACCGCCGTCGGCCTCGACGGCAACCACGTCAATATCGCCATGCTCCAGACCCCGGACGGCAACGGTCGCCTCGAGCTCTTCGAGTACATCCACCCGGAGGCGATCGAGACACAGCCCACCCGGCCTCACGAGATCGGCATGCACCGCGTCGCCTTTTCCGTCGACGACATCGACGACGCCCTCGAGATCGCTGCGAGGCACGGCTGTCACCCCCTGCGCGGGGTAGGGACCTACGGGGACGCCTACAAGCTCGCCTATGTCCGCGGCCCCAGCGGCATCATCGTGATGCTCGCCGAGGAACTGCACAGCCACTGACGACGGGTCGATCCGGACGTTGCCAGAGGTTCTCGCCCTGCAGTTCCCAGCCGGCTTCCTCGAGGGGGCCGATCGAGGGGTCCTCGATGCCGGGCACCTGCGCGAACCGTCCTGACATGCGCCTATTCTCCGGGTGCGGCCGGGCCCGGTCGCCCGGCCCGATGTGCTCGAGCGTCCGGGTCGTCCGGGTCGTCCAGGGGCTGCGCACCGCCGGCCGTGCCGTGCATCCGGATCAGACCCGTGGCGCCGTCGATGGTGACCACCTGCCCCTCGGTCAGCAGGGTGGTGGCGTCGGGCACGCAGATGACGGCCGGGATGCCGTACTCGCGGGCCACAGTCGGGCCGTGGGCGATCGTGGAGCCGGTCTCCGTGATGAGTCCGCCGAGGGTCAGGAACAGCGGGGTCCAGCCCGGGTCGGTGGTCGGGGCGACGAGGATGTCACCGGGCTGCAGCCTCGCCTCTGACGGGTGGTGGACGATCCGCACCGGCCCGGTCACGATCCCGGTGGCCGCCGGCTGGCCGACCAGCACGTCCGGCCCGTGCTCAGGCGCGGTGTCGTCGGGCAGGGCCTGGGGGTTCGTGCCGTCGGACAGCAGCAGGCCGGGGACCTGCCGCCGTCGGGCCTCGCGGTGGTGCTCCCTGCGCCGACCGGTCACCACCGCGCGCAGGTCCGCGCCGTGCGAGGCGTCGAGGGCCTCGTCCAGGGTCAGGAACATGATGTCCTCCGGCTGCTCCAGCAGGCCGCGCCCGGTGAGCTCGGCCCCCGCGGCGAGCAGCTGCCGGCGCACCTCGGCCAGCGGGGTCAGCCAGAGGAACTTCGGCAGCTCGCGCAGGCCGGCCAGCTCCCGGCTGCGGCGCAGCATGGACCCGGCAAGGCTGGCCCGCAGCGGCCGGGTGCGCCTGGCGCGTGCGACGAGGTCAGCCAGGGCGGCCTCGGCCTCGACGGCGGCGCGGGCGAACCGGGCCGGCGGGGCCTGGTCCGGGTCGGTCACCTGCAGGTACCCGGCCAGGGCGGCGAACACGGGAGTGGGGTCGTCGGCCCACCGGGGGGAGCCGACGTCGATCTCGGCGCTGCCGCGGATCCCGTACTCCGCCAGGAAGGCCGTCAGGCCGAACTCGGGCAGCTCGCCGCGCGAGAAGCGCGCGGCGAGCTCGTCCGGGGCGGCGCCGACCAGCAGATCGCGGTGCGGGCGGGCGGCCTCGGCCACGGACCAGAGCTTCAGGTCCATCTGGGTGGTGACGTTGTGGGGCATCCCGCGCAGGGTCGCGTTCAGCTCGCCGGGCTGCTGGATGCCGCCCAGCAGCCAGCCGGCCACCCCCTGGGCGATGAGCGCCGCCCACAGGGGCGGCAGGGAGCGCATCATCGGTCCGGTCATCGTCGCGTCCTGCAGACCGGCGGCGGAACGGACCCTTTCCGCCGTGTCCGCCGGTTCGGTCCGGGGCTGCCGGCGGACCTGTTCGAGCTCGTGGAACGCGCGCTCGCGGGCGGCGGCGGGCCGGGCCAGGGCCCGCAGCGCGCCGAGCAGCGAGGCGGGCACGGTGGCCAGGAGCAGCCGCGCGGTCACACCGGCGGAGAACACGCGCTGGCCGGGACGGGCGGGACGGGGCGCGTAGCGGGGGTCGTCCAGGACGCGCCGCACGCCCCGCGCCACGGCCGGACCGTAGACCTGCACCATCTCGGGGACGCGGGAGTGCAGGCGCGGGCTGCGGACGAGGCCGGTGAGGTCCATGAACAGCCGGCCGCCGATCTCGACGAGGAACGGATCCACCACGGCGTCGTCGACGCCGATGATCTGCAGCCAGCGGCGGGTCGTCTCCCGCAGCACGGACACGCCCATGGGGGTGACCGGGCGCCGCAGGCCCTGCATGTGGCCGACCTCCATGTAGACCCGCGGGTCGCCCTGCACCGGGTCGGTCCCGGCCGGGAGCGGGAAGAGCGTGGTGATGGGCCGGGACTGCAGCAGCCAGAGCGTGCCCTCGGCGTCGTAGGCGAACTCGATGTCCTGCGGGCTGCCGAGGGCGCGCTGGACCCGCTGCCCGGTCGCCTGGAGCTCGCGGAGCTGGTCGGGGGAGAGGCAGCCGTGCTCCTGTGTCCCGGGGAGCGGACCCTGGCCGGGCAGGACGTAGTGGTCGGTGTCCATGGTGCCGTCCACGACTCCGGTGCCCAGCCCCGGGACCGCGTCGATGACGGTCTCCGTGCGGGTGCCGGTCAGCGGGTTGGCCGTGAACATCACCCCGGCGGCCGCCGGGGTGATCATGCGCTGCACGACGACGGCCATCGCGAGGTCGCCGGTCTCCAGCCCCTGACCGGCCCGGTAGGCGACGGCGCGCTCGCTGTGCACGGAGTCCCAGCAGTGCCGGACGGCCTCGAGCAGTGCGTCCCCGCCCTCGACGTCGAGGACGGTGTCCTGCTGGCCCGCGAAGCTGGCGTCCGGCAGGTCCTCGGCCGTGGCGCTGGAGCGGACGGCGACGGGACCACCGCCGAGGTGCTCGTAGGCCGTCAGCACCGCCCGCTCGGGGACGGCGCCCGAGCGGTAGGCCTCGGTGGTCAGGCAGAACCCGTCCGGCACGCGCTCGTCCGCGGACAGGAGGGCTCCGAGACCGACGGCCTTGCCCCCGACGAGCGCGGTGGTCGCCGAGGTGATGTGGGCCAGGTCGATCACGTCCATGGGATGCCTCTCTGGTGCCCCGGGGCCGGCGGGAGGTGTTGAACGGGCCGCGCCATGGGGCGTCCGGTGGCCCGTTCACAGCCGATGATCCGGTCCGCCGATCGGCAGGTCAACCTCCCCGTGCCGTGAGGCACGAGCGTGACGGCGCGGCGGTGCCGGTGGTCGACACGGACCGGTTCCGCCGGCGTGGCCGGTCTGTCCGCGGGGGTCGTCCCGGTCGGCCGCGCGGGGAGCCCGCTCAGATCCAGGAGGCGAGCACGGGGACGGTGGTCATCAGTCCCAGCGCCACGAAGACCGCCCCGGAGGTGAGCTCGATCCTGCGGGCCACGGTGGGACGGTTGAGCCAGGTGCCGGCGGTGTGGGCGGCCAGGGCCACGAGCAGCAGGTAGACCCCGATGGTGGCCGCCACCGTCCCGCCCATCACCACCACGACGAACAGCGCCCCGGCCCCGGGCGGGGTGAACTGGGGCAGCAGGGCCAGGAAGAACAGCCCGGTCTTCGGGTTGGTGAGGCAGCACACCAGCCCTGCGGCGAACGCCGATCGCGCCCTCGGCTCGGAGGGCTCCCGGCGGTCCGGGGCGGCGGTGACGGTCGACCCCGCGGTCCGTGCCACGCCGACGGTCATCGGCACGGCGGCGGCCGGGGCGGGAGCGTGGGCTGTGATCGCCCGGTAGCCCAGGTAGAACAGGTAGGCGCCCCCGAGGATCCGCAGAGCCTGGAAGGCGGCCGGGGAGCTGTCCAGGAAGGCGGCCACGCCCACCGCGACCAGCCCCGCCCAGGCGAAGACCCCCACCGCGGACCCGGCGGCGGCCAGCATCCCGGCCCGGCGCTGCCGCAGGGCGTAGCCCAGGGTCAGGACGGTGTCGGGTCCCGGGGTGAGGGCCAGGACCACGGCCACGCCCAGCAGGGCCAGATAGCTCGAGGTGTCCACGGCAGCTCCTTGTCGGTCAGTGGTCTGCAGACCTCTACCGTGCCACCGCGTCACCCTTCAGCACCAGCAATGATTTCCGTGGCATTGGCAGGTGAAAGCGTACGATCGGGGCATGCTCGATCCACACCGGCTCACCATCCTGCGCGCGGTCATCGCCGCCGGCTCGATCCACGCCGCCGCCCGGAACCTCCACCTGGCCCCGGCCACCGTCAGCCAGCACCTCCGCGCCCTGGCCCGGCAGACCGGGCTGGTGCTGTTCGAGAAGAGCGGCCGGGGCATCGAGGCCACCCCGGCCGCCCGGCACCTGTGCGAGGCCAGCGCGGAGACCCTCAGCAGCCTGGAACGCCTCGAGCGCACCGTGGAGGATCTGCGGCAGGGCCGGGCCGAGCAGATCGCCGTCGCCTGCTTCGCGTCCCTGGCCCAGGCCTGGATGCCCGGGGTGGTGCTCGCCCTGCGCGCTCGGTCCCCGGACGTGGTGGTGGAAATCAGCATCAACGAGCTGCACTCCACCGGAGGCCGCCGGGCCCCCGACGTCGACGTGCGCAACGAGTCCCTCGACGGGCCCCTCGTCCACCTGGAGGGATACCAGCGCCATGCCCTGCACGAGGAGGACTTCTGCGTGGTGCTGCCGGTCGACCACCCGCTGGCCGCACGCCCCGCGGTGACGATGGCCCAGCTGCGCGACGAGCCCTGGATCGACCACGACATCCACGACGGCCCCACCGGGCGCATCATCACCCGCGCCTGTCACGCCGCCGGCTACACCCCGCACTACGTCGCCCGTCTCGACGACCACCATGCGGCCACCAGCCTCGCCGCGGCCGGGCTGGGCATCACGGTGCTGCCCCGGATCGCGCTCGCCGGGCTGCCGGCGGCTCTCACCTCGAGGCCGCTGGTCGACCCGGCCGTGCACCGGCGCATCGTCGCCCACACCCGCACCCACCCCACCCGGGCGCGGCTGATCCACACGGCCCTGACGGCGCTGCGCGAAGCCGCTCGACGGAGCCGCCCGGCACCACCGGACGAGCACTGACTTCGCGACCGCTCGGACGGACCCCGTGCTCGCATCGCGCCCCCGACGCCGGACGCGGACGGCAGGACGCCCGCTCAGGGCTGTGCTCCGGTGCGCGTGTGGCGCAGCACCGGGCGCTTGGCCCGGGGGAGTCCTTCGACGACGAGCTCGTAGGCGTTCAGCACCAGCTCCTCGACGAGGTCCGGGGTGATCCCCGGGCCGGCGGCGAGGGAGATCCAGTGCTGCTTGTTCATGTGGTAGCCGGGGGTGATCGTGGGGAACTCCTGGCGCAGCGCCATCGCGTGCGGGGGCTCGCACTTGAGCGTCACGATCGGCTTCCCGGGTGCTTCCGTGGTCATCAGGAAGATCTTGCCCACGACCTTGAACACCTCGTGGTCCGGGCCGAAGGGGCAGGTGTGCGTCACGGCCGGCAGTCCGGCGGCCGCCTCCATGGCGATCTGCTGAAGTCTCGTCCCGTCCACGCCGCTGCTATCCGCGGGACCGGGGGTGGCGGACCTCGTAGCCGACCTGGACCATGCCGTTGTCGAAGCGGCGCTCCCGGAGGAGGCGCAGCTCCAGGGACAGCCCGTCGGGGAAGACCGGGGTGCCGCCGCCCACCGCGACCGGGCACAGCAGGAGCTCGACCACGTCGACCAGCCCCAGCCGCAGGGCGCTGCCGGCCAGGGTCGGGCCCTCGATCGTGAGGTCGCCGGACGCCTCGGACCTCGCGCGCTCGAGAGCCGCGGCGCTGAACTCCCGCTCGAGCCGGGTGCGCTCGGTCCAGGTCCGGCCGAGGGAGGAGGAGAAGACGATCTTCTCGGCGCGCTTCCAGGTCTCCGCGAAGCGCGCCGACTCCGGGGACCACGTCGCCGCGGACGGGTCGGTCTCCCAGACGGCCATGGTCTCGTACATGCGCCGCCCGTAGAGGTAGGTGCTGACCGGTGCCAGGTCCGTGGTCAGGGCGGCGACGACGGCCTCGTCGGGCACGGCCCAGGAGAAGCTGCCCTGCTCGTCCGAGTTGTAGCCGTCCAGCGAGGAGGCGACGGAGTAGATCACTTTCCCCATGCCCCCACTCAACCCGCCGGAGCCGCCCGGGCACAAGAGGGGCAGCGGATCCGAGGTCCGTCGTGCGTCCAGCGGCGGGTCGTCAGCCGTGCCCGTCCCGGTCCTCGCCGCGTCGGGTCGCCTCCGCTTGCGCGGCAGCACGCACGTGCGGGTCGGTGGCGTTCTCTGCCGCGTGGCGACGGTCGGCGGCGCTCAGGTGGTCGCTGCCGAGCGCGGCAGCCGCCACGTCGACGTCGCTGTGGTGCAGGGCGATGTCGAGCAGCTCCGCCGTGTCCGTCAGCTCCTCGACCCCGTCGGTGGTCCAGGCCTGGACCCGGCGTCGGTGGTCGGCCTCCTTCTGCGCCAGCTGCCGCATCAGCTCGCCCGTGTTGATCACAGAGGTGATGGGCTGGGAGTCGTCGTGCTTCGTCACCGTGTCCTCCTGGGGGTCCGTCCGTGGTCCTTCCATTCATAGCCCACGACGCCGTCCCCTGTGCTGAATCGGCCGTCACCGGAGGCGGAAAGCAGCCCCGCGGGCCCGGGTCCGCCGCGTCGCGGAGCTCTGGGCTGCGGCTTCTGCGAGATCAGCCGCTCCCGCGTGTCGCGCCCTGGCCCGGCGATCTCCCGCCGCCGCGTCACGGTCGCCCACTGATCGCCGGACCCAGAACAGGGGCCCTCCGCCCGCTCCGGGTGGCGGGGCCCTCGGGGTGGGAGGACGGGTGCAGGAGTCAGCGGACTTCGCGGAGGGAGCCGTCGGTGACGTCGTAGACGAAGCCCCGCACGCTGTCCCGGTGCGGGACGAAGGGGTTCTCGGTGATGCGCGCCATGGACCGGCGGACGTCGTCGTCGGGATCGGTGAAGGACTCCGGTGACCACGGCGGGCGCATCCCGGTGTCGGCCTCGATCTGTGCCGTGAGGGTGTCGTCGGTGAAGGTGAGCATGCCGCAGTCGGTGTGGTGGATGAGGATGATCTCCCGGGTGCCCAGCAGTCGCTGGCTGATGACCAGGGACCGGATCTCGTCGTCGGTGATCACCCCGCCCGCGTTGCGGATGACGTGGGCGTCGCCCTCGCTCAGCCCCAGCAGTCCGTAGGGGTTGAGCCGGGCGTCCATGCAGGCCACCACGGCCACCGGCAGGGCCGGGGGCATGGGCAGATCGCCCTTGGTGAAGGCGGCGGCGTAGGCCTCGGCGTGGTGCAGGAGGTCGTCGGTGGCGCTCATGGCGGGTCCTTTCCTCGACGGGTGCGGCGGACCGCGTCCCGGGGGGCCGGCTTCGGTCCCCGGTGTCCCCGGGCGCTGCGGTCCGACCCGTCCGGAGCCGCCCGGTCCGCTCCTCACCCTAGGACCGGGCGTCGCCCGTGCACACCCCTCCCGTGGTCATCGTTCGCGACGCGGGGGCCGGTTCCGGGGCCCGGCGCTGCGACCGGCTCCTCACTCCCTACCGCCCCGCAGCACGTCCACGTGCACGTGGTCGAGGTGGCGCAGGATCTCGTTGCCGGGCTCGGGCGCGTCGTAGTCCCGCCACCGCCCCCGCGAGCTGTGCGCGCTCCAGAAGCGGTCGTCGAAGATGACGTACTGGACGTCCAGGTCCTCGGCGTGCGCGACCAGCCAGTGGGCCAGCAGCCACCCCTCGCGCCGGTTCTCCTCGGTCACGGGGCGGAAGAAGACGTCGACGGCGCGGCCGTCGTAGTGCGTCGACTCCTCGCCGTGGCCCTGGCCGACGCCGCCGGGGGCGAACCCGCCCAGACTCTGCTCTCCGAACACCTCGGTCATCGCTGCGCGCACCCGCTCGGCGCGCGGGGTCAGGCCGGTTGCGGTCAGCTGCTGCTGCGGCAGGTCGTCGGCCGCTGAGCCCCGGCAGCTCAGGCTCGCGCCGGCGTCCTCGGGTGGTCCGTCGGCCAGGCGCCGCAGCACCGCCGGGTCGAGGCCGGAGGTGTCCGGGGCCTCCACCCCGCGGGCGGCGAGCGCCACCGCGGTCGTGGCCCGCTTCGCCTCCTCGCGGTCGAGCCCGACCGCTCCGTCCGCGGTCTCGACGACGCACTCGGCACCCCAGGTCAGCCCGCCGTCTCCGGTGCGCAGGCCGCTGATCAGGCCGGGCCCGAGGAACACCAGTGCTCCCGCCAGCATCCCGAGCACGAGAAGCAGTGCGAGGAGCGAGCGCAGGGGGCGGCTCCGGTCCCGGTGCGCGGTGCCGGCGGTTCTGGCGGTTCTGGCGGTTCTGGCGGCGATGATGCACCTGCTTCCGCTCGGGGTGTGGGGATGCCTGCTCCAGCACAGCAGGCGGACCTGGCGGGAACCTGCACGAGACGTGCAGGAAACCGGCTCGTGATCCCTTGACAGCCCGGTGTGATCCGTATCATGCTGGACCCCATGAACCTGTCAGACAGCCGGACAGCCGGACAGCCGGTGGAGCGCTTCAGTGCGGCGGAGGCCGTCTTCAAGGACCTGCTCGCGCAGATCCGGGAGGGGCGCCTCGCCGTGGGGGAGAAGCTGCCCTCGGAGGCTGCGCTGGCCCAGGGGTACGGCGTGAGCCGGTCCGTGATCCGCGAGGCGCTGCGCTCCTGCGCGGCGCTGGGCCTGACCGTCAGCCGCACCGGCAAGGGGACGTTCGTCGTCTCCCAGCGGGTGGCCGAGGACCTGGCCCTGGGCGCGTACTCGGCCCGGGACCTGCACGAGGCCCGGCCGCACATCGAGGTCCCCGCGGCCGGTCTCGCCGCGCGCCGCCGCACCGAGGAGGACGTGCGCTTCCTGCAGGACGTCGTGGCGGCGATGGCGGCCGAGGACGACCCCCAGGCCTGGGTCGAGCTCGACACCAGCTTCCACGCCGCCGTCGCCCGGATCAGCCACAACCGGGTGTTCGAGAAGGTCATCGCCGACATCCGCGAGGCGCTCTTCCACCAGTCCGAGACCCTCAACGTGGTGGCGGCCCGCCAGAAGCGCTCGGACGAGGAGCACCTGCGCATCTTCCACGCGATCCGCGACGGCGCGGCCGACGAGGCGGAAGCCGCCATGCAGGGCCACCTCGCGGCCGTGCGCGGCGCCCTCGGCGCCATCACCGGCGAGTAGCCCGCCGGCCGTCCCGGCCACTGTTCCGGCCTCCCCGGCCTCCGCCCGGGCAGCCGCGGTCCTCGCCCTGCTCGCCCGTCCTCCTGCCCTCGACCCTGCCCTCCGTTCCGCGCGGGGCGCCCTCCGGCGCCTCCCTCCGGCGCGCGCCCCCGCCCGCACCGATCACCTCCAGCAAGGACCCAGCATGACCACCGCAGCCCTCGGGGCACCCCTGTCCACCGCCCGCCCGCAGCACGTGCCCGTCGCCGAACAGGTCCGCGACGGCGTCGTCGAGAGCGTCCACCACGGCTCGCTCGTGGCCACGGACGCCGCCGGGCGGATCCTGCTCGAGGCCGGAGACCCCCTGGCCCTCTTCTACCCCCGCTCCTCCCTCAAGCCGCTGCAGGCGGTGGCCATGCTCCGCGCCGGCCTCGAGCTGCCCGGGTCCCTGCTGGCACTGGCCGCGGCCAGCCACTCCGGGGCGCCCCGGCACCGGGACGGCGCGCGCCGCATCCTCGCCGGCCACGGCGCGGACGAGACCGCCCTGGAGAACGTGCCCGACCTGCCGTACGGGCCCGCCGAACGGGCCGCCGCCCTGCGCGCCGGCGAAGGGCCCACCCGCTTGGCCCAGAACTGCTCCGGCAAGCACGCCGCCATGGTCGCCACCTGCCGGGTCAACGGCTGGCCCGTGGCCGGCTACACCGACCCCGGCCACCCGCTGCAGCTGCTGATCGGCGAGGTCGTGGCGGAGCTGACCGGCGAACCGCTGGGGCCCGGCAGCACCGACGGCTGCGGCACCCCCCTGCACGCCGTCACCCTCCGGGGCATGGCCACCGCCTTCGCCCGGCTGGCCTCCGCCGCCCCGGGCACGCCCGAGGCCTGGGTCGCGTCCGCCATGACCGGGCACCCCGAGCAGGTGGCCGGCGAGGGCCGTGACGTCACGGAGCTCATGCGCAGGGTCCCCGGTCTGCTCGCCAAGGACGGCTTCGAGGGCCTTCAGCTCGTGGGCCTGCCGGACGGGCGCGGTCTGGCCGTGAAGATCGCCGACGGCGCCGACCGCGCCCGGATGCCGGTGACCGTGCAGGCCCTGCAGCGGCTCGGGGTGGACCCCGCGGCGCTCGCCGGCCTGGGCCGGGTCCCCGTGCTCGGCGGGGGCCGCACCGTGGGGTCGCTGCACGCCGTCGCCCTCGCCGCCGCCCCCTGAGCCACTGCTCGCTGTCCCTCCCGCTCCATGAGAGACCGCCCTCGACCCGCTGAACCACCGTCCCGCTGAACCACCGTCCCGCTGCCGTCCACCACCTCGTGACACCCGAGAGAACCGAGAGAACCATGACCGCTCCCGCCTTCCGCACCGAGCACGACCTGCTCGGCGACCGCCAGGTCCCCGCCGACGCCTACTGGGGCGTGCAGACCCTGCGCGCCGTGGAGAACTTCCCCATCACCGGCCTGCCCCTGGGCGGCCACGCCCACCTGGTGCGGGGACTGGCGGCCGTCAAGCTCGCCGCCGCCCGCGCCAACCACGAGCTCGGGCTGCTCGACACCGCCCGGGCCGACGCCGTCGTGGGGGCCTGCCAGGAGATCCTGGACGGGCGCCTCCACGAGCAGTTCCGCGTGGACGTGATCCAGGGCGGCGCCGGCACCTCCTCCAACATGAACGCCAACGAGGTGATCGCCAACCGGGCCCTGGAGCTGCTGGGCGCCGGGAAGGGGGAGTACACCCGGCTGCACCCCAACGACCACGTCAACCTGTCGCAGTCCACCAACGACGCCTACCCCACGGCCGTGAAGATCGCCACGATCACCGGCGTGCAGGAGCTGCTGGCGGCCCTGGAGGTGCTGGAGGACGCCTTCGCGGCGAAGTCCCGCGAGTTCCGCACCGTTGTGAAGATGGGCCGCACCCAGCTGCAGGACGCCGTGCCCATGACCCTGGGCCAGGAGTTCGGCACCTACGCCGTGATGATCCGGGAGGACCGCCAGCGCCTCGCCGAGGCGAGCCTGCTGGTCCACGAGATCAACCTCGGGGCGACGGCGATCGGCACCGGGCTCAACGCCCCGGACGGCTACGCCGCCGCGGCCTGCCGCCACCTGGCCGCCGTGACCGGCCTGCCGCTGGTCACCGCCGTCGACCTCGTGGAGGCCACCCAGGACGTCGGGTCCTTCGTGCACCTGTCCGGGGTGCTCAAGCGGGTGGCCGTGAAGCTGTCCAAGATCTGCAACGACCTGCGGCTGCTCTCCTCCGGGCCCCGGGCCGGGCTGGGCGAGATCACCCTGCCCGCCGTGCAGTCCGGCTCCTCGATCATGCCGGGCAAGATCAACCCGGTGATCCCCGAGGTCGTCAGCCAGGTCGCCTACGAGGTCATCGGCAACGACGTCACGATCACCATGGCCGCCGAGAGCGGACAGCTGCAGCTCAACGCCTTCGAGCCGATCATCGTCCACAGCCTGCACAAGAGCGTCGCCCACCTCCGGGCGGCCTGCACCACGCTCACGGAGCGCTGCGTGCGCGGCATCACCGCCAACGAGGAGCACCTGCGCGCGTCGGTGGAGCACTCCATCGGCCTGGTGACCGCGCTGAACCCCCACCTGGGCTACGCCACGGCCACCGCGATCGCCCAGGAGGCCCTGGTCACGGGCGCCGGCGTCGCGGAGCTGGTGCGCGAGCGCGGTCTGCTGACCGCCGAGGAGCTGGGCCGCATCCTGCGCCCGGAGCGCCTCGCCAACCTCACCGTCTGACCCGTCCACGAGCTCTTCCGCCACCACCCAGGAGACCGAGCCATGCCCCCTGTGTCCGTCCACCACCCGGACCGGCGCCACGCCACCCCGGCCCAGCCACCGACCGCCGCCCTCGACGTGCTCCACGCGGAGGACGAGGGCTACCACAAGGGGCTCAAGCCCCGGCAGATCCAGATGATCGCGATCGGCGGCGCCATCGGCACCGGCCTGTTCATGGGCGCCGGCGGGCGGCTGGCCAGCGCCGGGCCCGCCCTCGTGCTCGTCTACGCGGTCTGCGGCTTCTTCGCGTTCCTCATCCTGCGCGCCCTGGGCGAGCTCGTCGTGCGCCGCCCGTCCTCGGGCTCCTTCGTCTCCTACGCCCGGGAGTTCTACGGCGAGAAGGCGGCCTTCTTCACCGGCTGGCTGTACTGGCTCAACTGGGCCATGACCGCGATCGTGGACATCACCGCCGTGGCGCTGTACATGAAGTTCTTCGCCCGGTACTGGGCTCCCATCGGGGACGTCCCCCAGTGGCAGTACGCCCTGGCCGCCCTGCTGCTCGTCCTCGGGCTGAACCTCGTCTCGGTCAAGGTCTTCGGCGAGCTCGAGTTCTGGTTCGCCCTCATCAAGGTGGCCGCGCTCTCCGCCTTCCTGGTGGTCGGGATCTGGCTGGTGCTCTTCGGCACCCCGGCCGACGGCCAGGAGGTGGGCCTGTCCCTCATCGGCCAGAACGGCGGGCTCCTGCCCAACGGTCTGCTGCCGGCGGTCGTCGTGATCCAGGGCGTGGTCTTCGCCTACGCGTCCATCGAGCTGATCGGCACCGCGGCCGGTGAGACGGAGCACCCCGAGAAGGTCATGCCGCGCGCCGTGAACACGGTGATCGTGCGCATCGCGGTCTTCTACGTCGGGTCGCTGACCCTGCTGTCCCTGCTCCTGCCCTACACCGCCTACAAGGCGGGGGAGAGCCCGTTCGTGACGTTCTTCGGCTCCATCGGCGTGGCCGGCATGGACACCGTGATGAACCTCGTGGTGCTCACCGCGGCCCTGTCCTCGCTCAACGCCGGGCTCTACTCCACGGGCCGGATCCTGCGCTCGATGTCCCTGGCCGGATCGGCCCCCCGCTTCGCGGGCCGGATGAACCGGGCCGGCGTCCCGTACGGCGGCATCGTGCTGACGGCGGCGGTGGCCGTGCTGGGCGTGGTGCTCAACGCCCTGGTGCCGGCCCAGGCCTTCGAGATCGTGCTGAACCTCGCCTCGGTCGGCATCATCAGCGCCTGGGCGATGATCATGCTCTGCCACCTCCGGCTCGTCTCCTGGTCCCGGCAGGGCAGGGCGGAGCGCCCCGGCTTCCGGCTCCCCGGCGCGCCCTTCACCGGCTGGCTGACCCTGGCGTTCCTCGTGAGCGTCGTCGTGCTGATGGCCTTCGACTCCCCGATCGGGACCTGGACCGTCGCCTCCCTGCTGCTGCTCGTGCCGCTGCTGGTCCTCGGCTGGTACCGGTGCCGGGACCGGGTGCACGCGATCGCCGCGGCCCACGCCGCCGTCGCCCGGACCGCCCCGGCGACCACCGCGGAGACGGGGCCGCCCGTCCGGTAGGGCCCCGCCCCGGGAGCGCGGCACCCGCGCACCCGGCTCACGGACGTCCGGACCCCCGGCTCGCCTCCGCCCGGCCGGCGGCGATCTGGGCGGCCCAGCGCACCCGGAAGGGCCGCCGATCCGGGTCCGTCGTCCCCGGCGGCCCGACGGCCGGCTCCGCGGCCCCGGTGTCCGCCCCGGCGGTCTGCCGCCGGGGCTCAGGGGAGGCGTGGCGTCGGGCGGCCGCCACCGCCTCTGCCCGGCGCTGCTCGGCCTCCGCCGCGGCGCGCTGGTCCGGCGAGCGCATCGGAGTGCCGTCCTGGTGGGTCCAGGTGCGCAGGCGGGCGGCGAACCAGGCCCCGGGGTTCTCGATCCCGGTGACCGAGTCGTGGGTGTAGCGCACGCCCTGCGGGGTCCAGTCCAGGGCGTGCAGGACGTCTGCGACGGTCCACCCGGCCTCGAAGTGCGGCCCGGCCACGGCCACGACGTAGGCGGTGGTGATCCGGCGCAGCACCAGCGCGTGGTGCTGCAGCTCCAGTCCGGCCCGCCGCAGCACCTGTTGCCAGTCCCGCCGGGTCGGCGCCGTCGTCGTCGGCCGCACTGCCGCGTGGGCCGGCCACAGCGGAGCTGTCCGCCGGCCCAGGGCGGCCTTCACCTCCCGCCGCTGCGCGTCGGCTCCGGCAGCGGGCCGGGGCGCCGCGGGAGCCCTCGAGGCAGGCGCCGCGCGCGCGTGCGGGGGAGGGCCCGACCCCTCCGGGGGAACCGGGTCGACGTCGCGATCCACTGGCGTTGCCTCCTCTGCCGGCTCGTCGGTGGTGTTCTCCGGACCCGGGGCCGGCCCGTGGGCAGGAGCCCGGGGTCCCTCAGCCCGCGCCGGACTGGATAACCAGCAGCATCGTGCCCTCGGGATCACGGACGTAGGCGACGGTCTCGCCCCACGGCATGGCCTCCGCATCGACAGGCACGGCCGCACCGGCCCGGCGGGCGGCGTCGAGGACGGCCGGAAGGTCCTCGACGTAGACGCACAGGTCCACCGCGTGGCCGGTCGCGGGCAGCGGGGTGTCGCCGTACAGCGCCGCCGTGGTGCCGACGCCCAGGCCCAGCTGACCGTCTCCCACGCGCAGGACGAGGAAGGCCGGCTCTCCCGTCCCGGGGAACCGGTACGTCTGCTCGGCGTGGAACACCTCTTCGTAGAAGGCCCGGGTGCCGACCAGATCCGCACAGTTGACGATGGGGAACAGCTCCTGCCCGGTCATGGTCCGACAGTACCGACGGACCGTGCCCGAACGCACGCGGGTCCGTGGAGCCGGCTCCGGGATGTGCTCTACTCAGTCGCATGAGCGGCGACCTCCGCCCGGCATCCCCGCACCGCCGGCGCACTGCCGTATCCACTGGAGCAGGGACCGGAGCAGCCGGGCCGCCGCCCGCGGGCGTCAGGAGCACCGGCATGACCCACCCCTCCCTCGCACCCCCCCCCCCTGCGCAGTAGGACCGCCCTGGTCGCCGGGGTCTCCCGTCGCCGCGGCATCGGGGACGCGGCCGCCGTCGAGGACCTCGTGGACCGGGCCTGACCTGAGGGCACGGCGCGGCCGAGGTCCTCGACCCTCCGCTCACCGCCGCGAGGCGCGCCGGCCCACGAGCCAGCCGGCGCAGAAGGCCCACAGGACGAGCCCGGCCACCACACCGGCCCACCCCGCCGTGGCCTCCGGGGTCACCAGGGTCATGGCCGGGAACGCCGCGTCGCCCGGCGGGGCGTCCGCGAACCACCCGAACGACGCCTCCGCCGGGTGGAGCAGCACCAGCAGTGCCCCGCCCAGCACCAGGAGACCGCCGAGACACGCCAGGACCACCCACCAGGGCGGCATCCGGCGAGGCGGGACGGACGGAGGGGCGGCGGGGCCGGCGGCGTTCATGGTCCGACCCTACGGCCGGTGCGCCGCCCGTCCACAGCACCCCGCGGCGACACCGTGTCGTGCGTCGTCGTCGCCCGTCCCCCCTGCGGCCTGGAGGGACGCGCGGACCGCCCGCCCTCGGGGCACCCGGGTGCCCGCCGCCGCCGGGGCGCAGACCATAGGATGGAGCGCATGTCCAGACCCCACGTGCGCCTGCTCGGCCAAGGCATCCGGTACCTGACCACCCTGCGCGGCGGAGGCTCCGCCTTCCCCGGCCTCGTCATGGAGCGGCTGCACCCCGGGTTCGTGGCCGAGGAGCTCGCGAAGCTGCCGCACGGCGTGGTGCTCATCAGCGGCACCAACGGCAAGACGACCACCACCAAGATGGCCGTCCAGCTGCTGCGCTCGCAGGGCTACAAGGTCTTCACCAACCGCACCGGCTCCAACTTCGTGCGCGGCGTGGCCGCCGCCCTGCTCGGGGAGATGAGCCTCACCGGACGCCTCGACGCGGACGTCGCCGTGCTCGAGCTCGACGAGGCGCACGCCGTGCACTTCGTCAAGCAGGTCAAGCCCCGCCACGCGCTGCTGCTCAACGTGATGCGCGACCAGCTCGACCGCTTCGGCGAGATCGACACCACCCGGCGGATGCTCGCCCAGATCGCGGCGGCCACCACGGGCACCGTGGTCCTCAATCGGGAGGACCCCCGGATCGTGTCCCTCGCGGAGCACGTCCCCGAGGGCACGCAGACCCGCTGGTTCGGACTGTCCGCCCCGCTGCGGCCCATGTTCCCCTCCGACGACGACATGCGCTCGGCCGGCGGACCCGACGCCGAGGCCGACCACGAGGCGGAGCTGGCGCCCCGGCCGGCCGCCGACGTGGAGCTGACGTCCTTCGAGGCGAACCGGGTCCGGCTCACGGTGGGCGGGGAGGCCGTCGAGACCACCGTGGAGCTCTACGGCGTCTACAACATGTACAACGCGGCGGCCGCGCTGGCGCTGGCGCTCGCCGTGGCCGGCCCCGACGCGGACCGCGCCGCGCTGGTGGACGAGCTCTCCCGCGTCACCCCCGCCTTCGGCCGCGGGGAGACCATCACCGTGGACGGCCGGCCGCTGCAGCTGCTGCTCGTGAAGAACCCCGCCGGCTTCCGCCTCTCCCTGGCCTCGGCCCGGCCGGGCGACTACGCCACGATGGTCGCCATCAACGACGAGTACGCCGACGGCCGCGACGTCTCCTGGCTGTGGGACGTGGACTTCCACTCCCTGCGCTCCGGCGGCGTGGACGTGGTCTCCGGCACCCGGGCGTGGGACATGGCCCTGCGCCTGGACTACGACGAGGTCGCGGTGCGCGAGGTGGTCCCGGGCCTCGGCGACGCCCTGCGGCGCTTCGTCGCCGGGGCCGGGGACCGGCCGATGCGCGTCTTCTGCACCTACACGTCCATGCTCGAGCTGCGCCGGGAGCTGTCCCGCGTGGCCGAGGTCGCCGAGATCTGAGCGGAGCCCCCGTGACCGACCGCACCGTCCACCTCGTCCAGCTCTACCCCCGGGACATGAACATCTACGGGGACTGGGGCAACACCCTCACCCTCAAGCGCCGGCTGGAGAAGTACGGCTTCGCCGTGCGGCTGAGCGACCACAACCCCGGGGACCCCTTCCCGCCCGACGCCGACCTGCTGGTGGGCGGCGGGGGCCAGGACTCGGGGCAGTTCCGGGTCCAGGAGGACCTGCAGCGGATCGCCCCCGAGCTGCGGGCCATGGCCGCCGACGGCGTGCCGATGCTCGCGATCTGCGGCCTCTACCAGCTCTTCGGCCACGAGTTCCGCACCGGCGCCGGCGAGACCCTGCCCGGCATCGGCATCCTCGACCTGACCACCGTGGGCGGACCCACGCGCCTGATCGGCAACATCGTGCTGGAGTCCCCGGAGTTCGGGACCGTCGTCGGCTACGAGAACCACTCCGGGGTCACCCGGCTCGGCCCGGACCAGACGCCGCTGGGACGGGTGGTGAAGGGCGCGGGCAACAACGGGGAGGACGGTACCGAGGGCGCCCGCGTGCACCACGTGGTGGGCTCCTACCTGCACGGGTCGATGCTGCCCAAGAACCCCGCCGTGGCCGACCACCTGATCCGCGCCGCGGTGGAGCGCCGGTGCGGCGTCTTCGACGCCGCACCGCTGGACGACACCCTGGCTGAGCGGGCCCGGGAGGTTGCGCAGGCCCGGCCCCGCTAGGCCCCCGGCCGGGGCGGCGCGCACCCGGTAGAATGGACCGGGACTTCTCCGGCCCGTCCCGGCCATCGCCGGGGCGGGCCGTGCCGGGACCACGCACCACGCGTCCCGGCCGACCGCGAACGACTTCCCGAGGAGGGACGCATGTCAGGACACTCCAAGTGGGCCACGACCAAGCACAAGAAGGCCGCGATCGACGCCAAGCGGGCGAAGGCCTTCGCCAAGTACATCAAGGGCATCGAGGTGGCCGCGCGCATGGGCGGGCCCGACACCGCGGGCAACCCGGCGCTGGACCTCGCCGTGTCCAAGGCCAAGAAGAACTCGGTGCCGGTCGCGAACATCGACCGCGCCGTCAAGCGCGGCGCCGGCCTGACCGGTGAGGTCGTCGACTACACCGAGATCCTCTACGAGGCCCGTGGGCCGCAGGGCACGGCGCTGTACATCGAGTGCCTCACCGACAACAAGAACCGCGCCGCCTCCGAGGTGCGCGTGGCCGTGACCCGCAACGGCGGCACCATGGCCGACTCCGGCTCCGTGGCGTTCCTCTTCGAGCGCAAGGGCGTCGTGGAGGTCACCCGCACCGAGGGGCTGACCGAGGACGACGTCCTCATGGCCGTCCTGGACGCCGGCGCCGACGAGGTCGTGGAGCAGGAGGACGTCTTCGAGGTCGTCTCCGAGGCCACCGACCTGCCCGCGATCCGCGCGGCCCTCGACGAGGCCGGGCTCGAGTACAACAACGACGACCCGCAGTTCCGCCCGAGCATGCTCGTGGAGCTCGACGCCGAGGGCGCCCGGAAGTTCCTGCGCCTGGTCGACGCCGTCGAGGAGCTCGACGACGTGCAGAACGTCTACGCCAACGCGGACATCCCCGCCGAGGTCCTGGCCCAGCTCGACTCCGAGGACTGACCACGGCGACGCAGCGGATCCTCGGGGTGGACCCCGGACTGACGCGGTGCGGGTTCGGCCTGATCGACATGGCCGGCAACCGCACCGCGTCCTTCGTGGACGTCGGGGTGGCCGGCACGGACGCCGCCGACCCGCTGGACGTGCGCGTGCTGCGGATCTGGGAGGCCACCGAGCGGTGGATCGAGCGCTACCGGCCCGACGCCCTCGCCCTGGAGCGGGTGTTCGCCCAGACCAACGTGAACACCGTCATCGGCACGGCCCACGCCTCCGGCGCCGTGATCGCCTCGGCCTCCCGCCACGGCGTGCCGGTGGCCTGGCACACCCCGTCCGAGGTCAAGGCCGCGGTGACGGGGGAGGGGCGGGCCGACAAGGCGTCCGTGGCCCGCATGGTGGTGCGCATCCTCCGGCTCGACGAGGCGCCCCGGCCCGCCGACGCGGCCGACGCCCTGGCCATCGCCATCTGCCACGGCTGGCGCGGCGGCGGCACGGGCGTGGACGCCACCGCCCGGACCGAGACGCACCAGGGCGCCCGCCCCCTGGCCGCCGCCCGCTCCGGCATGACCCCCGCCCAGCGGGCCTGGGCCGAGGCGGAGCACCGTGCCAAGCGGGGCGGGCGCCGCTGAGCCGGCGCCCACTGCTAGAGTGGTCGTCATTCGTAGATCTGTTCGATCGACCGTGCACGGCCCCCGCCGGGCACGGGAAGGAGTTGCGCGGTGATCGCGTCCATCACGGGACAGGTCGAGCACGTCGGCCTCACCACCGCCGTCGTGGCGGTGGGCGGGTTCGGCGTCCAGGTGCAGGCGACGCCGGAGACCCTGTCCGGCCTGCGGATCGGCGGGGAGGTCCGGCTCGACACGGCGTACGTGGCGCGCAAGGACGAGTCCCCGCTGCTCTTCGGCTTCCGCAGCCCCGCCGAGCGCGAGGTCTTCGAGATCATGCTCGGCGTGAGCGGCGTGGGCCCCCGCACGGCGCTGGCGGTGCTCTCCGTGCTCGGCCCGGACGCCGTCCACCGCGCCATCGCGCAGGGGGACGCCAAGGCGTTCACCACCGTCCCCGGCATCGGCCCCAAGGGCGCCCGCCGGATCGTGCTGGAGCTGGCCGACAAGCTCATCGTCCCGGACCGTCCCGCCCAGCCGGCCGCCGCCGCTCCGATGGAGCCGTGGCGGGAGCAGGTGCTCGAGGCCCTCGTGGGCCTGGGCTGGAACGAGAAGGACGCCGCCCGGGGCATCGCCGACGCCCTCTCCGGCCGGGAGGAGCTCGCCGCCTCCGGTGACGTGCCCGCGATCCTGCGCACCGTGCTCGGGTGGCTCGGCGCGGCCAAGGCCGGGCCCCGGGTCCCGGCGGAGCGAGGGGCCTGAGCGTGGCCCGCGACGACGGCGCCGCCGTGAACTCCCGGGACCGGCTGGTCTCGGGGGAGGACGAGCCCGACGAGAAGCAGCTCGAGTCGGCGCTGCGGCCCGCGAACCTCGACGAGTTCGTGGGGCAGAAGCGGGTGCGCCAGCAGCTGTCCCTGGTGCTCGAGGCCTCGCGGCTGCGGGGCCGCTCCGCCGACCACGTCCTGCTCTCCGGTCCTCCCGGGCTGGGCAAGACGACCCTGGCCATGATCATCGCCGAGGAGATGGGCGCGCCCCTGCGGATCTCCTCCGGCCCGGCCATCCAGCACGCCGGCGACCTCGCCGCGATCCTGTCCTCCCTGACCGAGGGGGAGGTGCTGTTCCTCGACGAGATCCACCGCATGTCCCGGCCCGCCGAGGAGATGCTCTACATGGCCATGGAGGACTTCCGGGTGGACATCGTGGTGGGCAAGGGCGCCGGCGCCACCTCCATCCCGCTGGACCTGCCGCCGTTCACCCTGGTGGGCGCCACCACGCGGGCCGGCCTGCTGCCGGGCCCGCTGCGCGACCGCTTCGGCTTCACCGGCCACCTCGAGTTCTACTCCGTGGAGGAGCTCGAGCTCGTGCTGCGCCGCTCCGCCGGTCTCATGGACCTCGCGATGACCGCGGAGGGCTTCGCCGAGGTCGCCTCCCGCTCCCGGGGCACCCCGCGCATCGCCAACCGGCTGCTGCGCCGGGTGCGGGACTGGGCGCTGGTGCACGGCATCCAGCGGATCGACGCCCGCACCTCCTCCGCGGCCCTCGACATGTACGAGGTGGACACCCGCGGCCTCGACCGGCTGGACCGCTCGGTGCTCGAGGCGCTCGTGACGAAGTTCGGCGGCGGGCCGGTGGGCCTGTCCACCCTGGCGATCGCCGTGGGGGAGGAGACGGAGACGGTCGAGACCGTGGCCGAGCCCTACCTGGTCCGCGAGGGCCTGCTCGGCCGGACCCCCCGGGGCCGGATCGCGATGGCCGCCGCCTGGGACCACCTGGGCCTGCGCCCGCCCGAGCACGCGGCGTTCAAGGACCCCGGGCTGCGGGCCGCCTTCGGCGGCACGGCCGCGGCCCCGGCCGCCGAGGACGTCCCGCCGCTGTTCGAGGACTGAGCGCGGCCGCAGACCCGGGGGCTGCCTCCCGGGTGCCGTCCAGGACGCTGACGGGCCGGATCACCTACCATGGTGAGGACACCCACCACCGATCGAACGGAAGTCCGTGAGCCCGCTCCTCCTCGTCCAGTCCCTCCCCGCCCAGGCCGCCCAGCCCACGGGAGGCAGCACGGCCTGGCTGCTGCCCCTGATGCTCGTGGCCATGGTGCTCCTGCTCTGGCTGCCCATGCGCCGACAGAAGAAGGCCGTGGCCCAGGTCAAGGAGAAGCAGGCGGCCATGGGCCCCGGCACCGAGGTCATGACGAACTACGGCCTCTACGGCACCGTGCGCTCGATCGACCGGGACACCAACAAGGTGGTCCTCGAGATCGCCCCGGGCACCGCCGTGACCGTGCACCTGCAGACCGTCACCACAGTCGTCGAGGACGAGGCGGCCCCCGCCGCCGAGACCGAGGCGGCGCCGTCGGTGGTCGAGCCCGACGCCCCCGGCGCGGGATCGACCCCGGTCGAACCCCTCGACGACGACGCCCGGCGCGAGCCCGGGCAGCGCAACGACTGACCCCCCACACGGGACGACGGGCCGACCACTGGTCGGCCCGTTCCCATGCACAGGCCCGGCCTCACCGGGCCGTCGTTCGTAAGGAAGACCATGGCACTGACCACACGCAAGACCCCCGCTGACCCGGGGCCCGCCGCCCCGGACGGCCCGTCCGGGCGGGGCGGCTCGACCGCGCCGGCGCGCTCGGGGGTGCGGGCCGCCCTCTCGACCGCCCGGCGGTCCCTGATCGGGCTGGCCGTGCTGCTCGCCCTGCTGGCCGGGCTCCTGGCCTGGGGCGCGGGCACCGACCGCACCGGCTGGGGCCCCAAGCTGGCCCTGGACCTGGAGGGCGGGACGCAGATGATCCTCTCCCCCTCCCTGCAGGGGGAGGACGCCGGCCAGGAGATCACCGCCGAGCAGCTGGACCAGGCCGTCGAGATCATCCGCCAGCGCGTCGACGGCTCGGGCGTGGCGGAGGCGGAGATCGCCACCCAGTCCGGCAACAACATCGTGGTCTCCATGCCCGGCGTGCCCTCCGCCCAGACCCGCGAGCTCATCCAGACCTCGGCGCAGATGAACTTCCGCCCCGTGCTCACCACCGCCGCGGCGGAGCCGGTGCCCGAGGACCAGCGCGTCGCCGACGACGAGGTGCCCGAGCCCACGGCCGAGCCCACCGACGCCTCCGACCCGAACTGGATCACCCCGGACCTGTTCCGGGAGTTCGAGGAGGCCGACTGCACCGTGCCGCAGTCCCCCGAGGAGCGGGAGGCCCAGGACGCCGACGCCCCGACCATCGCCTGCGAGCCCGAGACCGGCACCAAGTACCTCCTGGGCCCGGTCGAGATCCAAGGCACCGGGATCGAGGACGCGTCCTACGGGACGGCGCAGAACTCCACCGGGGTCTCCCTGAACCAGTTCGCCGTGAACCTGCAGTTCGGCCCCGAGGCCACGGACACCTTCCGGGAGCTCTCCGAGCGGCTCTACGGCATCGGCACCGCCACGCCCGGCGACCCCCGCAGCCAGTTCGCGATCCTGCTCGACGGCCAGGTGGTCTCCGCCCCGTCGATGAACGCCGTGATCTCCGACGGCCAGGCCCAGATCACTGGTCAGTTCACCGAGGAGCAGGCGCAGTTCCTGGCCGAACAGCTCAAGTACGGCGCGCTGCCCATGAGCTTCGACATCCAGTCCGAGCAGCAGATCTCCGCGACCCTGGGCGCCGACCAGCTGCGGATGGGCATCATCGCCGGGATCATCGGCCTGGTGCTCGTGTGCGTGTACTCGCTCTTCCAGTACCGGCTGCTGGGACTGGTGACCATCAGCTCGCTCGTGGTCGCGGGCGTGCTCACCTGGCTGGCGATCACGCTGCTGGGCTGGTCCGCGAACTATCGGCTGTCCCTGGCCGGCGTGGCGGGCCTGATCGTGGCGATCGGCCAGACCGCCGACTCGTTCATCGTCTACTTCGAGCGCATCCGCGACGAGATCCGCAGCGGCCGCTCCATCCCCGCGGCGGTCGACCACGGCTGGCAGCGCGCCCGCCAGACCGTGCTCGCGTCCAAGGCCGTGAACCTGCTGGCCGCGGCGGTGCTGTACTTCGTGGCCGTGGGCAACGTGCGCGGCTTCGCCTTCACCCTCGGGCTGACCGCGATCGCCGACCTCCTCGTCGTCTTCCTCTTCACGCACCCGGTGATGGTCATGCTCGCCCGCACCCGCTACTTCGGCGGCGGCGGGAAGCACTCGGGGCTCAGCCCCGAGGCCCTCGACGCGGTGCCCCTGTACCGGGGTGCCGGACGGCTGCGCGAGCCCTCCGCGGAGCACGACGGGCTGACCATCGCCGAGCGGCGCCGGCGCGCGGGACGGACCGCGCCGCAGGACCCCCCGCCCGCGGCGGCACCGGACGGCGCGCCGGTCGGCGCGCCGTCGTCCGCCGCCCGCACCCCCGAGGAGAACGCCTGATGTCCCGGTTCGCAGATTTCGGCAACGCCCTGCACAGCGGGCGCACCTCCTACCCCTTCGTGGGCCGGGCCGAGCGGTGGCTCGCGATCGTGGGCGTCCTCGTGCTGCTCTCCCTGCTCGTGCCCGTCGCCAAGGGCGGCTTCAACCTCGGCATCGACTTCACCGGCGGGTCCGAGTTCACCGTGTCCGCCGTGGCCGACCCGGACATCGAGACCGGCCAGCAGGCCGTCGCCGATTCCTCGGACGCCGCGGAGGTCGAGGTCACCAACATCGCCCCGGAGACCGTCCGGGTGCGCACCGAGCAGCTCGACGACGACCAGACGCTCGCCGTCAAGGACGCCCTGGTCGAGGCCTACGGCGTGAGCGAGCAGGAGGTCACCTCCAACTTCGTGGGGCCCACCTGGGGCGCCGGCGTCACCAGCCAGGCACTGCAGGGCCTGGTGGTCTTCGTGGTCCTGGCCACCGCCCTGATGGCCCTGTACTTCCGCACCTGGAAGATGTCCGTCTCGGCGATCGCCGGCATGCTCGCCTCGGTCGCGATCACCGCCGGGATCTACTCGCTCGTGGGCTTCGAGGTCACCCCCTCGGCGGTGATCGGCTTCCTCACGGTGCTCAGCTACTCGCTCTACGACTCCGTGGTGGTCTTCGACAAGGTCCGGGAGAACACCGAGGGCCTGCTCGACGGCACGGCCCCGCCGGAGCGGGCCGGACGGAAGTACTCCGACCAGGTGAACCTCGCCGTCAACCAGACGCTCGTGCGCTCGATCAACACCTCCGTGGTCGGCATCCTGCCGGTGGGCTCGATCCTGTTCATCGGCTGGCTCGTCCTGGGCGCGGGCACCCTCAAGGACCTGTCCCTGTCCCTGTTCGTCGGGATCATCGTGGGCACCGCCGCCACCCTGTTCGTGGCCGCGCCCCTCTACGCGCTGCTGCGCCGCGGGGAGCCCGCCATCCAGGAGCAGGAGGCCCGTGCGGGGGCGTCCGCCGAGCGTGCCGCCGAGGAGGCGCTCGCGCACTAGACTGTAGCCACCGTAGGGCGGGCCGTGCAGGTGCGGACCGCCACAGCAGCACACGTCGGACCCGGACCGGGGACGAGGACAGGGGCGGCGGCCGCACGGCCGCCGCCCCGCGTGCATCGATTGGGAAGGAAGTCCCGGCCATGAGCTCGTCCGACGACGGGGCCGTCCCCACGGGCCAGAGCGCCGCACCGACGCCGCCGCGCCGCTCGGACATGGCCGGCACCCACTACGTGGTGCCCGCGTCCCGGCCGATGCTGGGCCGGGCCGTGTTCCCGGGCCGCAGCGACCGCACCCGCTCGAGCCTGTCCTACCTCTCCGGCCGGCCCATGGACCACTCGCCGATCCTCGAGCCGCTGCTGCACACCGTGCGCGCCACCCACCCCGAGGAGGACCTCGAGGTCCTCCAGCGCGCCTTCAAGGTCGCCGAGAAGTGCCACGAGGGCCAGAAGCGCAAGAGCGGCGACCCCTACATCACCCACCCCGTGGCCGTGACCACGATCCTCGCGGAGCTCGGCATGACGGGCGCCACCCTGGTGGCCGCCCTGCTCCACGACACGGTCGAGGACACGGACTACACCCTGGAGCAGCTGCGCGCCGAGTTCGGCGACGAGGTCGCCGCCCTCGTGGACGGCGTGACGAAGCTGGACAAGGTCCAGTACGGGGACGCCGCGCAGGCCGAGACCGTGCGCAAGATGATCGTGGCGATGGCCAAGGACATCCGCGTGCTCGTCATCAAGCTCGCCGACCGCCTGCACAACGCCCGCACCTGGCGCTTCGTCTCCCAGACCTCCTCCTCGAAGAAGGCGCGCGAGACCCTCGAGATCTTCGCCCCGCTGGCCCACCGGCTCGGGATGAACACCATCAAGTGGGAGCTCGAGGACCTCGCCTTCGCGGCGCTCTACCCCAAGGTCTACGAGGAGATCGTGCGGATGGTGGGGGAGCGCCAGCCCCAGCGCGAGCGGTCGCTGGCCAAGATCCGCGAGCGGATCGCCCTGGACCTCTCCGAGGCCGGCATCGAGGCGACCATCACCGGCCGCCCCAAGCACTACTACTCGATCTACCAGAAGATGATCGTGCGCGGCAAGGACTTCGACGAGATCCAGGACCTGCAGGCGGTCCGGGTCCTGGTGAGCACGGTGCGCGAGTGCTACGCGGCCCTGGGCGCCCTGCACGCGCGGTGGCGGCCGCTGCCGGGGCGGTTCAAGGACTACATCGCCATGCCGAAGTTCAACATGTACCAGTCACTGCACACCACGGTGATCGGCCCGGACGGGCGCCCCGTGGAGATCCAGATCCGCACCCACGAGATGCACCGCCGCGCCGAGTACGGCGTGGCCGCGCACTGGAAGTACAAGGACCAGGCCAACCAGGCGAACTCCGCGACCCCGAAGGCCATGGAGGGGGACCTCGCCTGGCTGAGCTCGCTCGTGTCCTGGCAGGAGGAGACCCAGGACTCCTCCGAGTTCCTGGACTCCCTGCGCTACCAGATCAACACGTCCGAGGTGTACGTCTTCACCCCCAAGGGCGAGGTCATGGCCCTGCCCGCCGGCTCCACGCCCGTGGACTTCGCCTACGCCGTGCACACCGAGGTGGGGCACAAGACCATCGGGGCCCGGGTCAACGGCAAGCTCGTGCCGCTGTCCTCGGAGCTCCAGCACGGGGACTGGGTGGAGGTGCTGACCTCCAAGTCCGAGCACGCCGGACCGTCCCAGGACTGGCTGAAGTTCGTGCAGTCCCCGCGGGCGCGCAACAAGATCCGCCAGTGGTTCTCCAAGGAGCGCCGCGAGGAGGCCATCGAGAAGGGCAAGGACGCCCTCACCCGCGCCCTGCGCAAGCACCACCTGCCCCTGCAGCGCACGCTCACCCAGGAGTCCCTGCTCGCGGTGGCGCAGGACTTCCACCGCACCGACATCAGCTCCCTCTACGAGGCGATCGGCTCCGACGTGGTCAGCGCCCAGGACGTGGTCGCGAAGATCGTGGGCGACCTCGGCGGGGCCGACGGCGCGGAGGAGGACTTCGCGGAGACCACCATCGCCACCCAGCCGGTGCGCCCGCGCGTGTCCGACTCGGGGGTGACGGTCCAGGGCGCCTCGGACGTCTACGTCAAGCTGGCCCGCTGCTGCACCCCGGTGCCGCCGGACGAGATCATGGGCTTCGTCACCCGCGGCACCGGGATCTCCGTGCACCGCAAGGACTGCGCCAACATGCTCGCCCTCACCTCCACCGAGCGGGTGGTCGAGGTCGAGTGGGCGCCCACCCAGTCCAGCGTGTTCCTGGTCGAGATCCAGGTGGAGGCCCTGGATCGCAAGTCCCTGCTCTCGGACGTGACCCGGGTGCTCTCCGAGAACCACGTCAACATCCTCTCCGCGTCCGTGCACACCTCGAAGTCGCGGCTGGCGATCTCCCGCTTCGCCTTCGAGATGGGCGACCCCCGCTACCTGGACCACGTGCTCAACCAGGTCCGTCGGATCGACGGGGTCTACGACGTCTACCGCACCTCGGGCAACCGCCCCATCTCGGAGCCCTCCGGTCGGTGAGCCGCCCGGCCGCCCCTGTCAGCGCAGGGGGCGGCCGACGGCGCGGGCGGCGCGGCGGACCCGCAGCAGCGCCGCCTGCCGGCCGGGCATCCGCTCGAAGCTCTCGAGCGCGGCCTGCACCAGCGGGGGCGGGCAGTGCAGGTGCGGGGCGTGCATGAGCTTCTCCAGGGCCGCGGTCCCCTCTTTTCCCGGCACGTGCAGGGCCAGGTCCACCGCGGTGCGCAGCGGCGTGGTGACGTGCACCGGCCCGGCGTCGTGGACGTCGTAGCCGCCCAGCGTGACCTGGTGCAGCGCCAGGCCCTCCGGCACGGGGGACATCGTGGTGCGGCGCAGCTTGTCCAGCAGCACCGGCAGGATGCTGGGGCGCCCGGCGCAGTCGTAGAACCACGCGGCGGAGAGCCGCCCGAGCACCCCGCGCCGCAGCAGGTGCGGCGGCAGCTGCGCCTCGAGCGCCGCGACCTTCACCGCCCGGGTCACCGGGCGCCCGCGCAGCACGTGCGCCTCCAGCACCACGGGCACGAGCACTCCGTCCGTGACGAGGGCCGAGAGCTCGGCGCGCGAGAACGGCCGTGCGGGCAGGTACAGGGTGTCGGGGTGCCAGGGCGGGGCGTCCATGGGCCCACTCTCGTCCACGGCCGCGGCACGGGAAAGGCCCCGCGGCGCGCTGTGGACAGCGCGGCCGCGGGGCCTTCCGGGGCGTCCCCGGTCAGCGCAGGTCGGCCGCCGATCGGCGCAGCGTCTCGAGCCACTGGCGGCTGGTGGCGAGCTCGCCCTCCAGCTTGGCCGCGCGCTTGGTGTCCCCGGTGGCCTGCGCCCGGGCCAGCGCGTCCTCCTGGTCCTCGATCTTCGACTCGAGCTGGGTGAGCATCGAGTTGGACCGTGCCTTCGTCTCCGGGTTGGAGCGCTGCCACTTCTCGTCCTCGACCTGGCGCACGGCGTCCTCCACGGTGCGCAGCTCGGCCTCGACCCGGCGCATGTGGGCGCGCGGGACCTTCCCCGCCTGCTCCCACCGGTCCAGGATGTCGCCCAGGGCGTGCTTGGCGGCCTTGAGGTCCGTGACCGGCAGCAGCGCCTTCGCCTCGGCGAGCAGCTGCTCCTTCACGGCGAGGTTTCCCTCGAACTCCTCGTCGATCCGGTCGTTGTCGGCCTTGCGCGCCGCGAAGAAGGTGTCCTGGGCGGCGCGGAACCGCGCCCACAGGGCGTCGTCGTCCTTCTTGGAGGCACGCTTGGACTCCTTCCATCGGTCCATCAGACGGCGGTACTCCGCGGCCGTGGCGCCCCAGTCGGTGGAGCCGGACAGGGCCTCCGCCTCGGCGATGAGGGCCTCCTTGGCCTTCTTCGCCTCGGAGTTGTCGGCGTCCAGCTGCGAGAAGAACGCACGGCGGTGCCGGTCGAACGTGGTGCGCGCCGTGCGGAACCGCTTCCACAGGGCGTCCTCCGCGGCCCGGCCCAGACGGATGCCGGACTTCTGGTGGGTCTTCCACTGGTCGAAGAGCTCCGCCATCCGGGCCGAGGACTGCTTCCACTGCGTGCGCTGCGGGTCCTGGGCGGCGATCTGCTCCGCCTCCGCCACGATCGCCTCCCGCGCCGCGACGTTCTGGGCGCGCTGCGCCTCGTGGGCGGCCCGCTCGGCGGCCTCGAGCTCCCGGATCGCCGGGCGCAGGGCCTCCAGCCGGGACTCGAGGGCCTTGACGTCCCCGAGCATCTTGCGCTGGCCGACCTGCTCGGCGAGGTGGTCCACGGTGCTCTGCATGTCGGCCGAGGGCGCGCCCGCGGCCACGCGCTGCTCGAGCAGCGCCACCTGCGCCTCGACGTCGTCGAACTTCCGGGCGAAGTAGCCCAGCGCCTCGTCCTCGGTCGCGTCCGGGAACTGGCCGCAGAGGACCTCCTCGCCGTCGACGACCACGTAGACGTGCCCGTCTTCCGTGACCCGCCCGAAGGCCCGGGCGCGGGCCACGGACTCCGGGGAGGCGAGGGCCGGCGCCGCCGCCGACGGGGCTGCGCCCGGGGTCACCGACGGGGTCGCCGCCGGGGCCGCGGACGGCGGGACCGCCGCGGGGGTGGGGGCCGGGCCGGGGGAGGCCTGCGCCGGCGCCGCGGGGGCGCCCGGCCGGGGGACCCCCGGCTTCGGCACGGGTCCCGGGGCGGGGACGGGGCGGGGCGTGGGCTGGTCGTCGGATTCGAGACGTTCTGTCACCGCTGGAACTCTTTCGCTCTCGCCGGGTGCCGACCCCGGGAGCGTGCCCCGCGTCGTCGCCCGGCTTCGGACAATCGTCCTGCCCATACTACCGAGGCCGCCTGCTCCGGCCGCCGGGCGCTCCCCGGTGCCCCTGCGCCGCGCCCGGCGGGGCTCCGGACGGGGGCAGAGCGCGGGGCCGGGTCCAGGGCCGGTCCGGGTCCGGTCCGGGCGGGGCTTTGGGCCGGGCGCGCGGGGATCCCTAGGATGAGTGCGGAACCGTCGGGCCCGTCCGGGCCGGCCGTCCACCCGTCCCGCCGCCGATCCACCCGAGGAGCACGTCCCCATGGCCCGCAAGACCTCCCTGTCCGGTTTCCCCGAATGGCTTCCGGAGGAGCGTCTGGTCGAGCTGCACGTCCTCGACGTCCTGCGGGAGAGCTTCGAACTGCACGGCTTCTCCTCGATCGAGACCCGCGCCGTCGAGACGGTCGGCCAGCTGCTGCGCAAGGGCGAGATCGACAAGGAGGTCTACGTCGTCTCCCGGCTGCAGGAGGACGAGGACGCCGCCCCCGCCGAGCGCGGTGACGACCAGCTGGCGCTGCACTTCGACCTCACCGTTCCCTTCGCCCGGTACGTGGTGGAGAACGGCGGGCACCTCGCCTTCCCGTTCCGCCGCTACCAGATCCAGAAGGTGTGGCGCGGCGAGCGCCCCCAGGAGGGCCGGGCCCGCGAGTTCACCCAGGCGGACATCGACGTGGTGGGCGACGGCGCGCTGCCGTTCCGCTACGACGTGGAGCTCGCGCTCGTGATGATCGACGCCCTGTCCAAGCTTCCCATCCCGCCGTTCGTGCTACGGGTCAACAACCGCAAGCTCGCCGAGGGGTTCTACCAGGGCATCGGGCTGCAGGACACCGCCGGGGTGCTGCGCAACATCGACAAGCTCGAGAAGATCGGCCCCGAGCGGGTGGCCCAGGCCCTGTGCGACGAGGTCGGCGCCACCCCCGAGCAGGCGCAGGCCGCGCTGCAGCTGGCGGCGATCCGCACCGAGGACACGTCCTTCGTGGAGCAGGTCCGCGCGCTGGGGGTGAACACCCAGCTGCTCGAGGAGGGGCTGCGCGAGCTCGCCGAGGTCGTGGGGGAGGCCTCCCGGCGCGCCCCCGGCACGGTGGTCGCCGACCTCTCGATCGCCCGCGGCCTCGACTACTACACCGGCACCGTCTACGAGACCGTGCTGGTGGGCCACGAGCAGCTGGGCTCCGTGTGCTCCGGCGGGCGCTACGAGTCCCTCGCGTCCACCGGCAAGAAGACCTACCCCGGCGTGGGCCTGTCCGTGGGCGTCACCCGGCTGGTCACCCGCATGCTGTCCCAGGGGATGGCCGCGCCCTCCCGCAAGGTCCCCACCGCGGTGCTGATCTCCCTGGCGGACGAGGAGTCCTGGTCCCCGGCCCAAGACGTGGCCCAGCAGCTGCGCGAGCGCGGCATCGCGTGCGAGGTCTCGGCGAGCGCCGCCAAGTTCGGCAAGCAGATCAAGTACGCCGAGCGCCGCGGCATCCCCTACGTGTGGTTCACGGTCCGCGGCGAGGACGGCTCGCTCGCCCACGAGGTCAAGGACATCCGCTCCGGCGAGCAGGTCTCCGCCGACCCGGCCTCCTGGTCCCCGCCGGCCGAGGACCTGCGCCCGGTCGTGCGCGCCGCGGGCTCCTGACCGGCGCGGGGGAGGTCAGGGCCGCCGGGACAGGACCAGGGCGCGTCCGGCCAGGCCCACGGCGAAGACGCCGAGCATCGTGAGCACGGACTGCCACGGCAGCGTGAACGCCAGCACCAGGCAGCCGGCCAGGCCGAGCGCGTTGACCGCCCGGGGCGCCCACCCCGGGCGCTGCCGGAGGGTGAGCGCGGAGAGGTTCGCCAGCGCGTAGTAGACGAGCACGCCGAAGCTCGAGAAGCCGATGACCGTGCGGACGTCGCCGACCAGCACGAGCACCACCACGAGCCCGGCCACGGCCAGCTCCGCCGCCCACGGCACCCGGTGCCGCTGCGACACCGCGCCCAGCGGCCCCGGGAGGTCCCGCTCGCGGGCCATGGCCAGGGCCGTGCGCGAGATCCCGGCGACCAGCGCCAGCAGCGCCCCCAGCGTGGCCAGGGCGGCGGCCGCGGTGACGACGACGGCGCCCGCGGTCGTCGGCCCCGCCGCCCAGCCGGCCTCGCGCACCACCGTCAGGAGCGGGGCGGCCGACACCGCGAGCCGGTCGACGCCGAGGAAGCGCAGCAGCCCGAGGCCGAGCAGCCCGTAGAGGAGCAGCGTGAACGCCAGCGCCCCCAGGACGGCCCGGGGGATGGTGCGGGCCGGGTCCCGGACCTCCTCGCCCATGGTGGCGACCCGGGCGTAGCCGGCGAAGGCGAAGAACAGGGTGCCCGCCGCCGGCAGCACGCCCCAGCCGGTCCCGTCCCACCCGGGGCCGTCCCCCGCAGGGGCCCCGCCCGCAGTGGGGCCGGTGCCCGAGAACAGCAGCACGACCACGGCCAGCAGGACCACCAGCACCGGGGCGACCAGCAGCTTCGTCAGCCGGGCGGTGCGGGTGACCCCGCCCAGGTTCACCGCCGTGAGACCGAGGACGGCGGCCACGGCGAGCAGCCGCGCCCCGGCGTCGTCGGCCCCTGTGAGCTCCGCGGCGTAGAGGCCGAAGGTCAGCGCCATCGCCGCCGCGGACGCGGTCTTGCCGGTCACGAAGCCCCAGCCGGCCACGAAGCCCGGCCACGGGCCCAGCTGCCGGTTCGCGTACACGTACGTGCCGCCGGAGGCGGGGTGGACGGCGGCCAGCTGGGCGGTGGACGTCGCGTTGCACCAGGCGACCACCGCGGCCAGCAGCAGCGCCAGCGGCAGCCACTGGCCGGCGAACCCCGCGGCCGGGGCGAAGGCCACGAACACCCCGGCGCCGACCATCGAGCCCACCCCGATCACCGTCGCGTCGAGGCTGCCCAGGCGGCGGGCGAGGGCCGGGTGGCCGGGGGAGGTGCTCATGGTCGTCCTGTCGTCGTCCTGGCGGCGGAGGCCCGGGCTGTAAACTCGTGCACGGAACGAGAGTAGGGGTCCCCGGTGAATCCTGGGGAAACGCGCCGCGGGCGCGGCCCCGTCCGCACCTCCCGAACAACGAAGGGTTTTTCAGTGCTGCGCACCCACAACCTCGGCGCCCTGCGCGCCGAGCACATCGGAGAGACCGTCACGCTGGCCGGCTGGGTCGGCCGGCGCCGCGACCACGGAGGGGTGGCCTTCCTGGACCTGCGCGACGCCTCCGGGGTCGCCCAGATCGTGGTGCGCGACGAGGCGGACTTCCACCACCTGCGCAACGAGTTCGTCCTGCAGATCACCGGCACCGTGGAGCGCCGCCCCGAGGGCAACGAGAACCCGGCGCTGGCCACCGGCGAGGTCGAGGTCATGGCCGAGACCGTGACCGTGCTCAACACCGCCGCCGCGCTGCCCTTCCAGATCGACGAGCACGTGGAGGTCGGCGAGGACGCCCGCCTGCGGCACCGCTACCTGGACCTGCGCCGTCCGGAGCCGGCCCGCATCATGCGCCTGCGCTCCGACGCCAACCGGGTGGCCCGCGAGATGCTGCACCAGGACGGGTTCACCGAGGTGGAGACGCCCACCCTGACCCGCTCCACCCCCGAGGGCGCCCGCGACTTCGTGGTCCCGGCCCGTCTGGCCCCGGGCTCCTGGTACGCCCTGCCGCAGTCCCCGCAGCTGTTCAAGCAGCTGCTGCAGGTCGGCGGGATCGAGAAGTACTACCAGATTGCCCGCTGCTACCGGGACGAGGACTTCCGCGCCGACCGCCAGCCCGAGTTCACCCAGCTCGACATCGAGGCCTCCTTCGTGGAGCAGGACGACGTCATCGCCCTCGGCGAGCGGATCGTGGCCGCGCTGTGGAAGCTCATCGACGTGGAGATTCCCACGCCCATCCGCCGGATGACCTACGCCGAGGCGATGGCGAAGTACGGCTCCGACAAGCCGGACCTGCGCTTCGGCCTCGAGCTCACCGAGCTGACCGAGTACTTCCAGGACACCACTTTCCGCGTGTTCAAGGCCCCCTACGTGGGCGCCGTGGTCATGCCCGGCGGGGCGTCCCAGCCGCGCCGCACCTTGGACGCCTGGCAGGAGTGGGCCAAGCAGCGCGGGGCCAAGGGTCTGGCCTACGTCCTCGTCGGCGAGGACGGCACCCTGACGGGGCCGGTGGCCAAGAACATCACCGAGGCCGAGCGCGAGGGCCTCGCCGCCGCGACCGGCGCGCAGCCCGGGGACTGCATCTTCTTCGCCGCCGGCGAGAAGAAGTCCTCCCGCGCGCTACTCGGCGCGGCCCGCGTGGAGATCGGCCACCGCACCGGGCTGATCGACGAGGACGCCTGGGCGTTCGTGTGGATCGTGGACGCGCCCCTGTTCGAGTCCGCGGCCGAGGCCGTCGAGTCCGGCGACGTCGCCGTGGGCGCCGGCCAGTGGACCGCCGTGCACCACGCGTTCACCTCGCCCAAGCCCGAGTTCCTGGACACCTTCGACCAGGACCCCGAGCACGCCCTGGCCTACGCCTACGACATCGTGTGCAACGGCAACGAGATCGGCGGCGGCTCGATCCGCATCCACCAGCAGGACGTGCAGCGGCGGGTCTTCGAGGTCATGGGCATCGGCCGGGAGGAGGCCGACGAGAAGTTCGGGTTCCTGCTCGAGGGCTTCAAGTACGGCGCGCCCCCGCACGGCGGCATCGCCTTCGGCTGGGACCGCGTGGTCGCCCTGCTGGCCGGGACCGACTCCATCCGCGAGGTCATCGCGTTCCCGAAGACCGGCAACGGGTTCGACCCGCTGACCGCCGCCCCGGCGCCGATCACCCCGCAGCAGCGCCGGGAGGCCGGGGTGGACGCCAAGCCGGGGGCAAAGCAGGACGAGGACCTGAAGGCCGAGAAGGCGGCCGCGCACTAGGCCAGGCCCCCATTGGGCCGGGTCCGCCCGCTCCGGGCGGACCCGGCCCGATGTGCTCCCGGTGCGCCGGTGCTCGGGCCTCAGCGCGGACACGGTCGTCGGAGCTCTCCCCGCAGCGGACCGGTCAGATCCCCTCTCGCGTCCTCGTCCACGGCGACGGTGTCCGCGCCCAGCCACGTCGCGGTCGTCGCCAGCTCGGCCGCCAGCTCCCCGACGACGACGGAGCGCGTCGGCCACCTCGTTGCCGCGGCGGCGTCGGGACCCGGCTCCTCGGCGAAGGCGGAGCGGACCAGGAGGACGCCGCGGTCCCGGTCGTACTTGAGGTCGACCCGGGCGACGAGGGACTCGCCGAGCAGGAACGGCAGCACGTAGTAGCCGTGGGTGCGCCGGGAGGCCGGGGTGTAGATCCCGATGCGGTAGTGCATCCCGAACAGCTCCAGGAGCCGACGACGCTCGAAGACGAGCGGATCGAAGGGGGCCAGCAGGGCACGGGCGCCCGTGCGGCGCGGGACGCCGGCGTCGACGTGCAGCCACGCCGGGCGGTCCCAGCCGGCGACCGTGACGGGCAGCAGCTCGCCGCTGTCGACGAGCTCGTCGACAGCGCGGCGGGTGACGCGCTGCCCGAGGCGGAAGTAGTCGGCGAAGCACCGGACGGTGCCGATGCCGTGGGCGCGGGCGGAGATGCGGACGAGCTCGCGGACGGCGTCGTCCGGGTCCGGCGGCGGCTGCCCACGGACGTGCGGGGGCAGGACGCGCTCGGCGAGGTCGTAGACCCGCTCGAACTGTGCGTTGCGGCGCGCGGCGCCGAGCTGCCCGGCGTCGAAGAGGATCTCCAGGGCTGTCCTGGCGGGACTCCACCGCCAGCCCCACCCTTCCTCGGCGCGCTGCGCGTGGCGGGCGTCGACGAACGCCTCGACCTCCCGGCCCGTGAGCGGGCCGCGCTCGGCGACGACGTCACGGACGAGCTCGAGCACGCCCGGGTGGCGGGCCTCCAGCGCGTCGGGGTCCATGCCGGCCCAGCGCCGGCGGGTCCGGGCGACGAGCGGGAAGGTGGCGACGGGCAGGTAGCAGGCCTCATGCGCCCAGGCCTCGACGAGGCGGCGCGGCGCCCGGCCCGCTGCCCGATCGAGCAGGGCGGTGTCGTACGGCCCGAGCCGGGCGAGCAGCGGCAGCAGGTGCGCCCGGGCGAGGACGTTGACCGAGTCGATCTGCAGCAGCCCGATGCGCTCCACGGTGCTCGTGACGTGCCGCATCGTCACCACCGGGGGCCGGGTGCGGTCCAGGCCCTGGGCGGCGATCGCGACGCGGCGCGCCTGGGCCGAGCTGATCGTGCGGGTCACCCGGACGACGATACCGAGACCGGCGTGCGGAGTCGACGGCATTCGCGGCCGCGCGCACGACTGCGGCCGGGGCATGGTGGTCCGGGCACCAGCGGTCCGGCAGGGCAGCAGCCGGCGAGGGGGTCAGTCGAGCAGGCTCTCCAGGTGCGGGGTGCGCTCGTGGGCGCCCGGCAGCGGCTCGCGGCCCCGGCCCAGGAGGAACCACAGCGGGACCACGAGCAGCGCGAGCACCAGGCCCACCCACACCCACGAGGCGGTCAGCGCGTACTCCGCGCCCGTCAGCACGAGGGCGACGGCCATGAGCGCGGCGCCCAGCACGCCGAGCGCCCGCGCCGCGGCGGTCCGCCCGAGCTTCGCCACCGCGGCGCAGGCCAGGCCGTAGTAGAGGGCCACGAGCACCGAGATGATGCCGATCGAGTCGTCGAAGAGCGGCCCGGAGAACGCCATCCAGGCGGCGGCGACGGCGGCGGTGGTCCAGGTGGCGAAGGACAGGGACCGGAAGCGGCGCGGCAGGTGCCCTCCGCGCGCCATGGACATCAGGCCGCGGGAGGTGGGGATCATCGTGGTGCCGATGGACGCCCCCGCCGAGACCGCCACGAGCGCGGCCAGCAGCGGGGAGGCCACCGAGGACTCCGGGGCGTAGGCCCAGCCGATGGCGGCGTAGGCGGCCGCCACCACGCCCAGCGCGACCCACGCCGAGACCCGCGGGGCCCGCTGCGTGGTGGACTCCTCGGTGAGCGAGAACGTGGAGTCCCACCCCCAGTACAGGAACAGGGCCAGCAGCACGGCGGCCGCCACGTCCCCGGCCGAGACCCCGGTGCCGGTGGCGAGCTCCGCGGTGCCGTAGAAGCCGGTCCACTCCCCGTCCTCGCCCGTGCCGGGCGGCAGGGCCGGCGCGGTGCGCACGGCCCACACCAGCACGCCCACCCCGATCAGCTGCAGGACGGCCAGGACCCACTGCACGGCGGCCGAGACCCTGATCCCCGTGGCGGACACCGCCGCGAAGGCCGCCATGAGCAGGGCGGCCACGGCGGTGGTGGTCCAGGGCCCGGCGCCGATCCCGAGGGCGAACAGGGCGGAGTCGGCCGTGACCCAGGCGAGGGAGGCGAGCACGAGGGTCGCCGAGAGCCACAGCCCCCACCCGCCCAGGAACCCGGCGAACGCGCCGTAGGCCTCCCGGGCCCACCGGTAGACGGTGCCCTGGTCCTCGTAGAGGGCGTCCAGGCGGGCGAAGCAGACCGAGACGACCACCATGGGGAGCACGGCGCCGACCAGCACCACGGGCGTCCAGACGCCGACCAGGGCGTGGATCAGGCCCACCGTGACCACGGCCGAGTACAGCGGGGCGATCGAGGTGGACCCGATGACCGCGGAGGTCGTGGTGGAGATCGACCGGGGGAGCAGGTGGGCGGTCACAGCAGACCCTTCTTGTCGATGACGTTGGGCACGAACCGGCAGTAGTAGTCGGTCAGCGGGCCGTCCGACTCGCGGATGCCGATGCCGGCCGCGCCCGCCTCGCCCACCACCCACGAGCCGATGACCGGGTGGTTGGGGGCGCCGTCGGAGCCCGGGAAGTTCCGGATGGGCGTGTAGGCCTGCCACACGTCCAGCGGGGACGGGTGGGGGTGCTCGGAGCGGATCCGCACGTTGCGGGCGTGCATCTCGATGCCGTCCCCCTCGCGGCCGAACACGGGCTTGCGCACCCACTCCCGCAGCTCGCCGGGCCCGTCCGGGTGGGCGGCCAGCAGGTTCTCGTGCCCGGGGAAGCACCGCCACAGGGCCACGAGCAGGAGCTTGTTGGACTGGAACATCTTCCACGCCGGCTCGTACCAGTGGTGCATCCGGGTGGGGTCGTCGAGCACGAACGCCCCGGGGCCGTCGTCGACCATGTGCTCCCACGGGTGCAGGGCGAAGATCTCCTCGATCGGGCCGACCACCACGGGGTCGTCCACGTCCCCGGTCGCGTGCACCCAGCCGCCGGACCCGGTGTCGTAGCGGACGTCCTCGACGGGCAGCAGGACGGCCCGGTAGCCGGCCTCGACCGCGGTGTTCGCGATGACGGCGGCGTTGGCCGCGTCCTCCCCGGACTCCTCCTCCCGGGTGTAGGCCACGTGCAGGGTCTTCGTGGCCGAGTACGGCAGCCGCTGCCGCCACCGGTCCACGAGCATGGGCCACAGCCCGTTGAGCTGGTCGAACTCCGGGTGGTCCTCGCCCAGGCCCGGGAACAGCGCCTCCATGCGGCTCCACTGGCAGATCGCCCCCTCGACCAGCCCGGTGGGGGTGTCGCCGTTGAGCTCGAGCATCTTCGGCGGGCCCGTCCCGTCCCAGGCCAGGTCGAAGCGGCCGTAGACCGAGGGCTCCCGCAGCCGGAGGGAGTGCTGGGCCAGCTCGAAGGCCGCCTCCGACAGGCCCAGCGTGCCCAGCGCGCCGGTGGCCAGGTACCGGGCGGCCTCGGCGCACATCCGGTGCAGCTCGTCCGTGACGGACTCCAGCTCGTCCACCTCGTCGGGGGAGAAGACGTAGGCGGCCGTCTCGTTCCAGTACGAGAAGGACCGGCCGTCGGGCCGCTCGGTGCGGGCGTAGGTGAGCCCCTCGGCGCGGACGGTGCGCTCCCAGCCGGGGCGCGGCGCCAGGCCGTCGATGCGCCGCATCAGGAGCCCCAGCCGCTCTTGGACCCGCCGAAGCCGCGCGAGACGCCGCTCTTGCCCACGGCGGCCCCGTCGCGGGGCAGACCGCGGGCCACGGTGGCCGAGCCCGGCGGCCGGCCGGTGCTCCAGCCCGCCGCGGACGACACCGGCGAGCCCACGGCGGGGACGGCCGTGGCCCGGGCGGAGCTCATGAGCACCCACATCGGGAAGAAGCCGCCCACCCGCGGCCCGCGGTCGTCGTCGCACTCGTCGTCGTCGACCCGCACGGGCTCGGCGCCGCCCTCCCCGTCCGGGTCCTCGACGCAGATCTGGGCGTAGTCCGAGTCCACCTCCTGCACGTCCTGGGCCTCCTGCCCGCAGCCGGTCAGGGCGATCGTCAGGGCGCCGATCGAGGCGGCGGCCATGGTCCGTGAGGAGGGGCGGGGCGGCATGCGGGGCCTTCCGGGACGAGGACGGGACGGGGCGGTCGAGGACTGCGGTGGCGCCGGTCGGGGCGCGGGGCCGGCCGGCACGGTCCGCACGGCGGCGCCGGTGCACCCGGCCCGCCCGTGCGGGGTCCTCCGAGCGTACGACGTCCCGGCCCCGTCCGGGCGCCCCGCCCCGGCCCGTGTCCCGGACCCCGCGCGCCGCCGGCGCCCCGCCGCCGGATGTGCGGGCGCAACCAGGCGCAACATCGGCCCTTCCGCCGTCGCCGCGCAGTAGGCTTCGGGCACCTCCGGGGCCGGATCCCGCCGACCGGACCCGCCCCCGCGCCGAGCACCCAGGGGAGCCCATGAGCCGTGATCCCGCCGCCGCCCGCACCGCCCTCCTCGACGCCGGGGCCTGGTTCGCCGACCTCGTCGGGGAGATCCGCCCGCACCACTGGACCCGGCCGGGCCTGGGCGCCTGGGACGTCCGGGCGCTCGTGGGGCACACCCACCGCGCGCTCGTCACGCTCGGCACCTATCTCACGGTCCCCGCCGACGACGAGACCTGCACCGGCACGGCCCAGTACTACGCGCTCTCCGCCGCGGCCACGGACCCCGCTGAGGTCGAGGCCCGGGGCGTCGCCGCCGGCCGCGAGCTCGGCCGGCATCCGTCCGCCACCGTCCGGGCCTCGCTGGACCGGGCCCGGGACGCCCTGGCGCAGGTGCCCGTCGACGAGGACCCGCTGATCCGCACCCTGGTGGGCGGCACCCGGCTGCGCGCCTACGTGCCCACCCGCACGTTCGAGCTGGCGGTCCACGGCCTGGACGTCGCCGGGGCCTGCGGGCTGGACCGGAGACTCCCCGAGCACGTCCTGGCCGACGCCGGACGGACGGCGCTGGAGCTCGCCGCCCACGGCGGGCACCTGCCCGGGGTCCTGCTGGCGCTCACGGGCCGGCGGCCGCTGCCCCCGGGCTTCTCGGTCCTGGGCTGAACCGGCCCGGGCTGCACCGATCCGGGCTGCACCGACCGGGGCCGCACCGACCGGGGCGCCGGTCCTGGGCGGAAGCGGCCCGGGCGCCGGTCAGAGCACCGTGCGCGCGGCCGACGCCCAGACCAGCGCGACGAGCACGCCGATCAGGGCCCCGACGACCGTCTGCGCCGGGGTGTGGTCCCCGGTGCGCACCCGCGAGACGGCCACCGCGACCGGCACCGGCGCCGCGGCCAGCGCCGCCCACGGGGCGCTGAGGACGCCGAGCCCCACGGCCCAGCACGCGGCCATCGCCACGTGGGCGGAGACCTTCCACCACAGGGTCACGACCAGCAGCACCAGCAGGCCCAGCAGCACGAACGCCGTGGTCACCGGCACCACCGGAGGGGCGCCCAGCGCGAGCTCGGCGACCACCACGAGCGCCGTGAGCACCCCCGTGGCGGCGTAGACCGGCAGCCGCTGGGCCCGGGCGCGCACGAAGTGCCCGTCCACCCGCCCGCGCCGGGCCAGCACCCGCAGCACGAGCATCGGCAGCGACGCCACGACCACCGCCGTCCCCAGACCCCACAGGGCCCCGGACCACCCGGCCCCCGACCAGCCGGCGAGCACCAGCAGGGACAGCACCAGCGGGGCGGGCGCGAACACCTCGGCCACCAGGGTGCTCGGTCGGGGCGTGCTGCGCGCGGTGGTCATGGGACGAGGCTAGCGGGGCCCCGGGTGCGCCCGGTCCTGTGGTGGACTGGGGCCCATGCGCATCGTTCTGCAGAGAGTGTCCCGGGCCGCCGTGACCGTCGGAGGAGAGGTCGTGGGGGCCGTCGAGGAGCCGGGGCTGCTGGCCCTGGTGGGCGTGACCCACGACGACGACGCCGCGACGGCCGCGAAGCTCGCCGAGAAGACCTGGACGCTGCGGCTGCTGGAGGGCGAGCGGTCCTGCGCCGACCTCGGCGCCCCGGTGCTCGCCGTCAGCCAGTTCACCCTCTACGGCGACGCCCGCCGGGGCCGGCGCCCCTCGTGGTCGGCCGCCGCCCCCGGCCCCGTCTCGGAGCCCGTGTTCGAGGCGTACGTCGCCGCGCTGCGGGAGCTCGGCGCGCGCGTGGCGACCGGCCGCTTCGGGGCGGCGATGCAGGTGGAGCTCGTCAACGACGGCCCGTTCACCCTGGTCCTGGACAGCGCCGAGCTGGAACGGCCCCGGCGGGGCTGAGACCGGGGCCGGCGCGGGCCGTCAGATCGCCGTGCGGGGAGCGGCCTCCTCGGAGCCCGTCTCCTCGCGGGCCTTCCGCTCCCGGGCGCGGTCGAGGGCCGCGATGACGGGCCCCGCGGTGACCCCGTGCAGCAGGACCGAGCCGACGACCACCAGCCCCACGATGCGCCACAGGGCCTGGTCCTCGGCGGCGAACTCGCCCTCGGACAGGGCGTAGGCGAGGTAGTAGATCGAGCCGATGCCGCGCACGCCGAAGAAGGCGAGCACGCCGCGCTCCCACGGTCCCGTCCGGCCGCCGAGCAGACTGATCCAGCCGGCGAGGGGGCGCACCAGCAGCAGGAAGGCCGCCGCGACGAGCACCTCCCGCCAGCTGAGCCCGGCGAACAGCCCCCGGGCCACGGCGCCGCCCAGGAGCACGAGCACCACCACGGTGAGCAGCCGCTCGAGCTGCTCGATGTAGCTGTGCAGCACGCCGTGGGCGCCGTGCACCCGCTCGCCCGCCCGGATGGTCACGGCGCACACGAACACGGCGATGAACCCGTAGCCCTCGACCATCTCGGTCAGACCGTAGGTGAGGAAGGTGGCGGCCAGGGCCACGAACCCCTCGGTCTGCGCGGTCGTGCGGACGCTGTCGAGCCGGGAGTGGAAGAAGAGCCGCCGCAGGAGCAGGCCCACGAGGACCCCGGCGAGACAGCCGACCGCGATCCGCCAGGCCACGTCCACGCTCAGGAAGTGCGGCAGCCACGCGCCGGGAGCGGTGCCCACCACGCTCAGGGCGATGGCGAGGTAGACGAACGGGAAGGCCAGGCCGTCGTTGAGCCCCGCCTCGGAGGTGAGCCCGAAACGGACCTCGTCCTCGCCCTCGAGGTCCTCCTGCGACTCCGAGGGCTCCCCGACCTGCACCTCGGAGGCCAGGACCGGATCGGTGGGGGCCAGCGCCGCGGCCACGAGCACGGCCCCGGCCGCGCTCAGCCCCAGCACCGACCAGCCCAGCAGGGCCGCCCCGAGCAGGCTCAGGGGCATGGCGATCCCCAGCAGCCGCCAGGTCGTGGCCCAGCGCCGGAAGCCCAGCGGTCGGTCCAGGGCCAGCCCGGCGCCCATCAGCGAGACGATCACGCAGATCTCGCTCAGGTGCAGGGTGACGGCGCTGTGGGCCACCGGGTCCGGGTCGGGCAGGGTGTCGGCCAGGGCGAAGATCACCGCCCCGGCGGCCAGGAACACCATGGGCATCGACACGGGGGCCCGCACGAGCAGGCGGGGCAGCAGGGCGGCCGCGAACACGGCGAGCCCGGCGGCGGCGAAGAGCAGACTCGGGGCCTCGAACACCGGTACCTCATTCCTGGAACGGCCGGGCGGGATCCCCGGTGGACCCCGCGCCGCAGCGGTCGTGGCCGTCGCCGGGCGGAGCGCGCCCGCCGCCGGCACCGACGTGATCAGCGTGCTGATCGTACGCCCTGTGCCCCCTCGTCCGACAGGCCGCGACGGGTGCAGCCGCTAGCCTGAGGGGGTGACCGGCTCCCTCTTCGACGACCTCGACGCCCCCGACCCCGGTCCCCGCGCCGCCGGGGACGGGGCGGACCGTGCCGCCCGCCCGGCCGGCCGGGCGCGGCGCTCCCGGGCGCCGCTGGCGGTGCGGATGCGCCCGCGCCGCCTCGACGAGATCGTGGGCCAGCAGCACCTGCTCAAGCCCGGCTCCCCGCTGCAGGTGCTGGCGGGGGAGGACCGGGGCCCGGCGGGACCGTCGTCGATCATCCTGTGGGGCCCCCCGGGCACGGGCAAGACCACCCTGGCCCACGTGATCGCCCGGGGCGTGTCCCGGAAGTTCGTGGAGCTCTCCGCGATCACCGCCGGCGTCAAGGACGTGCGGAAGGTGATGGACGAGGCGCTCACGGACCGGGACCTGCACGGGCGCACCACGGTGCTGTTCCTCGACGAGATCCACCGCTTCACCAAGGCCCAGCAGGACGCGCTGCTGCCCGGGGTGGAGAACCAGTGGGTGGTGCTGGTCGCGGCCACCACGGAGAACCCGTCCTTCTCGGTGATCTCGCCGCTGCTCTCGCGCTCGCTGCTGCTCACGCTGCAGCCGCTGGAGCGCGCCGACATCGGGGCGCTGCTGGACCGGGCCGTCGCCGACCCCCGGGGACTGAACGGCGAGGTGGAGCTCACCGCGGAGGCCCGCGAGCACCTCCTGGACCTGTGCGGCGGGGACGCCCGCAAGGCCCTGACCTCCCTCGAGGCCGCCGCCGGGGTCGCGTTCTCGGAGCAGCCGGACGACCACGACACGGACGGGGACACCGGCGGGGATACGGACGGGGACGACGGCGGGGACCGCGCGCGGCCGGTGCCGGTGATCACCCGGGAGCACGCCGAGGAGGCCCTCGACCGGGCGGCGTTGCGCTACGACAAGAACGGCGACCAGCACTACGACGTGGTCAGCGCGTTCATCAAGTCGATCCGCGGCTCCGACGTCGACGCCGCGATGCACTACCTGGCCCGGATGATCGAGGCGGGGGAGGACCCGCGGTTCATCGCCCGCCGGCTCATCATCTCCGCCTCCGAGGACATCGGCACCGCCGACCCGACCGCCCTGCAGACCGCGGTGGCGGCCGCCGACGCCGTGCAGCTCATCGGCATGCCCGAGGGGCGGATCCCGCTGGCCCAGGCCGTGGCGCACCTGGCGACCGCCCCGAAGTCCAACGCCGCCTACACGGCGATCAACGAGGCGATCGCCGACGTCCGCGCCGGCCGGGCCGGACCCGTCCCGCTCCACCTGCGCGACGCCCACTACCCCGGCGCGGGCCAGCTCGGTCACGGCCGGGGCTACGTCTACTCCCACGACGAGCCCAACGGCGTGGCCGCCCAGCAGTACCCGCCCGACGAGCTCGTGGGCACCGACTACTACCGGCCCACCGAGCACGGCCGCGAGCGCGAGATCGCCCACCGCCTCGAGATCCTGCGGGGCATCGTCCGGGGCCGGTGACCGCCGGGCTCAGCGGCCGAACAGGTGGCGCACCACCGACGCGGCCGTGCGCTCGTCGATGAGCAGGTCCGTGACTACGCCCGCCCGCAGGGCGCCCACCACGCCCGGCACCTTGTGGTCCCCCGCCACCACGCACAGCCGGCGCGGGATCCGCCGCAGCTCCATGGGCGTGGGCCCGCTCGCCCGCCGGTTGTAGTCGATGTCGGCGTAGGTTCCGTCCTCCCGCAGGAAGACCGTGCACACGTCGCCGACCACCCGGTGCGCGGACAGCTCCCGGAGCGCGTCCTCCGGCAGGTAGCCGCTGGTGTACACCTGGGAGATCATCGGACCGCGGAAGGCCCCCACGCTGAACACCGCCAAGTCCGCCGCGTTGCGCACCGCCAGCACCCGCCGCACCGAGGACTCCTGCCACATCAGCCGCCGCGTCTCCTCCTGGTCGAAGAACGCGGGGGCGGGGAAGGGCAGCAGCGCGGCCCCGAAGGCCGCCGACATCTGCCCGAGCAGCGCCGAGGACTGCGCCGCCCCCGTGGAACGGGCGCTGACCGCGCCGTTCATCTGCACGACCACCGCGTCCCGCGTGGCCTTCGGCTGCAGGTGGCCCCCGATCGCGGAGGTCGTGATCCCCCAGGCGACCGCCAGCGTCATCCCGTCCCCGAACCAGTCGCCCAGCAGTCCCGCCGCGGCCCGGGCCACGGACTCCAGCCGCTGCGGCTCCGTGGCCGTGCGCGGCGTGCCCGCCACGTGCACCGTCACCCCGAAGGCCTCCCGGAGCCGGTGGGACAGGTCGTGTCCCGCGTCCGGGGGAGCCGCGAGGCTGATCCGCACGATGCCCCGCTCCCGGGCGGCCTGCAGCATCCGCGAGACCGTGGGGCGGGAGACCCCGAAGCGGTCCGCCACCGCCTCCATCGTCATGCCCTGCACGTAGTACAGCTCCGCCGCGTGGTGGAGCTCGGCATCACCGTGCATGTGACCCTCCCTTCCCTGCACGTCCGTTCATTTGCTTTGAGCATAGGTGCAACCCAGGACAGAGTGTGATGCAGAGCACCTTCCCGACCGCAACCACCCGCCCCGAGGAGTTCCCCACCATGGCCCACCCCACCCTCTCCAGCGCCGAACGGGACCGCGCACTCGCCGAGTTCTCCGACGGCCCCGAGCTCGACGTCCTCGTGGTCGGTGGCGGCATCACCGGCGCCGGCATCGCCCTGGACGCCGTGACCCGCGGACTGCGCACCGGCATCGTCGAGGCCCAGGACTGGGCCGGCGGCACCTCGCAGTGGTCCTCCAAGCTCGTCCACGGCGGCCTGCGCTACCTCCAGCAGCTCGACTTCAAGCTCGTCTCCGAGGCGCTGCGCGAGCGCGAGCTGCTCCTGGACTTCCTCGCCCCCCACCTCGTCAAGCCCGTGCCCTTCCTCTACCCGCTGACCCACCGCTTCTGGGAGCGGCCCTACGTCACCGCCGGGATCGGCCTCTACGATGCCCTCGCCCACATCGGCGCCAAGGTCGCGACCCTGCCCTACCAGCGGCACTACAGCTTCAAGGGCGTCCAGCGGGTCTTCCCGGACATCAAGCCCGGCTCCATGGTCGGCGCCGTCAAGTACTGGGACGGCCAGGTCGACGACGCCCGCCTCGTCGTCACCATCGTGCGCACCGCCGTGCGCTACGGCGCGCTCGCCGCGAACCGCACGCGGGCCGTGTCCTTCCCCACGGACGAGACCGGCCGGGTGGTCGGCGCCACCGTGCGCGACCTCGAGACGGGGGCGGAGCACACGGTGCGGGCGAAGACCGTCATCGCCGCCACCGGGGTCTGGACCGAGCAGACCCAGGACCTGGCCCACGCCGAGGGCGGGCTGAAGGTGCTCGCCTCCAAGGGCATCCACATCATCGTGCCCCGCGAGCGGATCCGCGGCGAGAGCGGGCTGATCCTGCAGACCGAGAAGTCCGTGCTCTTCATCATCCCGTGGGCGCGGTACTGGATCATCGGCACCACCGACACCCCCTACCACCAGGACCTCGTCAACCCGGTGGCCACCGCGGAGGACATCGACTACGTCATCGACCACGCCAACGTGGTCCTCGACCGGCCGCTCACCCGCGAGGACGTGATCGGCACGTACGCCGGGCTGCGTCCGCTGCTGCAGCCCGGGACGAAGAAGGGCGGCGGGGACGCGCAGTCCACGAAGATCTCCCGCGAGCACACCGTGACCGAGGTCGCCCCCGGGCTGATCACGATCGCCGGGGGCAAGCTCACCACCTACCGGGTGATGGCCGAGGACGCCGTGGATCTCGCCCTGGGGGAGGAGCGGGCCAAGGCCGTGCCCTCGGTCACCGACCGCACTCCGCTGCTGGGCGCGGAGGGCTATCTCGCGCTCAGCCACCAGGCCGGCAGCCTGGGCGCCCGGCACGACTGGAACGAGGAGCGGGTGCAGCACCTGCTCGGCCGCTACGGGTCGGCGATCACCGAGATCGCCGAGCTCGTGGAGGACCGCCCCGACCTGGGCCGCCCCCTGGAGGGGGCCCCGGCCTACCTGCGGGCGGAGATCGTGCACGCCTGCACCCACGAGGGCGCGCTGCACCTCGAGGACATCTTCGACACGCGCACCCGGCTCACGTGGGAGCAGGCCCGCCACGGTCTCGACGCGGTCGAGGAGATCGCGGACCTCGCGGCCGAGGCCCTCGGCTGGGACGACCGGCGGCGGGGGGCCGAGGTCGAGGCCTACCGGCTCCGCTGCGCGGCGGAGGACGAGGCCGCGAGGACCCCGGACGACACCGCGGCCGCCGCCGCACGGGCGGCGGCCCCCGACGTCCTGGAGCTCGTGCGCCCCTCCGAGGCCTGAGCGCCCACCCGTCCCACCGAGCCCCGTCCCCCGACCCCACCCCCCACCGGCCGTCCCCGACGGGCGGCCGGTCCATCCAATCCGCACCACCTGAGGAGTCGCAGTGCTGTCGATGTCGAACGCAGTGGTACAGGCCGTCGCGCCCACCGTGCCCATCTCCCTGTCCACCGTCTTCTGGTCCGAGGTCGCGGGCACCGCGATGCTGATCCTGCTCGGCGCCGGCGTGGTCGCCAACGTCGCACTGCCGAGGTCCAAGGGACTCGGCGGCGGGTTCCTGATGGTCAACTTCGGCTGGGGCCTGGCGGTGTTCGCCGGCGTCTACGTCGCCTGGCAGTCCGGTGCGCACATCAACCCCGCCGTGACCGTGGGGCTGTGGGCCAGCGGCGCCGAGGAGTACGCCCCCGGGGTGGCCGTCACCCTCGTCAGCACGCTCGTCTACTTCGCCGGTGAGCTGATCGGCGCCTTCCTGGGCGCCGTGCTGGCCTTCCTCGCCTACAAGAAGCACTTCGACGAGGACATCGACGCGGAGACCAAGCTGGCCGTGTTCTCCACCGGCCCGGCCGTGCGCTCCTACGGCTGGAACGTGGTCACCGAGGTGATCGGCACGTTCGTCCTCGTCATCGTGATCCTGCTCTTCGGCAACACGCCCTCGGAGATCGGGCCGCTGGCCGTGGCGCTGCTCGTGGTCGGCATCGGCGCGAGCCTCGGCGGGCCCACGGGCTACGCCATCAACCCCGCCCGTGACCTCGGTCCGCGCATCGCCCACGCCGTGCTGCCCATCCGCGGGAAGGGCTCCAGCGACTGGGCCTACGCCTGGGTCCCGGTCGTGGGCCCGCTCATCGGCGCCGTGCTCGCCGGCGGCTTCTACCAGCTGTACGCCAACGTTCCCGCCTGACGCCCGCACCACCACCGACCGACCCGTCCACGACACCACAACGAAGTGAGGGACCACCCATGAGCACCGACACCAAGTACGTCATGGCCATCGACCAGGGCACCACGAGCTCCCGCGCGATCATCTTCGACCACCGGGGCACGATCGTCAGCACCGGCCAGCTCGAGCACGAGCAGATCTTCCCGCGCGCCGGCTGGGTGGAGCACGACCCCATGGAGATCTGGCGCAACGTCCGCAAGGTCGTCGCCGACGCCGAGGCCTCCGCCGAGATCAACGCCCGGGACCTGGCCGCCGTGGGCATCACCAACCAGCGCGAGACCACCGTGGTCTGGGACCGCACCACCGGGGAGCCCGTCTACAACGCCATCGTCTGGCAGGACACCCGCACCCAGAAGATCGCCGAGGAGCTCGGCGGGGAGGTCGGCCCGGACCGGTACAAGGACCGGGTGGGCCTGCCGCTGGCCAGCTATTTCTCGGGCCCGAAGGTCAAGTGGATCCTGGACAACGTGGACGGCGCCCGGGAGCGGGCCGAGCACGGGGACCTGCTCATGGGCAACACCGACTCCTGGCTGGTGTGGAACATGACGGGCGGCGTGGACGGCGGGGTGCACGTCACCGACGTCACCAACGCCTCGCGCACCATGCTGATGAACCTGGCGACCCTCGACTGGAACGAGGAGATCTGCGCCGACATGGGCATCCCCACGTCGATGCTGCCCGAGATCCGCTCCTCCTCCGAGGTCTACGGCAAGGGCCGCACCCGCGGCTTCCTCAAGGACGTGCCGATCGCCGGCATCCTCGGCGACCAGCAGGCCGCGATGTTCGGGCAGGCGTGCTTCGAGAAGGGCATGGGCAAGAACACCTACGGCACGGGCAGCTTCGTGCTGATGAACGTGGGCACCGAGGTGGTGCACTCGGAGAACGGGCTGCTGAGCACGGTGTGCTACAAGATCGGCGACCAGGACGCCGTCTACGCCCTGGAGGGCTCCATCGCCGTGACCGGGTCCCTGGTCCAGTGGCTGCGCGACAACCTGGGTATCCTCTCCTCAGCACCGCAGGTCGAGTCCCTGGCCGCGTCGGTCGAGGACAACGGCGGGGCCTACTTCGTCCCGGCCTTCAGCGGCCTGTTCGCCCCGTACTGGCGCTCGGACGCCCGCGGCGCCCTGGTGGGCCTGACCCGCTACGTCAACAAGGCCCACATCGCCCGGGCCGCCCTGGAGGCCACGGCCTACCAGTCCCGCGAGGTGGTCGAGGCGATGAACGCCGACGCCGGGGTGGACATCACCGAGCTCAAGGTGGACGGCGGGATGACCGCCAACGAGCTGCTCATGCAGTTCCAGGCGGACCAGCTCGGGGTCCCGGTGATCCGCCCGGAGGTCACCGAGACCACGGCCCTCGGCGCCGCCTACGCCGCGGGCATCGCCGTCGGCTTCTGGTCCGGGACGGAGGAGGTCACCGCGAACTGGGCCGAGAACAAGCGCTGGGAGCCGCAGATGGAGGACGCCGAGCGCGGCCGGCTGTTCCGCAACTGGCAGAAGGCCGTCACCAAGACCTTCGACTGGGTGGACGAGGACGTCGACTGACCGCGTCCGCGCCGAGGGCTCGTGCGCCGGAGCGCCGTCCGAGGGCTCGTGCGCCGGAGCGCCGTCCGGGACTCCCGGGCGGCGCTCCGGCGCGCCGGGACCGGGACGGGGGCCGGCCCGCACCCCGGGGCGCGCCACGGCCCCGCACACGCTATAGTGGGACGTCGGCCGGCAAGGCCCGTGCTCCCGCACGCCCGGCGCACCGCCTCAACCACGGTGCGCGGCGCGCGGCCACGGCGCTTGCAGGACAGGAGGATTGCGGCTGATCCTCACCTCTCCGGCGGGACCGATCCCGTCCTCGGAGGCCGGACCGAACAGAACACGCTCCCCCCGCACCGCACGCCGGACGGGGGAGGGCACCGCATTGTGAAAGGTAAACGTGGCTAACAACACGCGTGCGCGCCGCCAGGTGCGCAAGTCCCGCGCCCTCGGGATCGCCCTGACCCCGAAGGCCGAGAAGTACTTCGAGCGCCGTCCCTACGGCCCCGGCGAGCACGGCCGTGCCCGCCGGAAGGCAGACTCGGACTACGCCGTCCGGCTGCGCGAGAAGCAGCGTCTCCGGGCGCAGTACAACATCCGCGAGAAGCAGATGCACATCGCCTACGTCGAGGCCAAGCGCCAGGAGGGGCAGACCGGTGAGAACCTGGTCGCCCTGCTGGAGTCCCGCCTGGACGCCCTGGTCCTGCGCTCCGGCTTCGCCCGGACCATGGCCCAGGCCCGCCAGATGGTCGTGCACCGCCACATCCTGGTGGACGGTGAGCGGGTGGACCGCCCCTCCTACCAGGTCAAGGAGGGTCAGCTGATCCACGTGCACGCCAAGTCGGAGAAGATGGTGCCCTTCCAGGTCGCCGCCGCCGGCGCGCACCAGGCCGTGCTGCCCGACACCCCGGGCTACCTCGACGTGCAGATCGAGAAGCTGCAGGCCAAGCTGGTCCGCAAGCCCAAGCGCGCCGAGGTCCCCGTGACCTGCGAGGAGCAGCTCGTGGTGGAGTACTACGCCCGCATGGCCTGATCCTGCGGGCTCCTGCCGCCGGGACCCCCCGGGGCAGGGCCTTCCCTGCGGAGAGCCCGCGGCGCCTGCGCCGCGGGCTCTTCCGTTCGGTACAGTTGATCCCCGGGCACCGCGCCGGTGCCCGTCCCCGCACGCCCGGGCGGTCCTGCCGCCCCGGCCCCCCGACCCGACCAGCAAGGAGCGCGCCGCCCCATGACCGGTGGAGAAATCGCAGGACTGCTCGCCGTGGGGGTGTTCGCCGTGCTGGTGCTCCTGCTCGCGGTGCCGATCCTCAAGCTCGGCAAGGTCTTCGACGAGCTGCGGCTGACGATCCGCTCGCTCAACAACGAGACCGTCCCCCTCATCGACGAGGTCACCCGCACCGTCTCGACCACCAACTCGCAGCTCGAGAAGGTGGACGGGATCACGACCAACGTCTCCGACGCCTCCGCGAACGTCTCCGCGCTGTCCTCCCTGGTGGCCTCCACCGTGGGCCAGCCGCTGATCAAGGTCGCCGCGTTCTCGCACGGCGTCCGCCGGGCGTTCACGGGCGACACCGCGCCGCACGGCTCCCACCGGGCCGACCGCTTCGGGGCCGCCGACGAGCAGGCCCCCGGCGCCCCGGGGGAGGACCGGCCATGAGCTTCTGGGGCCGGCTCGCCCTCGTGGCCGCCGGCGGCGTGCTCGGCGCCGCCGCCACCCGCCTCGCCCGATCACCCGGCCAGGACCTCTCCGTGCCGGGCGGGGCCGGCGCCGCGCGCACCCCCCGCCCCGGGGACTGGCGCTCCCGGCTCTACCGCTTCGCCGCCACCGTGCGCGCGGGCATGGACGAGCGCGAGGCCGAGCTGCGCGAGTCCTTCGGCGTCGCCGCCCCCCGGCCGCAGACCGGCCGTCTCGACGCCGGTCGCACCGCCCCGCCGGTGCTCGACGGCACCGCCGCCCCCCGCGCGGCCGGGGCCGCGGCGGAGCCCACCGACCCCTCGACCGAACGCGAAGGAAAGCACCGGTAATGCTCTCTCAGGAAATCACCAAGCGCTGGCTGGACTACTTCGAAGGCCAGGGCCACACCGTGGTGCCCTCCGCCTCGCTGATCTCCTCCCAGCCGGGTGCCATGTTCACGATCGCGGGCATGGTCCCGTTCATCCCGTACTTCCTCGGCCAGGAGACCGCCCCCTACCGGCGCGCCACGTCCATCCAGAAGTGCATCCGCACCCTCGACATCGACGAGGTGGGCAAGACCGCCCGGCACGGCACGTTCTTCCAGATGGCCGGCAACTTCTCCTTCGGCGACTACTTCAAGGAGCGCGCCATCCCCATGGCGTGGGAGCTGCTCACCAGCCCGCTCGAGAAGGGCGGCTTCGGCCTGGACCCGGACCGGCTGTGGGTGACCGTCTACGAGGGCGACGAGGAGTCCTACACGCTCTGGAAGGACACCGTGGGGGTGCCTGCCGAGCGGATCCAGCGGCTGGGCCGGGACGAGAACTACTGGGACACCGGCCAGCCCGGTCCCGCGGGCCCCGACTCCGAGATCTTCTACGACCGCGGCCCCCGGTACGGCCGGGAGGGCGGCCCGGCCGTCGACGACGACCGGTACATCGAGATCTGGAACCTCGTCTTCATGCAGTACCAGCGCGGTGAGGGCTCGGGCAAGGACTACGAGATCCTGGGCGACCTCCCCGAGCAGAACATCGACACCGGCCTCGGCGTCGAGCGCCTGGCCATGCTGCTCCAGGGCGTCGAGAACTTCTACGAGACCGACCAGGTCCGCCCCGTCCTGGACCGGGCGTCCGAGCTCTCGGGGAAGCGCTACCACGGCTCCGAGAAGCCGGGGGAGGAGGGCTACGACGACGACGTGCGGATGCGCGTGGTCGCCGACCACGTCCGCTCCTCGCTGATGCTCATCGCGGACGGCGTGAGCCCGTCCAACGAGGGCCGCGGGTACATCCTGCGCCGCCTGCTGCGCCGCGCGATCCGCGCGATGCGCCTGATGGGCGTCACCGAGCCCTGCCTGCCCGTGCTGCTGCCCGCCTCCCGGGACGCCATGCGCGGCGTCTACCCCTACGTGGCCGAGGACTTCGAGCGGATCTCCCGGATCGCCTACGCCGAGGAGCGGGCGTTCCTGAAGACCATCGAGTCCGGCACCACCCGGCTCAACGAGGCCGTGGCCGGCGCCCGGCGCCAGGGCCAGGCCGTCTCCGGCGCGGAGGCCTTCGCCCTGCACGACACCTACGGCTTCCCCATCGACCTGACCCTCGAGATGGCCGCGGAGGCCGGGGTCGCGGTCGACGAGACGGCCTTCCGCGGTCTCATGGAGGAGCAGCGCCACCGCGCGCAGCAGGACGCCCGCGCCAAGAAGGGCGCCCACGCCGACCTCTCGGTGTTCCGCCGGCTCGTCGACGAGGGCGGCTCGGTGTTCACCGGCTACACCCGGCTCGGCCACGAGACCGTGCTGCGCGCCCTGCTGCAGGACGGCGTGACCGTCCCTGCAGCCTCGGCCGGGGAGCACGTCGAGGTCGTCCTCGACGAGACGCCGTTCTACGCCGAGGCCGGCGGCCAGGCCGCCGACCGGGGCACCATCAGCGGCGACGGCTTCGTGCTCGAGGTCACCGACGTCCAGCAGCCCGTGAAGGGGCTGTCCGTGCACCAGGCGGTCGTGCGCGAGGGCGAGGCCCTTTCCGGGGCCACGGTGCTCGCCCAGGTGGACGTCGCCCGCCGGCGCGCCGCCGAGGCCGCCCACACCGGCACCCACATCGTCCACGCGGCCCTGCACGACATCCTCGGCCCCGAGGCCGTCCAGCGCGGTTCCTTCAACAAGGAGGGGTACCTGCGCTTCGACTTCGCGTGGGGCGAGGGGCTCGCCGAGGCCCAGCGCCGGGAGATCGAGGAGGTCTCCAACGCGGCGATCCACGCCAACCACGAGGTCGTCACGCAGGAGATGGCCCTCGACGAGGCCAAGGCCATGGGCGCCATGTCCCTGTTCGGCGAGAAGTACGGGGACCGGGTGCGCGTGGTCGAGCTGAACGGACCCTGGTCCCGGGAGCTGTGCGGCGGCACGCACGTGGGCGGCACCGCCCAGATCGGCTCCCTCACCCTGCTCACCGAGCAGTCCGTGGGCTCGGGCAACCGCCGCGTCGAGGCGCTCGTGGGCCTGGACTCGTTCCGCCACCTCGCGGCCGAGCGGACCCTCGTGCACCAGCTCACCGGCATGCTCAAGGTGCAGTCCTCCGCGGAGCTGCCCGAGCGCCTGGCGGGCACCCTCGAGAAGCTGAAGTCGGCCGAGAAGGAGCTCGCGGTCCTGCGCCGGGAGAAGCTCCAGGCGCAGGCCGGCGCCCTGCTCGACGGCGTGCGGGAGGTCGGCGCCGTAAAGGTCCTGACCCACGACATGGGCGAGGTCTCCGGGGCCGACGACGTCCGCTCGCTCGCCCTCGACCTGCGCGGCCGGATGACGGCGGAGCCGTTCGTCGTCGCCGTCACGGGCACGGCCAAGGGCCGTCCCCTGGTCCTCGTGGCGACCACCGAGGGCGCCCGCGCGGCCGGGGTGCAGGCCGGCCGGCTCGTGCGCACGGCCGCCAAGGTCCTCGGCGGCGGCGGCGGCGGCAAGGACGACATCGCCCAGGGCGGCGGGCAGGACCCGGCCAAAACGGGGGCCGCCCTGGACGCGGTGCTGGCCGACATCGCCCGGGCGACGGGCGGCGCCGCCGCGTGAGCGACGCCTACGCCCGGGGACGGCGGATGGGGGTCGACGTCGGCCTCGTCCGCGTCGGGGTCGCCCTGTGCGACCCCGACGGCATCCTCGCCACGCCGCTTACCACGCTGCGGCGCGACCCCGACCCCCGGAAGGGCTTCGACGTGAAGCTGCTGGCCGGTCTGGTCCAGGAGCACGACGTCGTCGCCGTCTACGTGGGGCTGCCCCGCAGCCTCGACGGCGGGGAGAACGCCTCGACCGCGATGGCGCGCGACTACGCGGAGGCCCTCGTGCGGCGGCTGCGCGTGAAGGGCCGCGACGTGCCGGTGCGGCTGGTCGACGAGCGCCTCAGCACCGTGGACGCCCACCGGGCGCTGCTGGAGGCCGGGGTCGCCCGCCGCGACCACATGGACAAGGTCGACCAGGTGGCCGCGGCCACCATCCTGCAGAGCGCCGTGGACCGGGCCAGGGCGACCGGGGCGGAGCCCGGCGCGCCGGTGGAACCGCCGGTCCCCGGCGCCGCGGCACCCGCCGTCCCGCATAATGGGGGTGACCGCGACGGGCAGGGTCCGGCCGCGGCCCGCCGCGGGGAGTCGTCCACCGGAGCCGGGAACACGGCCGAGGACACCGCCGAGGACACCGCCGGAGCGCCCGACCGGGCGCGGACGGCACCGTTGACGACCACCGATCCGGACGGAGAGCATTCGTGAGCGACGATCCGTACGACCAGTCGGCGCCCCGCCGACCCGAGGCGCCCCGGGAGTCGTCCGGCGGCGGTCTGGGCAGCCTCCTGGACGCCCCGTCCTCGAGGGAGCCCTCCACGGGCCTGCGCGGCGTCTTCGAGCACGAGGAGCTCACCCCCGAGCAGGTCAAGCGGCGCCGGCGCCGCGGCCGCGTCTCACTGACCACGGCCATCGCCCTGTTCCTGCTCGCCGCGCTGATCACGGTGTCCGTGCTCGGCTCCACCTTCCGGTGGTTCGAGGTCCGCGACTACCGCGGCGACGGCAAGGACCCCGTGACCTTCTCCGTGGCCGACGGCGCCACCACCGGCCAGATCGCCGTGGCCCTCGAGGCGCAGGGGATCGTGGCGGACGCCGAGACGTTCGTCGAGACCTACCAGGAGGAGCACGCCGAGCAGTTCATCCAGCCGGGCGAGTACGAGCTGCGCACGGAGATGAGCTCGGAGGCCGCCGTGGACGCGCTCATGGAGGAGGACGAGGCCACCCACTACGCGGCGGTCAACCGGACCCTGCGCATGACCGACGTGTTCGGGGTCCTCAGCGAGTCCACCGGCATCCCCGTCTCCGAGTTCGAGGCCTACCGGGAGGACACGGCGACGTTCGGGATCCCGGACCGCTTCCCCACCCTCGAGGGCTGGCTGCACCCGGGCGAGTACCGGTTCCCGCTGGACGCCACGGCGGAGCAGATCCTGCAGACGATGGTGGACCGCACCCGCACGACCCTCGACGACAACGGCATCAGCGACGAGGACCAGATCTTCGAGGTGCTCACCATCGGCTCGATCATCGAGTTCGAGGTCCAGCCCGAGCACTACGACGTGGTGGCCGGCGCGATCGAGAACCGGCTCGAGAACCCCGACGGCGAGACCTCCGGTTTCATCCAGTCCGACGCGTCCGTGACCTACGGCCTCGACCGCCGCAGCTACGACTTCTCGGAGGAGGAGCGCCGCGACGAGTCCAACCGGTACAACACCTTCGCCAACCCCGGCCTGCCGGTGGGCCCCATCGGCTCCCCGGGCGACGCCGCCATCGCGGCGGCCGCCGACCCGCAGGACAACGACTACTACTTCTGGGTGACCGTGGACCTGGACACGGGCGAGACGAAGTTCGCCGAGACCTACGCGGAGCACCTGGGGTACGTGGAGGAGTACAACCAGTGGTGCAGCGAGAACGAGGGCCGGTGCGGGTGAGTCCCGCCCGCGCCGCCGTGGTGGGCCACCCCATCGGCCACTCGAGGTCCCCGGACCTGCACCGCGCCGCGTACGCGGTGCTGGGCGAGGACGTGCACTACGACGCCCACGACCTGGTCGAGGAGCAGCTCCCGCCGTTCGTCGACGCCTGCCGGTCCGATCCCGCCTGGCGCGGGCTGTCGGTGACGATGCCCCTGAAGTCGGTGGCCGCCGCGTGCGCGGACGAGCTCACGGTCCTCGGGGCGGCGGTGGGCGCGGTCAACACCCTGCTCTTCCGCCCGGACGGGACGGTGCTCGGCCACAACACCGACGTCACCGGCATCGTGGGCGCGGTGCTCGCGGCGGGCACCGTGCCGGCCGTCCCCCGGGCCGCCGTCCTCGGCGGGGGCGGCACGGCCACGGCCGCCGTCGCCGCCGCGCAGCGGCTCGGGGCCGCCTCCGTGGACGTCTTCGTGCGCTCCGCCACCCGCGCCGGGCGCGCCGTCGAGGCGGGGCGCCGGCTCGGGATCCCCGTGCACCTGCGGGCGTGGGACGAGGCGCCGGGCCTCCTGGCCGCGTACGACGTGGTCGTCTCCACCCTCCCGCCGCACGGCGCGGACGAGCTGGCGGCGCAGCTGGAGGCCGCCGCCCCGACCACCACGGGCGTCCTCCTGGACGCCGCCTACGACCCGTGGCCGTCGGCGGTGGCCGCGGCCTGGTCCCGGGCCGGGGGAGCGGTGGCCCCGGGACTCGATATGCTGATCTTCCAGGCGGTGGACCAGATCCGCCTGTTCACCGGCCGCGATCCGGGCACACCCCTGCCCCGCGAGCAGGACGTGGTCGCCGCGATGTGCGCGGCCGTGGGGCGGCCCATCCTCGCCGCCCCGTCCCTGCCCCGCACCTGAGACCTGTCGGCGGCCGCGCCCCGCGGGGCCCTGTCGCCGAGACCCCGAACGGAAAGAGTTGTTATGTTGCGTTGGCTCACGGCCGGCGAGTCGCACGGCGAGGCGCTCGTCGGGATCATCGAGGGCGTCCCGGCTGGGGTGAGCCTGACCAGCCAGGACGTCCGCGACGCCCTGGCCCGCCGCCGGCTCGGCTACGGGCGCGGCGCGCGGATGAAGTTCGAGCAGGATCAGGTGCGCCTGCTCGGCGGCGTGCGCCACGGCGTGACCCAGGGCGGGCCGGTGGCGATCGAGATCGCCAACACCGAGTGGCCCAAGTGGCGCGAGGTGATGTCCGCGGACCCCGTGGACCCGGAGGTGCTCGCGGGCCGCGCCCGCAACGCCCCCCTCACCCGCCCCCGCCCCGGCCACGCGGACCTCACCGGCATGCAGAAGTACGGCTTCGACGAGGCGCGGCCCGTGCTCGAGCGCGCCAGCGCCCGGGAGACGGCCACGCGCGTGGCCCTCGGCGCCGTCGCCGCGAAGATCCTCGAGGCCGTGGGCGTGCAGCTCGTCTCCCACACCACGGCCGTGGGCGCCGTCAGCGCCCCGGTGGACGCCGCGCGCCCGCTGCCCTCCGACGTCCCCGGCCTCGACGCCGACCCCCTGCGCTGCTTCGACCCCGCCACGGCGGAGGCCATGGTGACGGCGGTGGACGCCGCCCACAAGGACGGGGAGACCCTCGGCGGCGTCGTCGAGGTCCTCGCCTACGGGCTGCCCCCGGGGCTCGGCTCGTACGTGCACTGGGACCGGCGGCTCGACTCGCGCCTGGCCGGGGCCCTGATGGGCATCCAGGCCATCAAGGGCGTCGAGGTCGGGGACGGCTTCCTGACCGCCGCCCGGCCCGGCTCCGAGGCCCACGACGAGATCTCCCGCGGCGCCGACGGCGCGGTGCGCCGCGTGAGCAACCGCGCCGGCGGGATCGAGGGCGGCATGTCCATCGGTGACGTCCTGCGCGTGCGCGCGGCCATGAAGCCCATCGCCACCGTGCCGAAGGCGCTGCGCACCGTCGACGTCGCCACCGGCGAGGCCGCCCGCGCCCACCACCAGCGCTCGGACGTCTGCGCCGTGCCCGCCGCCGGGGTGGTCGCCGAGGCGATGGTCGCCCTCGTGCTCGCCGACGCCGTGACGGAGAAGTTCGGCGGGGACTCGATCACCGAGACCGCCCGCAACAAGGACGCCTACCTCGCCGCGATCCCGGAGTCCCTGCACTCCGCCGGCGAGCTCGGGGCCTTCGGGGACGCCGCCGCCGCGGCGCGCGACGACCACATGGGCGACCCCCTCGTGGCCCCCGCCGAGACCGGGGCCCCCGCAGATGCGGCCGCGCCCGCCGAGCCCGGGGAGGCCCAGGCGTGAACGCGCAGTTCCCCGCCCCGGCCGACGCCGCCGAGACCCCGCAGCGGCCCGTGGTGCTCATCGGGCCCATGGCCGCCGGGAAGTCCTTCCTGGCCCTGCACATGTCCAAGTTCTACGGCTACGACTTCGTGGACGCCGACCAGGTCATCGTCTCCCGGTACGGGGTGATCTCGAAGATCTTCGCGGAGCACGGCGAGAAGTACTTCCGCGACCTCGAGGCGGACACCGTGGCCGAGATCCTGCGGGACCCGGACCACGCCAACGCGATCTTCTCCGTGGGCGGCGGCGCCCCCATGACACCGTCCACCCGCGAGCTGCTGCGCCACGAGCTCGTCGCCTACCTCGAGGTGGACACCGAGACCGTGCTGCCCCGGATCAGCGGCAACCGGACCCGCCCCATGCTCCAGCCGGACCCGGAGCGGCGCTGGCAGGAGCTCTACGAGTCCCGGCGCGCCTGCTACGAGGAGCTCGCCGACATCACCCTCGACGGCCGCGGCAACCGGCCCGTCGCCGAGATCGGCGCTGACCTCGAGGCGGAGCTCACCCGCCTGCGCTCCGCGCGGAGCGCCGGCGGCACCACCGACAGCACCCAGGAGGCCCAGGCATGAGCGAGTCCGCTCCCCGCACCGTCACGACCATCCCCGTCACCGGGGAGCGCCCGGCCGAGAACTACGACGTCCTCGTCGGCCACGGGCTGCTCGACGAGGTCCCCCGCGTGCTCGGCGACCGGGTCCAGCGCGTGCTCGTCATCCACCCGCGGGCGCTGCGCAGCACCGGCGACGTGGTCATGGAGGAGCTGCGCGGACAGGGCTACCAGGCGTTCACCGCCGAGATCCCCGACGCCGAGGAGGGCAAGCACGTCCAGGTGGCGTCCTTCTGCTGGCAGGTCCTCGGGCAGAACGACTTCACCCGCTCGGACGCGATCGTGTCCGTGGGCGGGGGAGCGGTCTCCGACCTCGCGGGGTTCGTGGCCGCCACGTGGCTGCGCGGCGTGCGCGTGGTGCACGTGCCCACCACCCTGCTCGGCATGGTCGACGCCGCCGTGGGCGGCAAGACCGGGATCAACACGGCCGAGGGCAAGAACCTCGTGGGCGCCTTCCACCCGCCCGCGGCCGTGCTGTGCGACCTCGACACGCTGCGGACGCTGCCCGAAAACGAGCTGCTCACCGGCATGGCGGAGGTCGTCAAGTGCGGCTTCATCGCCGACGAGCGGATCCTCGAGCTGATCGAGGCCCACCCGGAGGCGGTGCGCGACTCGCAGTCCGAGGTGGTCCGGGAGCTCGTGGAGCGCAGCATCCGGGTCAAGGCCGAGATCGTCTCCGGCGACCTGCGCGAGGCCGGCCGCCGGGAGATGCTCAACTACGGGCACACCCTCGGCCACGCGATCGAGCACAACGAGCGCTACCAGTGGCGCCACGGCGCCGCGGTCTCGGTGGGGCTGGTCTTCGCCGCCGAGCTCGCCCGCACGGCCGGGAACCTGGCCGACGACGTCGTCGAGCGCCACCGCAGCATCCTCGCCTCCCTCGGCCTGCCGACCGCGTACCGGTGGGACCAGTGGCCGCGGCTGCTCGAGGTCATGAAGCGGGACAAGAAGACGCGCGGGAACCTGCTGCGCTTCGTCGTCCTCGACGCCGTCGGCCGGCCCCGCGTGCTCGAGGTCCCCGACCCCGCGATCCTCTTCGCGAGCTACCAGGAGATCGCCGAGGGCGCGCCCAGCTAGACTGGTCCGCGGTCCGGGACGACACCCCCCTGTCCGCGCCGACCTGCCGACTTCGCAGACAACCAGAGAGAGAACCTGTGGCTACGACCAACGACATCAAGAACGGCACCGTCCTGAAGCTGGAGGGCAACCTCTGGAACGTGATCGAGTTCCAGCACGTGAAGCCGGGCAAGGGCGGGGCGTTCGTGCGCACCAAGATGCGCAACATCACCTCCGGGAAGGTCGTCGACAAGACCTTCAACGCCGGCGCGAAGATCGAGACCGCCACGGTGGACCGCAGCGAGTACCAGTACCTGTACCAGGACGGCGCCGACTACGTCTTCATGGACAACAAGACCTACGACCAGATCACCGTCCCCGGTGAGGTGGTGGGCGACGCCGCCAACTTCATGCTCGAGAACCTCAACGTGACCATCGCGCTGCACGAGGGGGCCCCGCTCTACATCGAGCTGCCCGCGTCCGTGGTCCTCGAGATCACCTACACCGAGCCGGGCCTGCAGGGCGACCGCTCCACCGGCGGCACCAAGCCCGCCACCGTGGAGACCGGCTACCAGATCCAGGTGCCGCTGTTCCTCGAGCAGGGCACCAAGGTCAAGGTCGACACCCGCACGGGTGACTACCTGGGCCGCGTCAACGAGTGAGCGCCCGGGGCAAGGCGCGCCGGCGCGCCGTGGAGATCCTCTTCGAGGCCGAGCAGCGTTCCGAGGACGCCCGCGAGGTCATGGAGCGGCGCCGGATGCACAGCGACTCGCAGGTCTCCCCGTACGCCGAGGAGCTCGTCCTCGGCGTCACGATGCGCCGCGGTGAGCTCGACGAGTACCTCGAGACGTACTCCCAGGGCTGGACCCTCGAGCGGATGCCCGCGGTGGACCGCAACGTCCTGCGCGTGGGGGCCTGGGAGCTGCTGTTCAACGACGACGTCCCGGACGGGGTCGCCGTGGCCGAGGCCGTGAGCCTCGCCAAGGAGCTCGCGGGCGACGACTCCCCGCGCTTCGTCAACGGTCTGCTGGGCCGGCTGCAGCAGATGAAGCCGACCCTGCTCGGCTGACGGGGCCGGCGGACCCCGCCCGGGGCGCTACCATTTCCGGGACCACGACCGTGCGTCCCGGGGACGTCCGCATGACAGCTCCCGCGCTGCGCCTGCAGGGCGTCTCGAAGCACTACGGGACCGTGCGCGCGGTCGACCGCGTCACCCTCGAGGTCAGCCCGGGGGAGGTCTACGCGCTGCTGGGCCTCAACGGCGCCGGCAAGACCACCGTCATGCGGACGGTCCTCGGCATGGTCCGGCCCTCGGCCGCGGGTGCGGCGACGCGCACCGCGAGGGGCCCGCAGTCGTGCTCGGCGACGCCGGCGCCGCGGACCGCCCGGACGCCGTGGCCGCCGCCCTCGTCCACGGCGGCGTGCCCCCCCCCCACCGGCCTCGCGGTGGTCCGCGAGGACCTCGAGGCCTACTTCCTGCGCCTGGTGGGCGCGCAGCACCGGCAGGAGCGCCCCGGTGACCGGTGAGCCGGCGGCCGCCCTCGGGGCGGAGGGGCTGAAGCTGCGCCGCTCCAGCGTGCCCTGGGCCACCGCCGGGGCCGTGGCCCTCACCGTCCTCGTGGCTCAGGTGCTCGCCGCGGTCGGCCACGGCGCGTGGTTCCCCTGGGCCGTGCCCGCCCTCCTCGCCGGGACGGCCGGCCCGGACGCCGCCGGCGCCGGTCCGGGCGGCGTCCTGGGCGTCGCGCTCGTCGCCCTCGGCTCGGCCGCGGCCACCGCCGCCTGGTGGGAGCGGGCCGACCACAGCGCCTAGCCCGGGCGGGGTCGCCGGGGGAGGCGGGCGTCACACCGGGCCCGGGGCGTCAGGGCCGCTGTGCTAGTTTGGGGCGAGCAAGCAACCTTTAAGTCCGTCCTGTGAGGCGGGGAAGGAGGCGGCACCCATGAACGACGACACCTCCGCGGCCGGTCCCTCGACGGGACCCGCCGCCGCGCGCGTCATCCTCTCGGCAGCCGACATCGACCGCGCCCTGACGCGCATCGCCCACGAGATCCTCGAGGCCAACAGGGGCAGCTCGGACCTCGTCCTGCTCGGCATCCCGCGCCGCGGCTACCCGCTGGCCCAGCGGATCGCCGCCAAGATCGCAGCCTCCGACACCGGCTTCGACGCCGCCGCGAGCCTCGGCCAGCTCGACGTCACGATGTTCCGCGACGACCTGCGCAAGAATCCCGCCCGCGCCCCCCAGCCGACCCGCATCCCCGTGCAGGGCATCGACGGGCGCACCGTGGTCCTCGTCGACGACGTCCTGTACTCCGGGCGCACCGTGCGCGCCGCCCTCGACGCCCTCGTGGACGTCGGCCGGCCCCGCGTGGTCCGCCTTGCCGTGCTCGTCGACCGCGGCCACCGGGAGCTGCCCATCCGCGCCGACCACGTGGGCAAGAACCTGCCGACCTCCTCCCAGGAGAAGGTCCGGGTCCGGCTGGCCGAGACCGACCCCGAGCCCCGCGCGGCGGAGAACGCCGACTGCGTGGTCATCGAGACCACCGTGCCGGGAACCGGCGCATGAGGCACCTGCTGTCCACGAAGGACCTCTCCTACGACGCCGCCCTGACGTTCCTGGACACCGCGGACCAGATGGCCGCCGTGGGCCAGCGCTCCGTCAAGAAGCTCCCCGCGCTGCGGGGCCGCACCGTGGTCAACCTCTTCTTCGAGGACTCGACCCGCACCCGCATCTCCTTCGAGACGGCCGCCAAGCGCCTGTCCGCGGACGTCCTCAACTTCTCCGCCAAGGGCTCCTCGGTCTCGAAGGGGGAGTCCCTCAAGGACACCGCCCAGACCCTCGCGGCGATGAGCGCCGACGCCGTGGTGATCCGGCACTCGGCCTCCGGCTCCCCGCAGCAGCTCGCGGAGTCCGACTGGATCGACGCCGCGGTGGTCAACGCCGGCGACGGCACCCACGAGCACCCCACGCAGGCCCTGCTCGACGCCATGACCCTGCGCCAGCACCGTGCCCGCACCGAGGGCCGCGAGAGCACCCGCGGGCTCGACCTCGAGGGCATGCACGTGGTGATCGTCGGCGACGTCCTGCACTCCCGGGTGGCCCGCTCCGACCTGTGGCTGTTCACCACCCTGGGCGCCCGGGTCACGTTCGTGGCCCCGCCCACCCTGCTGCCCGTCGGCATCGCGGACTGGCCTTGCCGGGTGGTCTTCTCCCTCGACGAGGCCCTGGACCCCGCCCCGGACGCGGTGATGATGCTGCGCGTGCAGCGGGAGCGGATGCACGCCGCGTTCTTCCCGACCGCCCAGGAGTACGCCCGGGAGTGGGGGCTGACCCCCGAGCGGGTCGCCGCCCTCGACGCCGCCGGGGCCGCCACGGCGATCATGCACCCGGGACCCATGAACCGCGGGCTGGAGATCTCCTCCGCCGCGGCGGACTCCCCGCGCTCCACGGTCCTGGACCAGGTGCGCAACGGCGTCTCCGTGCGGATGTCGGTGCTCTACCTGCTGCTCTCCGGCGACGACCTCGACCCCACCTCCACCCCGCACCCCCAGGAGCGCTGACCTCTCGTGACCTCGTACCTCATCCAGGGCGCCCAGCTGCTCGGCGAGCAGACCGCCGACATCCTCGTCGAGGACGGCGTGATCCGGCGCATCGGCCCCGACCTCGCCGCGGACGCGGGCGACGCCCGGATCCTCGACGCCGCCGGGCTCGTGGCCCTGCCCGGGCTCGTGGACATCCACACGCACCTGCGCGAGCCCGGCCGGGAGGACGCCGAGACCGTCGAGACCGGCACCCGGGCGGCCGCGCTCGGCGGCTACACCGCGGTCTTCGCGATGGCCAACTCCGATCCCGTGGCGGACACCGCCGGTGTGGTGGAGCAGGTGCACGAGCTGGGCCGCTCCGCGGGCTGGGTCGAGGTCCGTCCCGTGGGCGCCGTGACCGTGGGTCTGAAGGGCGAGCGGCTGTCCGAGATCATGGCGATGGCCGAGTCCCGCGCGGGCGTGCGGATGTTCTCCGACGACGGCATGTGCGTGCACGACCCGGTGCTCATGCGCCGGGCCCTGGAGTACGTCAAGGGCTTCGACGGCGTCGTGGCCCAGCACGCCCAGGAGCCGCGGCTGACGGAGGGCGCCCAGATGAACGAGGGCGCCGTGTCCGCCGAGCTCGGGCTGACGGGCTGGCCCGCCGTCGCGGAGGAGGCCATCATCGCCCGCGACGTGCTGCTCGCCGAGCACGTCGGCTCCCGCGTGCACATCTGCCACCTCTCGACCAGGGGCTCCGTGGACATCGTCCGCTGGGCCAAGCAGCGCGGCATCGACGTCACCGCCGAGGCCACCCCGCACCACCTGCTGCTCACCGACGAGCGGGTCCGCAGCTTCGACCCGGTGTTCAAGGTCAACCCGCCGCTGCGCACGGACGAGGACGTGCACGCCCTGCGCGCGGCCGTGGCCGACGGCACCATCGACGTGATCGGCACCGACCACGCCCCGCACCCCGCCGAGGACAAGGAGTGCGAGTGGTCCTGCGCGGCCAACGGGATGACCGGGCTCGAGACCGCGCTGTCCGTGGTCCAGCTCAGCCTCGTCGACACCGGCCTGCTGACCTGGCGCGACGTCGCCCGGATCACCTCGGCGACCCCCGCCCGGATCGGGCGCCTCGCCGGCCAGGGCCGGCCGCTCGAGGAGGGCGAGCCCGCTCACCTCACCCTGTGGGACCCGGCCGCGACCACCGTGGTGGACCCCGCCCGGCACGCGTCCAAGGGCCGCAACAGCCCCTACCGCGGCATGGAGCTGCCCGGCGCGGTCCGCGCCACCTTCTTCCGCGGCCACCCCACCGTCCTCGACGGGGCCCTCAACACCCCCGCCCCGACCCCCGCCGCCTGACCGCGCCGACCCCCTTCCACCGCCCGGAGGCCCCCGTCCCATGGACCAGCTCAGCACCGTGCTCGTCACGGTCATCGTCCTCGCCGTGCTCTTCGCCCTGCTCCGCCGGGGCTGGCGCACGCGCGTGCGACGCCAGTCGGGGATCGCGGCGCCGGCCGCGCCGCCCGAGGGGATCGAGGAGCGCGAGCCCCGGCTCGTGGTCCCGGGCATGTACGTGAGCACCACGGAGACCGGCGCCCCGCTCGAGCGGATCGCGGCCCACGGACTGGGCGTGCGCGCCCGGGCGACGGCCCTGGTCCACGACGACGGCGTGCTCCTGGACCGGCAGGGCGCCCCGGGCCTGTTCGTCCCCGCCGCCGACCTCGTGGCCGTGGGCACCAGCTCCGGCATGGTCGGCAAGTTCGTGGAGCGGGACGGGCTCGCCGTGCTGACCTGGCGGCTGGGCTCCACCGTGGTGGACACCGGCTTCCGCACCCAGCGGGCCGAGGACAAGCAGCGCCTCCTCGACGCCGTGGAGGCGATCGTCCCGGCACCGCACTCCTGACCCGCCGGCGGCACCCGCCGCCCCGCCTTCCCGACCCACAGACCCGAACGTGAGGACGACCTTGAGCTCGATCACCACTGACCCCGCCGTGCTCGTGCTGGAGGACGGCCGCGTCTTCCGCGGCCGCGCCTACGGCGCCCTCGGCACCGCCCTCGGCGAGGCCGTGTTCTCCACCGGCATGACCGGCTACCAGGAGACCATCACCGACCCGTCCTACGCCGGCCAGCTCGTCGTGCAGACCGCCCCGCACATCGGCAACACCGGCGTCAACGCCGCCGACGCCGAGTCCCGGCGGATCTGGGTGTCCGGCTACGTCGTGCGCGACGCCGCCCGCCGCCCGTCCAACTGGCGCTCCGAGGGGTCCCTCGACGAGCAGCTGGTGGCCCAGGGCGTCGTCGGCATCCAGGACGTCGACACCCGGGCCATCACCCGCCACCTGCGGGACCGCGGCGCGATGCGCGGCGGGATCTTCTCCGGGGACGCCGCGCTGCGCCCCGACGCCGAGCTCGTCGCCGAGGTCGGCGCCGCCGAGCGGATGGAGGGCCGCCGGCTCGCCGAGACCGTCTCCGCCCCCGAGGCCTACGTCGTGGAGCCCGCCGAGCACGGCTGGACCGGCGAGGTCCTGCACGAGCTGGTGGCGGTGGACCTCGGCATCAAGTCGATGACCCCGCACCGCTTCGCCGAGCGCGGGGTGCGGGTGCACGTGGTGCCCGCCGACACCGGCTTCGAGCAGATCCGGGCCCTGGCCCCGCGCGGGGTGTTCTTCTCCAACGGCCCCGGCGACCCCGCCACCGCCGAGCGGCAGATCGAGACGCTGCGGGAGGTGCTGCGCGCCGGGATCCCGTTCTTCGGCATCTGCTTCGGCAACCAGCTGCTCGGCCGGGCCCTGGGCTTCGGCACCTACAAGCTGGTCTTCGGCCACCGCGGGATCAACCAGCCGGTCCTGGACCGGCGGACCGGGCGCGTGGAGATCACCGCCCACAACCACGGCTTCGCCGTGGACGCGCCCCTCGACGGCCCGGTCGAGGCGCCCCTGGGCGAGTTCGGCCGCGTCGAGGTCAGCCACGTGTGCCTCAACGACGACGTGGTGGAGGGCCTCAACTGCCTCGACCTGCCCGCGTTCTCGGTGCAGTACCACCCGGAGGCCGCCGCCGGCCCGCACGACGCCTCCTACCTCTTCGGCCGGTTCATCGAGCTGATGGACAGCCACCGGGACGGCCGCGCCGACCCGACCGTCGACAACGCCGTCCCCGGCGGCGCCCAGGGCGCCCAGAGCCCCGAGGACACCCCGAACGCACAGGAAGAAGGGCAGAACTGACATGCCGCGCAGGACAGATCTCACCAGCGTTCTGGTCATCGGCTCCGGGCCGATCGTCATCGGACAGGCCGCCGAGTTCGACTACTCGGGCACGCAGGCCCTCCGGGTGCTCAAGGAGGAGGGCCTGCGGGTCATCCTCGTGAACTCCAACCCGGCGACCATCATGACCGACCCCGAGTTCGCCGACGCGACCTACGTGGAGCCCATCACCCCCGAGGTGGTGGAGAAGATCATCGCCAAGGAGCGGCCCGACGCCCTGCTGCCCACCCTGGGCGGGCAGACGGCGCTCAACACGGCGATCGCCCTCGACGCCAACGGCGTGCTCGACAAGTACGGGGTGGAGCTGATCGGCGCCAACGTCGAGGCCATCAACCTGGGCGAGGACCGCGAGAAGTTCAAGGGCGTGGTGGAGCGCTGCGGCGCCGAGTCCGCCCGCTCCGTCATCGTGCACTCCATGCCCGAGGCCCTGGCCGCCGCCCAGGAGCTGGGCTACCCCATGGTGGTCCGCCCGTCCTTCACGATGGGCGGCCTCGGCTCGGGCCTGGCCTACGACGAGGAGGACCTGCACCGCATCGCCGGCGCCGGCATCCAGTACAGCCCCACCTCCGAGGTGCTCCTCGAGGAGTCCATCCTCGGCTGGAAGGAGTACGAACTGGAGATGATGCGCGACAAGAACGACAACGTCGTGGTCGTGTGCTCCATCGAGAACTTCGACCCCGTGGGCGTGCACACCGGGGACTCGATCACCGTGGCCCCGGCCATGACGCTGACCGACCGCGAGTACCAGAACCTGCGGGACATCGCGATCGCCGTGATCCGCGAGGTCGGCGTGGACACCGGTGGGTGCAACATCCAGTTCGCGATCGAGCCGGACACCGGCCGCGTCGTCGTCATCGAGATGAACCCGCGCGTCTCCCGCTCCTCGGCCCTCGCCTCCAAGGCCACGGGCTTCCCGATCGCCAAGATCGCCACGAAGCTGTCGCTGGGCTACACCCTCGACGAGATCCCCAACGACATCACCCGCAAGACCCCCGCGTCCTTCGAGCCGACGCTGGACTACGTCGTCGTGAAGATCCCGCGCTTCGCGTTCGAGAAGTTCCCCGCCGCGGACCCCACGCTGACCACCACCATGAAGTCGGTCGGCGAGGCCATGGCGATCGGGCGCAACTTCACCGAGGCGCTGCAGAAGGCCATGCGCTCCCTCGAGCAGAAGGGCTCCAGCTTCTCGTTCGTGCGCCCCGAGCTCGACGACGACGCCCTGGCGCGGCTCGTCGACGCCACCCGCACGCCCACCACCGAGCGGATCCAGCAGGTCCAGCAGGCCCTGCTGGCCGGCGCGTCCGTGGAGCGGCTCTACGAGGCCACGGGCATCGACCCCTGGTTCCTCGACCAGCTGGTGCTGCTCAACGAGGTCGCGGACGTGGTGCGCCAGGACGCCGACCTCACGGTGCGCACCCTGCGCCTGGCCAAGCGGCACGGCTTCTCCGACGCCCAGATCGGCGAGCTCGCCCACCTGGCCGAGGACGTGGTCCGCGGCGTGCGCCACGCGCTGGGCATCCGCCCCGTGTTCAAGACCGTCGACACGTGCGCGGCGGAGTTCGAGGCGTTCACCCCGTACCACTACTCCTCCTACGACGAGGAGAGCGAGGTCGGCCGGCACGAGCGCCCCTCCATCATGATCCTCGGCTCCGGGCCGAACCGGATTGGGCAGGGCATCGAGTTCGACTACTCGTGCGTGCACGCCTCCATGGTGCTGCGCGAGGCCGGGCACGAGACCGTGATGGTCAACTGCAACCCGGAGACCGTCTCCACCGACTACGACGTCTCCACGCGGCTGTACTTCGAACCGCTGACCTTCGAGGACGTCATGGAGGTCGTCGAGACGGAGCGGCGCACCGGCGGGCTGCTCGGGGTGTTCGTGCAGCTGGGCGGGCAGACCCCGCTCAAGCTCGCCGCCCAGCTCAAGGCCGCGGGCGTGCCGATCCTCGGCACCACCCCGGAGGCCATCGACCTCGCCGAGGACCGCGGGGAGTTCGCCCGGGTGCTCGCCGAGGCCGGGCTGCGCCAGCCGAAGAACGGCACGGCGTCCACCTTCGAGGCCGCCAAGCGGATCGCGGACGACATCGGCTACCCGGTGCTCGTGCGCCCCTCGTACGTGCTCGGCGGCCGCGGCATGGAGATCGTCTACGACGAGCCGGCCCTGGCCCGCTACCTGCAGAACGCCACCGAGGTCTCCGCCTCGCGGCCCGCGCTGATCGACAAGTTCCTCGAGGACGCCATCGAGATCGACGTGGACGCCCTCTACGACGGGACGGACCTCTACGTGGGCGGCGTGATGGAGCACCTCGAGGAGGCCGGCATCCACTCCGGGGACTCCGCGTGCACCCTGCCGTCCATCACCCTCGGCCCGGACGTGGTCGAGCGCGTGCGCGAGGCCACCCTGGCCATCGCCCGCGGCGTGGGCGTGTGCGGGCTCATCAACATCCAGTTCGCCGTGGCCTCCGACATCCTCTACGTCATCGAGGCCAACCCGCGGGCCTCCCGCACCGTGCCGTTCGTCTCCAAGGCCACGGGCGTGCAGCTGGCCAAGGCCGCCGCCCTCATCGGCACCGGCACCACCATCGCCCAGCTGCGGGCCCAGGGCCACCTGCCGCAGCGGATCGACGGGTCCACGCTGCCCGCCTCGGCCCCCGTGGCCGTGAAGGAGGCCGTCCTGCCCTTCGCGCGCTTCCGCACCGCCGAGGGGGCGGTGGTCGACTCCCTGCTCGGCCCGGAGATGCGCTCCACCGGCGAGGTCATGGGCCTGGACAAGTACTTCGACACCGCCTTCGCCAAGGCGCAGGCGGCGGCGAACGTGTCCCTGCCCACGTCCGGGCGGATGTTCGTGTCCGTGGCCAACAAGGACAAGCGCTCCTCGATCGCCTACGTGCGGATGTTCCGCGACCTCGGCTTCGAGATCCTCGCCACCGGCGGCACCGCGGACGTGCTGCGCCGCAACGGCATCGAGTCCACCGTGGTCCGCAAGATCCGCGAGACGGCACCCGGGGAGCGGACCATCGTGGACCTCATCGCCGACGGGGAGATCGACCTGATCTTCAACACCCCGGCCGGCGGTGCCGCCCGCGGCGACGGCTACGAGATCCGCGCCGCGGCCACCAGCGTGGGCGTGCCCCTGATGACCACGGTCTCCGTGCTGGGCGCCGCCCTGCAGGCCGTCACCGCGCTGCGCTCCTACTCGTGGGACGTGACGAGCCTGCAGGAGCACGAGCAGCGCCTGGAGGTCCTCCTGCGCGCTGGCGAGCCCGAGGTCGTGCGTGCCTGAGGACACCGCCCCGGCGCCCGGCCCCGTGACCCCGGCGCCCGGCCGGGCGCCCTTCGGCGCGCGGCTGGGCGCCGCGATGGACGAGCACGGGCCCCTGTGCGTGGGCATCGACCCGCACCCCGGCCTGCTGGACGCGTGGGGCCTGCCCCGCTCCGCCGAGGGCCTGCGCCGGTTCGCGCTCACGGTCCTGGAGGCCGCCGCCGGGCACGCCGCCGCGATCAAGCCCCAGGTGGCGCTGTTCGAGCCCTACGGCGCCGCCGGCTTCGCCGTGCTCGAGGAGCTGCTCGCGCAGGCGCGCTCGGCGGAGCTGCTGACGGTCGCCGACGCCAAGCGCGGGGACATCGGCTCCACGATGGAGGCCTACGCGGCCGCGTGGCTGGGGGAGGGGTCCCCGCTCGCGGCGGACGCCGTGACCCTGAGCCCCTACCTCGGCTTCGAGTCGCTGCGCCCGGCCCTCGACCTGGCGGCCCGCACCGGCCGCGGCACGTTCGTGCTGGCGCTGACCTCCAACCCCGAGGGTCGCTCCGTCCAGCACGTCGGGGGCCGGGAGTCCGTCGCCGGCTCCGTGTGCGCCGCGGCGGCCGCCGAGAACGACCGGCTCCGCGGTTCCGGGGGAGAGCCGGCCGCCCGGGCCGGTCTCGGCTCCTGCGGGCTCGTGGTGGGCGCCACGGTCGGCAGCGCGCTGACCGAGCTCGGCATCGACCTGACGGCGGTGCGCGGGCCGCTGCTCGCCCCCGGCTACGGCGCGCAGGGCGCCCGCGCCGAGGAGCTCCCGGCCGTGTTCGGCGCCGCGGCCGGGCAGGTGCTCGCGGCCTCGAGCCGGGCGATCCTGCGCCGGGGACCGGAGGTGCCGGCGCTGCGGGAGGCGGTCCTGCGCTCGGCAGGGGAGCTGGCGGCAGCCCTGGACTGAGCCCCCGCGGTGGTCCCGCGCCTCCTCCCGCCGGCTCCCCGGCGACGACACCCCTGGTCACACCACGGTCGTGTCGCCTTGCGAAGCATCGTTCTTCATGTAGTTTCTTTAGCAAACGGGCTGTCCGTCCTCTCGTGGGACGGGGGCTGCAGTCCGTGGCGACGAGGAGGAACCACATGGCACTGCGTCCGTTGACCGACGAGGAGCGAGCCGCCGCGAGGGAGAAGGCGACCCGGGCACGGACGGCGCGCGCCGACGTGAAGAAGGGGCTGCGCGAGCGCCGCATGACGGTCGCCGAGATCCTCGACCGCGCGGACCGGGACGAGGCCGTGAGCCGGCTGAAGGTCTCGGACCTGCTCGAGGCCACCCCCGGCATCGGCAAGGTCCGCTCCGCGGCCATCATGGACGAGATCGGCATCGCCCGCACCCGGCGGCTGCGCGGGCTCGGCGTGCACCAGCGCAGGGCGCTCATCGAGCACCTGGACCGCTGAGCCGGGCGGGGCGCGGAGGCCCCGGGCGCGATCCGCTAGATTGGGGGAAACACCCCAGTCCCAGGAGGATGCCCGTGAGCCTCGACGCGCCCCGCGCCGCGCGCCCGTCCCTGACCGTGCTCGCCGGACCCACGGCCGTGGGCAAGGGCACGGTCTCGACCTACGTCCGGGACCACTACCCGCAGGTGTGGCTGTCCGTGTCCGCGACCACCCGGGACCCCCGCCCCGGGGAGGTCGACGGCACCCACTACTTCTTCGTCTCCGACGAGGAGTTCGACGCCATGGCCCGCGACGGGCAGCTGCTGGAGTGGGCCGTGGTGCACAACTCGCACCGCTACGGCACGCTGCGCTCCACCGTGGAGCGGGCCCTCGAGCGCGGGCTCAGCGTCCTGCTCGAGATCGACCTGCAGGGCGCCCGCCAGATCCGCAACACCATGCCGGAGGCCAACTTCGTGTTCCTCGCCCCGCCCAGCTGGGACGAGATGGTCGCCCGGCTCGTCGGCCGGGGCACCGAGACGGCGGCCGAACAGCGGGTCCGGCTGGAAACCGCTAAACTGGAGCTCGCGGCAGAGCCGGAGTTCGACCACACCGTGATCAACGACCGGGTCGAGCGCGCCGCCGCCGAACTCGTGCAGCTCATGGGGGTCGACCCCGAGCCGGCATCCTGAGACCCGTCCACCCCGTCTGGAGCAATCGCTTGTCTACCCACACCGAAGGCATCATCAACCCGCCGATCGACGCCCTGCTGAAGAAGTCCGACTCCAAGTACGGACTCGTGATCTTCGGCGCCCGGCGGGCCCGGCAGATCAATGCCTACTACTCGCAGCTGCACGAGGGCCTCTTCGAGTACGTCGGTCCCCTCGTGGACACCCAGCTCAACGAGAAGCCGCTGTCGATCGCCTTCCGCGAGATCGACGAGGGCCTCATCGAGGGTCGCCCGGTCGAGCACGCCGGGTTCGCCGAGAACGGCCAGCTCACCACGGAGGCCGACCTCGCCGCCGACGTCTTCGGCGCCGACTTCTTCGCCCAGGGCACCGAGGAGAGCGCCGTGGACTTCTCCGCGGACGCCGCCTTCTCCGGCGGCACCTCGGTGGACTTCTCCTCGGGCGACGACAGCCCCGCCGAGCCGCTGGGCGACCTGCCCGGCAGCGGCGCGGCCATCGCCGCCGACAACGCCTCCGACGGCGCCGGCGACGCGGCGGACGCCGCTCCGGAGGAGCCGGGGCGCGAGCCCGGGGACCTCCAGGACCTGTGAGCCGGCCGGCACCCCGACGACGGGGCGCGGCGGCGTGAGGATCGTCCTCGGCATCGGCGGGGGCATCGCCGCGTACAAGGCGGCGCTGCTCCTGCGCCTGTTCACCGAGAGCGGCCACACGGTGGTGCCCGTCCCCACCGAGGCCGCGCTGCGCTTCGTCGGCGCCCCCACCTGGGAGGCGCTCTCGGGCCAGCGGGTCAGCACGGACGTCTTCGACCGCGTGGACGAGGTCAACCACGTCCACCAGGGCCAGGCCGCCGACCTCGTCGTCGTCGCCCCGGCGACCGCCGACCTGCTGGCGCGCGCCGCCCACGGGCACGCCGACGACCTGCTGACCACCACGCTGCTCGCCACGCGCGCCCCGGTGCTGTTCGCCCCGGCGATGCACACCGAGATGTGGCTCAACCCGGCCGTGCAGGCCAACGTCGCGCAGCTGCGCGCCCACGGGCACACCGTCCTGGAGCCCGCCGACGGCCGGCTCACCGGCCCCGACTCGGGCCCCGGCCGGCTGCCCGAGCCCGAGGTCGTCCGCGACGCCGCGCTTCGCCTGGCCGGGGACGGCGGCGCCCCCGACGGCCCGCTGGCCGGCACGCGGGTGCTCGTGAGCGCGGGCGGCACCCGCGAGCCGCTGGACCCCGTCCGTTTCCTGGGCAACCGCTCCTCCGGCAAGCAGGGCGTGGCGATCGCCGCCGCCGCCCGGGACGCCGGTGCCGCGGTCACCCTCGTGGCCGCCCACCTCGAGACGCCGGTGCCCGCCGGCGTCGAGGTCGTGCACGCCGGCACCGCCGAGCAGCTGCGCCGCGCCTGCGTGCGCGCCGCGGCGCGGGCCGACGTCGTGGTGATGGCCGCCGCGGTGGCCGACTACCGCCCGGCCCGGATCGCCGACGCCAAGCTGAAGAAGGCCGAGGACGGGTCCAACCCCGTGCTCGAGCTGGTGCGCAACCCCGACATCCTCAAGGAGCTCGTGGACCTGCGCAACACCGCCCGGCGCCGCCAGCTCCTCGTCGGCTTCGCCGCCGAGACCGGGGACGCCGAGACCGACCCCCTGACGTTCGGGCGCCGGAAGCTCGTGCGCAAGGGCTGCGACCTGCTGGCCGTCAACCACGTGGGCGAGAACCTCGTCTTCGGCCAGGACACCACCACCCTGACCGTGCTCAGCGCGGCCGGGGCCCCCGAGCAGGTGCTCGAGGGCTCCAAGACGGACGTGGCCCGCGGGCTCGTGGCGCGGATCGCCCAGGAACTGGCCGGCGTCCGCGCCGGAGCCTGACCCGCCCGGGCCGGCGGCGCCGACCGGTGCGGCGCTGCGCCGTCCGGGGCGCCCGGTAGTGTGGTCTCCCGTGAGCGAGACGACCCAGCACCTGAGACTGTTCACCTCCGAGTCCGTCACGGAGGGACACCCCGACAAGATCTGCGACCAGATCAGCGACTCCATCCTGGACGACCTCCTGCGCCAGGACCCCGAGTCCTCCGTGGCGGTCGAGACCATGGTGACCACCGGGCTGGTGCACGTCGCCGGCGAGGTGAAGACCCGCGGCTACGTGGAGATCCCCAACGTGGTGCGCAAGACGCTGCTCGACATCGGCTACAACTCCTCGGTGCACGGCTTCGACGGCGAGTTCTGCGGGGTGTCCATCAGCGTCGGGGAGCAGTCCCCGGAGATCTACGAGGGCGTGTTCCAGTCCCTCGAGGTCCGCGAGGGCACCGCCCGCGACGCCCGCGACGCCCAGGGCGCCGGGGACCAGGGCATCATGTTCGGCTACGCCTCCAACGAGACCGAGGTGCTGATGCCGGCGCCGATCCACATCGCCCACCGCCTCTCCGAGCAGCTCACCCGCGTGCGCAAGACCGCCGTGCTGCCGGGTCTGCGCCCCGACGGCAAGACCCAGGTCACCCTCGGCTACGACGGCGACCGCCCCGTGGCCGTGGACACCGTGGTGGTCTCCGCCCAGCACGTCGAGGGCTACGACCTCGACCAGCTCGCCTCCGACCTGCGCCGCAGCGTGATCAGCCCCGTGCTCGAGGAGTCCGGGCTGGACCTCTCCGGCACCCAGGTGATCATCAACCCGGCCGGCAACTTCGTGCGCGGCGGGCCCGTGGGGGACGCCGGCCTGACCGGCCGCAAGATCATCGTGGACACCTACGGCGGCATGGCCCGCCACGGCGGGGGCGCCTTCTCCGGCAAGGACCCCTCGAAGGTGGACCGCTCCGCCGCCTACGCGATGCGCTGGGTGGCCAAGAACGTGGTGGCGGCCGGTCTCGCCGACCGCGTGGAGGTCCAGGTCGCGTACGCGATCGGGCGCGCCGCCCCCGTCGGGCTCTACGTCGAGACCTTCGGCACCGAGAAGGTCGCCCCCACCCGGATCGAGCACGCCATCCGTGAGGTCTTCGACCTGCGGCCGCTGGCCATCATCGAGGACCTGGACCTCAAGCGCCCCATCTACGCGCGCACCGCCGCGCACGGGCACTTCGGCCGCTCCGAGCCCGAGTTCACCTGGGAGCGCACCGACCGCGTCGCGGACCTGCGGTCGGCCGCCGGGGTCTGACCGTGGACCCGGAGGGCGCCGGGGACGCCGCGGAGGGCCCGCGGCAGCTGTCGCTCCTCTCGGGCTTCCCGCCCCGGCCCCCGCGCGAGGACGCCAAGGGCGTGGGCGCGGTGCTGCCGGCCGAGCACGACCCCGTGGCCCGGGTGCTGCTGGACACCCACGTCCCGCACCTGGACCGCCCGTTCGACTACCTCGTGCCGGCCGAGCTGGCCGGGGCGGCGGTGCCGGGCGCCCGCGTCAAAGTCGGTTTCGGCGGGCAGGAGCTGACGGGCTTCGTGCTCGAGCGCACGGGCGAGTCCGAGGTCATGCACCGGATCCAGCCCCTGCGCCGGGTGCTGTCCCCGCTGCCCGTGCTCGCCCCGGAGATCGCGCGGCTGGCCGAGGACGTCGCCGCCCGCTCGGCCGGCACGGCCGCGGACGTCGTCCGGGTGGCCGTCCCGCCCCGCGTCGCCCGCGTGGAGAAGGAGGTCGAGCAGCGGCTGGCCGAGGTGCCCGGCCACTCGACCGGGCTGTCCCCGCACGCCCCGGGTCCCTCCCACGACGCCGCGCTGGCGGACTACGCCGGCGGTGCGCAGTTCCTGGCGGAGCTGGCGGCGGGGGCCTCCCCGCGGGCCGTCGTCGAGGTGCTGCCCGCCCATCCCGCCCACGACTGGACGGACGTCCTGGCCGCCGCGATCGGCGCGGCGTGGCGGGCCGGGCGCGGGGCGGTCGCCGTCGTCGCGGACCAGAAGGCGCTGGCGCGGCTCGAGCGCTCGGTCGCGGACGAGATCGGCGGGGAGCACCTGGTGCGCCTGCACGCCGAGGACGGGCCCACGCCCCGCTACCGGGCGTTCCTGGCCGCGGCCACCGGGCAGGTGCGGGTGGTCCTCGGCACCCGCTCCGCCGCGTACGCCCCCGTGGACGACCTCGGCCTCGTGGCGTGCTTCGACGACGGCGACGAGAACCTCGTGGAGCAGCGCGCCCCCTACCAGCACGTCCGGGACGTGCTGCTGCTGCGCGCCGGGCGCAGCGGGTGCGCGGCGCTGTTCGCCGGTCACGCGGTCAGCCCCGAGGCCCAGCGCCTCGTCGTCTCCGGGTGGGCCCGCCGGATCGCTCCCGCGCGGGACGTGCTGCGCGTCCACGCCCCGCGGATCGTCTCCACCGCCGACTCCTTCCACGCCGCCCGGGACCCGCTGGCCTCCCGGGCCCGGCTGCCCGAGACGGCCTACCGGGCGGCCCGCGAGGCCCTCGAGCGGGGCCCCGTCCTGGTCCAGGTCGCCCGCGCCGGCTACGCCCCGCACCTGGCGTGCGAGCGCTGCCGGGAGCCCGCCCGCTGCACCGCCTGCGACGGGCCTCTCGGGGTCGTGTCCCGGCGCGGGGTGCCCCGGTGCGGCTGGTGCGGCCGCTCGGCGCACGCCTGGTCCTGCGCCGCCTGCGGGTCCCCCCGGATGCGCCTGGTCACCGTCGGGGCGCTGCGCACCGCCGAGGAGCTGGGGCGGGCGTTCCCGAAGGTGCCCGTCGTGGCGTCCTCGGGCGACTCGGTGCGCGCGGACGTCCCCGGCACGCCCGCTCTCGTCGTGGCCACCCCGGGCGCCGAGCCGGTCGCGGAGGGCGGCTACGCGGCCGCCCTGCTGCTGGACGGCAACCGGATGCTGATGCGCCCCGCCCTGCGCGCCGCGGAGCAGACGCTGCGCCGGTGGTTCAACGCCGCCGCGCTGGTGCGCCGCGCCCGGGACGGCGGGATCGTGGTGGTCACCGCGGAGCACGAGGCCGCCGTGGGCGCGCTCGTGCGGTGGGACCCGGCCGGGTACGCCGAGCGCGAGCTGGTGGAGCGCCAGTCCCTGGGCCTGCCCCCGGCCGTGCGCTCGGCGGCCGTGACGGGCCCGGCCGCGGCGGTCGCGGCGTTCCTGGCCGACCTCGAGCTGCCGCCCGCCGTGCGGGTCATCGGGCCCGCCCCCCTGGAGGACCACGAGCCCGGGCCTGAGGGGGAGCCGGCCCCGCACCGGGCGCTGCTGTTCTTCGGCTACGGCGTGGCCGGGGAGGTCACCCGCCGGCTGCGGGCCGCCCGGTCGAAGGCCTCCGCGCTGCGCAAGCACGCCCCGGTGCACGTGCGCTGCGACGTCACCGACCTGCTCTGAGGACCGCGCCGGCCCAGGCGCACCCGCGGACGGCGCAGCGGCGGGTGCGCCCGGGTGTTGGCGCACGGGCCGCGGTGTGGTTGGTTGGTGTCCTGGGGCCGCGCCGCGGCCGGGAGTCGGAGGCCACCGTGGGCGAAGAGGTCAGTTCCCGCAGCTACACGCGCGAGCAGCGCCAGCGCTACCGGGAGAAGGTCCGTGCGGACCTCGACGTGTTCGAGCAGATGCTCGCCCGCGCCTCGTTCGAGTTCGACCGGCCCATGACGGGGCTGGAGATCGAGCTCAACCTCGTCGACGGGAGCTTCGACCCGCACTTCCACAACGACGAGGTGCTCGCCGCGATCGCCGACCCCGGGTACCAGACCGAGCTGGCGCGGTACAACATCGAGCTCAACGTGCCTCCCCGCCCGCTGCCCGGACGGGCCGCCCTCGAGCTCGAGGAGGACCTGCGCGCCTCGCTCAACGCCGCGGACGCCGCGGCCCGCGGGGTCGGCTCACGGATCGTGACGATCGGCATCCTGCCCACCCTGCGCCCCGAGCACTACGAGCAGGAGTGGATCAGCGACAACAACCGCTACACGGCGCTCAACGACTCCATCTTCGTGGCGCGCGGGGAGGACATCCGCCTCGAGATCGAGGGGCCCACCGGCGAGCGGGTCGACACCTGGTGCGACTCGATCGCCCCCGAGTCGGCGTGCACCAGCGTCCAGCTGCACCTGCAGGTCGCCCCCGCCCAGTTCGCGGCGCACTGGAACGCCGCCCAGGCGCTGTCCGCCCCGCAGATCGCCCTCGGCGCGAACAGCCCGTTCTTCTACGGCCGGCGGCTGCACGCCGAGACCCGGATCGCGCTGTTCACCCAGGCCACGGACACCCGCCCGGTGGAGCTGAAGAACCAGGGGGTGCGTCCCCGGGTGTTCTTCGGCGAGCGGTGGATCACCTCGATCTTCGACCTGTTCGAGGAGAACGTCCGCTGGTTCCCGGCGCTGCTGGCCGAGAGCTCCGAGGAGGACCCGGCCGCGAAGCTGCGGGCCGGGATCGCCCCGGACCTCTCGGAGCTGCGGCTGCACAACGGGACGGTCTACCGCTGGAACCGGCCGATCTACGACGTCGTGGGCGGCCGGCCGCACCTGCGGGTGGAGAACCGGGTGCTGCCCGCGGGCCCGACGATCACCGACGTGATGGCCAACGCCGCGTTCTACTACGGGGCCGCGCGCGTGCTGGCCCGGCAGGAGCGGCCGGTGTGGACCCGGATGAGCTTCCCGGCCTGCGCCGAGAACTTCACCCGCGCCGCCCGGGACGGCATCGACGCCCGGCTGTACTGGCCCGGCTACGGGGAGGTCAGCGCCGACGAGCTCGTCCTGCGCCACCTCCTCCCGCTGGCCCACCAGGGCCTCGAGGAGTGGGGGGTGGCTCCGGAGGTGCGCGAGCGCTACCTGGGGATCATCGAGGGCCGGTGCGTCTCGGGGGTCAACGGCGCGGTGTGGCAGACCCGGGCGGTCGAACACTTCGAGCGCCACGGCGCGGACCGGCCCACCGCCCTGCGCCGGATGCTGGAGGCCTACGCCGAGCACATGGACGAGAACGAGCCGGTGCACACCTGGTCGGTGCCCTAGGGGCCACGCGGGCGCCGCGGGGCGGGCCCCTGCGCCGGTGCGGGGCTCAGGTGCCGATGGGCTCCACGTCCTCGGCCCGCGCAGGGACCGGTGGCGGGACCGCATCGGCCGCGGCGGGCTGCGGGGGCGTCAGGACCGAGGCGTAGGCGTGCTCCGTGGAGTACCGCAGGAACGACAGGTGGGCCTCGTAGCGGTCCAGGACGTCGTTGATCAGCTGCTGCTGGGTCAGCCCCATCAGGTCGTAGCCCTCGCTGCCGGTCTGGGTGAACACCTCGAGCCGGTAGTAGACGTCCGTCTCCCGGGACATGCTGCGGGCCCCGATCATCGGCACCGGCGCCCGGACGGCCGCCACCTGGTAGTGGAAGTCCCGGTGGTCGGCCATGTTCACGACGAGCGCGTGCTCGTCGATGCCGGTCCCGGCGTTCGGGGTCGTGCGCAGCTCCGCCTGGTGGCCCAGGTCGCGGAACTCGTCGGCGACGTCCTGGAGCGCGGGTCGCACGACGCGCCCGACGAACTGGGCGACGGCCTTCTGCGAGGGATAGGACCGCAGGCGGGCCAGGCGCTGCCGCCACGTCTTCTCGGGGACCAGGCCGCCGTGGACCGCGTCGAAGCGCCGGCGCAGGGTCCGGCCCTCGCGCTCGGCCCGCTCCATCCGCAGCACCTTCGAGAAGGAGGCCATCACGAGGAAGGCGATGACCGTCACCGGCAGCGCGAAGATCAGCGTGGCGTGCTCCATGGTGGTGACGCCCCCGGCCACGAGCATGGCGATGGTGAGCACCGCGGTCAGCAGCGCCCAGAAGATCCGCAGCCACTTCGCCCCGTCCTGCGCCGGGTCGGGGATGGTCGAGGAGAAGTTCGACATCACCATCGCACCCGAGTTGGCGCTCGTCAGGTAGAACAGCAGCCCGGACAGGGTCGCCAGCCCGATCAGGAACGCCGCGCCGGGGAACATCTCGAGCAGTGCGTACCAGCCCTGCTCCGGGCTCTCCACGGCCAGCCGGGCGAACTCGGTGTTGCCGCTGAGCACCTCGTGCATGGCGGAGTTGCCGAAGACGGTCACGATGAAGAAGTCGCAGAGCACGGGTGCGGTGATGGCCGCGACGACGAACTCCCGCAGCGTCCTGCCCCGTGAGATGCGGGCGAGGAACAGTCCGACGAACGGTCCCCACGCCAGCCAGAAGGCCCAGAAGAACAGCGTCCAGCCGCCCATCCACTCCGAGCCGCCCTCCACGTAGGCGAACGTCTGCACCGTGCGCTCGGGCAGGGTGAAGACGAAGCGGCCGATGTTCTCGACCATGGCGTTGAGCAGGAAGGCGGTCTCGCCGGTGACGAGGATGTAGAGCATCATCGCGCCCGCGCTCCAGAGGTTGAGCTCGGAGATGACCCGGATGCCCCGGTCCACCCCGGAGGTGCAGGCCGCGACCGTCATGACGACGGCCACCAGCACGAGGGCGATCTGCAGCGCCAGGCCTTCCGGTAGCCCGAAGAGCCAGGCAAAACCGACGTTCAGGAGCACGACCCCGATGCCCATCGAGGTCGCCACGCCGAACACGGTGCCCACCAGGGCAAAGACGTCGATGACGTCGCCGGTGGTCCCGCGGACGCGCCGGCCGAGCAGCGGGTACAGGGCGGCCCGGATGGAGAGCGGCATGCCCCAGCGGTAGGCGAAGTAGCCCATGGCCATGCCCAGCAGGGCGTACATCGACCACCCGGCCACGCCGTAGTGGAACATCGTCCAGACCACGGCGTCCTGGGCGGCCTCGGCGGAGCGGGGGTCGGCCGCGGGGGGAGCGACGAACTGGGTGATCGGTCCGGTCACCGAGTAGAAGAGCATGTCGATGCCCACGCCGGCGGCGAAGAGCATCGCGACCCAGGTGAAGAGCCCGTACTGCGGGCGGGAGTGGTCCGGGCCCAGCCGGACGCTGCCCTCCTTGGAGAAGGCGACCCAGAGGACGAAGAGGATCACCAGGGTCACCGTGAGGACGTAGAACCAGCCGAGATTGGTCGCGATCCAGCCGACGACGTCCCGCATGGCGCTCGCGGCGTGGTGCGGGGCGGCCATCGCCCAGACCGAGAACGCGAGGACGACCAGGGAGGACGTGACGAAGACCCGCCAGTTGACGCGGGGCTCGCGGTCCTCGGCGAGCTCGGCCGGGCCCTTGCTCAGCTCGGTGCTGGAGATCGGGGGGAGCTCCTCGTGGGGAAGGCGTGAACGGCGGCGCACGGCCGCGCCGACCCGGTCCCGCTCGACCATCGCCCTCGACGGCTCGGGCTCCGGCCGCTGGTCGTCGTCTGCTTCCGTCACTCGATCGGTCCTTTCCTCGGGTGGGGCTGTCCGGGTGGCGCGGCGCGGTGCGCCGGCGACCGGGCGAGGACCTCTCGGAGACGACGCACCGGCCTGCTGCGCTCCTTGCCGCTGGTGGCCGTGCTCGTGCGGCGGCGGTGGCAGGCCCCCGGGTTCCGGGTCCGCCGGCTGCGGAGGGTGCCCGGTCCGGCGTGGTGCCGTGGCCGGCAACGGTGCGGGCCGTGGCGCCGTCGTCGTGCCGGGTCGCCGCGGGAGGTGCGCTCAGAGGCCACGGGGCGCTTCCCGTCCGCCGGGGCCGCCCGGGGTCGGTCGGGGCGGCGCGCCGGAGCACGGCGAGGGGAGCGGGCCCGGGAGGTCCTCCGGGTCGGCATGGGGCGTGCCCCCAGGATGCCCGCCGAGGTCCCCGCGCGTCCAACGATCAGAGGCGATCGACATCATCGGCAACCGCGATGGAACGACGGCGGGCCCCTGGATCCGCGCGGCGGCCCGGAAGGGTCAGGCGGGAGCGGGGTGCTGCAGGCTGTGGTCCCAGAACCGTTGGGCGACCTGGGAGATCCGGCCCCGGCGGTGGACCAGGACCGTGCTCCACTCCAGGCGGGGACCGGTGTAGTCCACGATCCGCACGTCCGATCGGCCGGTCACGACGAAGCGGGGAACCATGGCGATGCCGCTGCCGGAGGCCACGAAGTCCGGCACGGCCGTCAGGTCCGAGAGCTCCACCGCCCGCCGGCGGACCAGTCCCGCGGCGGAGAAGGCGCTGTCGACGATGTGCCGCACGGCCTGGCCCGCCGCAGTGTCGATCCAGGGGTGCTCGCTCAGCTCGGCCAGGGTGGGCGGGGAGGCGGCGTCCGCGGCCAGGGGGTGCCCGGAGGGCGTGATGAGCACGAGCGCGCCCGAGGCCAGCGGGGCGGTCACCAGGTCGTGCACCACGGCACGGGCGGGCAGGGACACCACGGCGAGGTCCAGCTCGTGGGCCCGCAGCCGCGTCAGCAGCCCCTCGGAGCCGGCCGGATCGGTTCTCAGCGAGACCTGAACGTGCGGGTGCTCGGCGGAGAACCCGGCCAGCATCCCCGGCAGGTCCAGATGGCTGATGGGGTTGATCGTGCCGATCCGCAAGGAGCCGCGCCGGCCGCCGTCGGCCTCGAGCACGTGCTGGCGCAGGTCCTGTCCGAGGTGCAGCCAGGCCGGCGCCTCCTCGGCGAGCACCAGCCCGGCCGTGGTCAGCCGGGCGGTGCGGCGGGACCGGTCGAACAGCCGGACGCCGAGATCCTGCTCCAGGGCCCGGACCCTGGTGCTGACGCTCGACTGCACCGTGCCCAGCTCGTCGGCCGCACCGGCGAAGGTGCCGGTCCCCACCACCGCGAGGAAGGCCTCCAGCTGTCTCGTCTCCACCGGTCCAGCGTAGCCGCGTGACGGAGGACCCGCAGGGGCTCGTGGACTCCGTTAGGACGGTCCGGTCAGGGGGAGCGGTGCCGGGAGCGGGACTCGTGGACGCCGCGGGCGACCGCCAGCAGCTCGCGCGCGGAGTCATCCCACGAGTAGGCCCGGGCCCGCTCGAGCCCGGCCAGCACCCGGGCGCGGGCCCGGTCCGGGTCCTCGAGGGCGCGCACGGCGGCGGCGAACCCGGCGTCGTCGTCGGGCGCGGCGTAGCCGGCGGCGCCCCCGGCGACCTCCCGGAAGATCGGCAGGTCGCTGCACACCACGGGCGTGCCCGCCGCGAGCGCCTCCACGAGCGGCAGCCCGTAGCCCTCGGCCCGGGACGCGTGCACCAGGGCGGCCGCCTCGGCGAGCAGGGCGGCGTACTCGGTCTCGTCCACCCCGTCGTGGAAGACGACCCGCGCCCCGTCCGGGACGAGGGCCTCCAGCTGGGCGCGGCGGGCCGGGGAGATCCGGGAGAGCAGGTGCAGCTCGTGGTCCGGGAGCCGGCCGGCCGCGCGCAGCAGGGTCTCCACGTTCTTGTACGGCAGGAAGGAGCCCATGTAGAGCAGCTTCCGGCCGCGCCGGGGCAGCCGTGCCAGGGCCTGCCCGGTGGGGAGCACGGACCCGGGCTGGGGGGCGTTGGGCACCACGTGCACGGGGCGGCGGGTGAGCCGGTGGGCGGCGATCAGCTCGCGGGTGGTGTCCGAGACGGTCACCACGGCGTCGGCGCGGTCCAGCAGGACCCGCTGGGGCCACCAGGCCCGGTGGTAGAGCCGCCAGCCCGCGCGCACGGCGGCGGGCAGGTCCCCGGGCGGCTGGGGGTGGTCGTAGTAGATGAGGTCGTGCAGGGTGAGGATCAGCCCGTGCCGGCGGCCCGCGGAGCCCATGGTCTGCATGGGGGAGAACACGACGTCGGGCGCGTACCGGTTGAGCACCAGCGCCGTGGCGGCCTCGGCGGCCGACACGGGGGAGGGCCCGGTGACGTGGGGGAGCCCCGGCAGCAGGGCGAGCTGGCGGGGGTCGCTGACGAGCAGGGCCACGTCCAGCCCTGGGGTCGCGCCGGCGAGACCGGCCACGGCCTCGGCCAGGCTCGCCCCGTAGCGGCTGATCCCGTCGTGGCGGTCGAGACGGGTGTAGCGGGCGTCCAGGAGCAGTCTCACCGGCGGCGTCCTGCCTGCTGGTCCCGGCGGGCCCGGTGCCCGCGGCGCACGATGCGCTGCAGACCGGTGAACGGGGCGGTGTCGGGGGCGGGGGCGTCGGCGGGGGGCGCCTGCGCGTGCAGCGCGGGCGGCCCGCCGTCCGGTCCGGGGGGCGGGCCGGGGACCGGCTCGGGGGCGGGGGAGGAGAGGAAGTCGTGGACGAGCTCGGCGGTGCGCCCGGGGGCCTCGTAGTGGATGAGGTGGCCCACGCCGTCGAGGACCTCGAGGCGGTGCCGGGGGATCCAGGAGGCCATGGTCCGCTGCGCGGCGAGCGAGCCCAGCTCGTCCTGGGCGCCCACGACCAGCAGGGTCGGCATGCTCAGCTGCATCGCGACCTCCGCGACGGTGTGCGAGACGGAGGCCTCGTAGGCCTCCAGCAGCACGTCCCGGTCCGCGAAGGACGAGAAGTAGGCGCGGTGCTGGTGGCGCACGTAGCCGCGCACCCGGGGGTCCTGCGACTTGGTCATCACCCCGCTCATCGCGTCCGTGACGAGCCAGCTGGAGAGCAGCCGCCGGCCCAGCCGCCGGGGCAGGGCCCGGCCCAGCCGGTAGTAGCCCACCGTCAGGCGGCTCAGCAGCGCCTGCTCGCCCTCCAGCGCGGGTTCGCAGATCGGGTTGACGAGCACCAGCCGCTCGACCATCGCCGGGTGCGCGGCGGAGAAGTGCGCGGCGACCACCGAGCCGAAGGAGTGGCCCAGCACGGCGACCCCGTGCGGGGCGCCGTCGTGCACCGCGCCGTCGGTGAGGGTCTCCACGAAGCCGCGCAGGAACTCCGCGTACCCGGCGATGTCGTGGGGCCGGTCGGGGAAGGGCTCGGAGCGGCCGAAGCCGGGCAGATCGGGGACGACCACGTGGTAGCGCTCGCGGAGCCGGTCGGCGACCAGCTGCAGGCCGTGGTGGTCGCCGCGGAAGCCGTGGACCAGCACGAGCAGCGGCTTGGGGGTCCGGTCGACGTCGTAGAACCAGTAGCGCACCTTGTGCCCGTCCAGGACCATGCTGCGCCGCTCGGCCCAGGGGTTCTGCACCGCGCTGTCCGGGACGTCGGCGTCGCGGCCCGTGCCGGTGGGCCCGCCGCCGTCCGTCGCGCCGTGCCGTGCGCCGGCCGCTGCCGCCATGGTTCCTCCCTGCGGGCCCGGCAGGCGCCCGGTGCGTCCCGGCCCGCTGTCGATGCTAGCCCCTGCGGGCCGGGGGGCCGGGCGGCGCTGGGCTAGGATGGGACGGATTCCACCACCGTCGGCGCACCGCCGGGCATCCGTGATGCCCGGGTGCCGCACACGCGACCGCGCGCCGCCCGTTCCGGGGCCGGCGGCGGTCCACGACCGCGAAGGCGAGGACCGTGACCGAACAGCAGCACACGACCGAGACCACCGGGTACGACTTCCGTGCCATCGAGGCGGCGTGGCCGTCGTTCTGGGCGGAGCAGCAGGTCTACGCGCCCGTCGACGACGGCTCGCGGGAGCGCCGCTACGTCCTGGACATGTTCCCCTACCCCTCGGGCGACCTGCACATGGGGCACGCGGAGGCCTTCGCGATGGGGGACGTGGTGGCCCGGTACTGGCGCCAGCGCGGCTACGACGTGCTGCACCCGATCGGCTGGGACTCCTTCGGGCTGCCGGCGGAGAACGCGGCGATCAAGCGCGACGCCCACCCGGCGGAGTGGACCTACGCCAACATCGAGACGCAGAAGGCCTCCTTCCAGCGCTACGCGATCAGCGCGGACTGGTCCCGGGAGATCCACACCTCCGACCCCGAGTACTACCGGTGGACGCAGTGGCTGTTCCTGCAGTTCCACCGCAAGGGCCTGGCGTACCGGAAGAACTCGCCGGTCAACTGGTGCCCCAAGGACCAGACGGTGCTGGCCAACGAGCAGGTCGTCAACGGGGCGTGCGAGCGCTGCCACACCCCGGTGACGAAGAAGGCCCTGAACCAGTGGTACTTCAAGATCACCGACTACGCCGACCGGCTGCTCGACGACATGGCCGCGCTCGAGGGCCACTGGCCCGAGCGGGTGCTGGCCATGCAGCGCAACTGGATCGGGCGCTCCGAGGGAGCCCACGTGCGCTTCGCCATCGAGGGCGCCGGCGAGGGCGGCACGGACCGCGAGGTCACCGTGTTCACGACCCGCCCCGACACGCTCTACGGCGCCACGTTCTTCGTGGTCGCCGCGGACGCCGAGCTGGCCGGGCAGATCGTCGCCCCGGAGCACGCGGCGGAGCTGGCCGCCTACCGGGAGCAGGTCAAGGCGCTGTCCGACATCGAGCGCCAGGCCACCGACCGGCAGAAGACCGGGGTGTTCCTGGGCCGCCACGCCGTCAACCCGCTCAACGGCGAGAAGCTGCCCGTGTGGGCCGCGGACTACGTGCTGGCCGACTACGGCACGGGCGCGATCATGGCCGTGCCCGCCCACGACCAGCGCGACCTCGACTTCGCCCGCACCTTCGACCTGCCCGTGCGCGCGGTGCTCGACACCGGCGAGGAGGACCCCGCCGTCACCGGGACCGCCACCACGGGCGAGGGCACCCTGATCAACTCGGGCGAGCTCTCCGGGCTGGAGAAGACCGAGGCCATCGAGCGCGCCATCGGCCTGGTCGAGGCCGCCGGGACGGGCAACCGCCAGGTCAACTTCCGGCTGCGCGACTGGCTGCTGTCCCGCCAGCGCTTCTGGGGGGCGCCCATCCCGATCGTGCACTGCGGGGCCTGCGGCGAGGTGCCGGTGCCCGAGGAGCAGCTGCCGGTGCGGCTGCCCGACGACCTGCGCGGCGAGCAGCTCGCGCCCAAGGGCCGGTCCCCTCTCGCGGCGGCCGAGTCCTGGGTGCACGTGAACTGCCCCTCCTGCGACGGCCCCGCCCTGCGCGACACCGACACCATGGACACGTTCGTGGACTCCTCCTGGTACTACCTGCGCTTCGCCTCCCCGAACGACGAGACCGCGGCGTTCGACCTCGAGCAGACCCGCAAGTGGCTGCCCGTGGACCAGTACGTGGGCGGCGTGGAGCACGCGATCCTGCACCTGCTCTACTCCCGGTTCTTCACCAAGGTGCTCTTCGACCTGGGGCTCGTGGACTTCACCGAGCCGTTCAAGGCGCTGCTGAACCAGGGCCAGGTGCTCAACGGGGGCCGGGCGATGTCCAAGTCCCTGGGCAACGGCGTGGACCTGGGCGAGCAGCTCGACCGGTTCGGCGTGGACGCCGTGCGCCTGACCATGGTCTTCGCCTCCCCGCCGGAGGACGACGTGGACTGGGCCGACGTCTCCCCGCAGGGCTCCCAGAAGTTCCTGGCCCGGGCCTGGCGCCTGGCCCAGGACGTGACCGGCGACCCCGGGGCCGACCCGGCCGACGGGGACCTGACCGTGCGCCGGGCCACCCACCGGGCCGTCGACGACGCCGCCCAGCTGCTCGACGCCGCGAAGTTCAACGTGGTGATCGCCAAGACCATGGAGCTGGTGAACGTGGTCCGCAAGGCCATCGACTCCGGCTGCGGGCCCGCCGACCCCGCCGTGCGCGAGGCCGTCGAGGCGGTCGCGGTCCTGCTGTCGCTGGTCGCCCCGTACACGGCCGAGGACATGTGGCACGCGCTGGGCCACGAGGGCTCCGTCGTCGTCGCCGGCTGGCCCGCGGTCGACCCGGAGCTGCTGGTGGACGACACCGTCACCGCCGTGGTGCAGATCAAGGGCAAGGTCCGGGACCGGCTCGAGGTGCCCGCCGACATCGGCGAGGACGCCCTGCGCGAGCTCGCCCTGGGCTCGGAGACGATCCGCCGCCAGCTGGGTGACGCCGAGATCCGCAAGGTGATCGTGCGCGCGCCCAAGCTCGTCAACATCGTGGCCTGAGCCGCCGCTCCCGCACGGGAGCACGACGACGCCCCGCCGCTCCCGGCCCCCGGCCCGAGCCCCCGCCCCGCACCCGGGGGCCGGTGCCCGGACCGGGGGCCGGGCCGGTGTTCAGGCCGGTGTCCGGGCTCCACAGTCCTGCTCCGGGCCCGCGCGCGTCCCCAGCGGGGCCCCGTTCGGCGCGTGGGACCGGCCGGCCGGGGTGGGCTGGGGCCATGACCGGTACCGTGCCGCGCGCCCGACGGCGAGCGAACCCCACCCCGCCCGCGCCCGTCGTCCCGCCCGCGCCTTCCGCGCCCGGCGCGCCTGGTGCCGGTGCCGGGCCCGGCCGT
>NZ_NSKF01000014.1:0-101840 GCF_002287015.1 Kocuria sp. WN036
GGCCGTCCCGGCGGTCACTGCCGCGGAGGTCGGCGCCGCCCGCGGCGGCGCGCTGCGGCGGTCCGCCCTCGCGGGTGCGGCCGCCCTGTCCCTGCTGCTCCCGCTCGGGGCGGCCGTGCCGTTCGGGCGCGCGGCCGCGGTCCTGCTGCTGGTGCTCGGCGTGCTCGCACTGGAGCGCCTGAGCGCGGTGCTCGCGCTGCGCGTGCCGAGCCGCGAGGGCCTGGACGAGATCGGGCGGGCGGTCCTCGTGGTGCCGGCCGCGGTGGCGGTCTGGGCCGTGGCGGCCCTGACCGGCCTCCCGGGGCTCGTGCCGGACGGCGCCGGAGCGCGGGCCGCCGTGCTGGCCGTGGCGCTGCTGGCGGTCGGTGCCCTGCTCCTGGCGGGGTGGGTGCAGCCCGTCTGGGCCCTCGCCGTCGTCCCGGCCGCGGCGGCCGTCGGCGGCGCCGCGTCCTGGGTGCTGTGGTCCTGGGCCGGCGGCCCCGGGTCGCTGTGGACCGACCTGGCGGCCGTGGCCGGGGCCGCCTACGCCTGGGCGGCCGTCCTGTGGTGGGCGCCCGCCGAGGGCATGCTGCGGCGGCACGGCCCCGGTGAGGAGCTGCTGCCCCGCCGGTGAGCCGTCCACTCCGGGGCGGGAACGGGGCGGGTCCCGGACCGGGCAGGTCCGCGACGAGGCGGGTCCCGGAGGGGCAGGCCTCAGAAGAGACCGGTGACGCGCCCGTCGTCGTCGATCCCGATCCGCTCGGCCGCCGGGGAGGTGCCCAGTCCCGGCATGGTGCGCATCGTCCCGCAGATCGCGTAGAGGTACCCGGCGCCCACGGCGGCGCGCAGCTCCCGGACGGGCAGGGACCACCCGGTGGGCGCTCCCTTGCGGGCCGGGTCCGCCGTGGTGGACAGGTGGGTCTTGGCGATGACGACCGGCAGCCCCCCGTAGCCGAGCTCCTCGTAGCGGGCCAGCTGGTGCTCCGCGGCCGGGGTGATCTCGAGGCCGTCCGCGCCGTAGACCCGGGTGGCGACCGCGGTGAGCTTGTCCTCGAGGGACTCGGTGAGCCCGTAGGTCGGGGTGTACCCGGCCGGGTGCTCGCACGCCGCGGCCACGGCGTCGGCGAGCTCGGCCGCCCCGGCGCCGCCCTCGGACACCGCCGTGCACACGGCCACCTCCGCCCCGGTCGCCCGGGCGATCCGGCGGATCGCCTCGTGCTCCGAGGGGTGGTCCCCGGGGAACGCGTTGATCGCCACGACCGGGGAGATCCCGAAGGACCGGGCGATCGCCAGGTGGTGGAGCAGGTTCGCCGCCCCCGCCTCCACGTCCCCGGGGTTCTCCTGGAGCATCTCCGCCGGCAGCGCCCTGCCCGGGCGCACGCTGTAGCGGCCGGAGTGGGTCTTCAGCGCCCGCACCGTGGTCACGAGCACCGCCGCGTCCGGGGTCAGCCCCGAGGCCCTGGCCTTGACGTTGACCAGGCGCTCGAGGCCCATGTCCGCGCCGAACCCGGCCTCGGTGATGACGTAGTCGGCGTGGGCCATGGCCACGTAGTCGGCGACCACGGAGGAGTTGCCGGTCGCGATGTTGCCGAACGGCCCGGCGTGGACCAGCGCCGGGGTCGCCTCGAGGGTCTGCAGCAGGTTCGGCTGGAAGGCGTCCTGCAGCAGCACCGCCATGGACCCGGCGGCCTTGAGGTCCTCGGCGGAGACCGGCTCGCCGTCGTACGTGGCGCCCACGACGATCCGGCCCAGGCGCCGGCGCAGGTCGGCGAAGGACGTGGCGAGCGAGAGGATCACCATCACCTCGGACGCGGCCGTGATGTCGAAGCCCGTCTGGCGGGGGACACCGTCCTGGTGGTCGCCGAGGCCCACCACCACGGTGCGCAGCGCCCGGTCGTTGACGTCGAGGACCCGCCGCCACGTGATCGAGCGGGCGTCCAGGCCCAGGGCGTTGCCGTGGTGCAGGTGGTTGTCGATCATCGCCGCCAGCAGGTTGTGGGCGGCCGTCACGGCGTGGAAGTCCCCGGTCAGGTGCAGGTTGAGCTTGTCCATCGGCAGCAGCTGGGCGTACCCCGCCCCCGCCGCCCCGCCCTTGATCCCGAACGTCGGCCCCATGGACGGCTGGCGCAGGGTCAGGGCGGCGGAGCGGCCGGTGGCGGCCATGCCCTGGGCCAGGCCCACCGCCGTGGCCGTCTTCCCCTCGCCGAGCGGCGTGGGGGTCAGCGACGTGACCACCACGTACCGCACGCCGCGGGCGTGCTTGCGCGCGGCGGCCTCCTCGGGGGTGGACACCTCGTCCGGGCGCGGGTCGACCTTCGCCACGAAGCGCCCGTAGGGCTCCAGGCGGTCGGCGGCGATCCCGGCGGCCGCCGCGATCTCGCTCACGGGGCGGGGCCGGGCGGCCTGGGCTATCTCCAGGTCCGAGGGCATCGGGTCGGTGACGTGCGTCATGGGGCCAGTCTGCTGGACCCGGGGCGTCCCGGCCAGTGCCCCGCCGTCCTCGCGCGGGCCCCGGCGGCGCGGAACCGGCACGGGCCGGGGCGCGCCGTCCCGATACAGTGGAGGACGATGAAACTCCTCGAAGCCCTCTCCCCCGAGCTCGGCACCCCGGGCCACCCGTACTACCGCGGCGACTTCGCCACCAACGCCCTGTCCGGGGACGAGGTCTACGAGGGGTTCCTCGGCTGGATCGCCTCCCGGGACATGGAGCTCTACCCCGCCCAGGACGAGGCCGTGCTCGAGTTCGCGAGCGGGTCCAACGTGATCCTCGCGACCCCGACCGGGTCCGGGAAGTCCACGGTGGCCGTCGCGGCGCACTACGCGGGTCTCGCCGCCGGGCAGCGCTCGTACTACACCGCCCCCATCAAGGCGCTCGTGTCCGAGAAGTTCTTCTCGCTCGTGGAGATCTTCGGCGCGGAGAACGTCGGCATGGTCACCGGGGACTCCGCGGTCAACGCCGCGGCCCCCATCATCTGCTGCACCGCGGAGATCCTCGCCAACGTCGCCCTGCGCGAGGGCCGGGACGCGGACGTGGGGCCCGTGGTGATGGACGAGTTCCACTTCTACTCCGACCCGCAGCGCGGCTGGGCGTGGCAGGTGCCGCTGCTGGAACTGCCCCAGGCGCAGTTCCTGGTCATGAGCGCCACGCTCGGAGACGTCTCCCGCTTCGAGGAGGGGATCACGGAGCTCACGGGCCGCCCGACCACGACGGTGTCCTCCGCGGAGCGGCCCATCCCGCTGCACCACTACTGGTCCGAGGATCCCATCCACGAGGCCCTCGAGGAGCTGCTGAGCACCAACCAGGCCCCGGTCTACGTGGTGCACTTCTCCCAGCTGCAGGCCATGGACCAGGCCCAGAACCTGATGTCCGTCAACGTGCTGACCAAGGAGGAGAAGGAGCGCATCGGCGAGCTCATCGCCGGGTTCCGCTTCTCGGCCGGCTTCGGCAAGACCCTCAACCGGCTGGTCCGCCACGGCATCGGGGTCCACCACGCCGGGATGCTGCCCAAGTACCGCCGGCTCGTGGAGCAGCTCGCCCAGACGGGGCTGCTCAAGGTCATCTGCGGCACCGACACCCTGGGGGTGGGCATCAACGTGCCCATCCGCACCGTGGTCATCACGGCGCTGTCCAAGTTCGACGGCGAGCGCACCCGCCGGCTCAACGCCCGCGAGTTCCACCAGATCGCCGGCCGGGCCGGGCGCGCCGGCTACGACACGGCGGGCACCGTGGTGGTCCAGGCGCCCGAGCACGTCATCGAGAACAACAAGGCCATGAAGAAGGCCCACGCCAAGTTCGGCGACGACCAGAAGAAGCTGCGGCAGGTGGTGCGGAAGAAGCCGCCGCAGGGCTTCGTGTCCTGGGGGAAGCCGACGTTCGAGACCCTGGTCGCCTCCGATCCGGAACCGCTGACCTCGTCCTTCACGGTGACCCACTCGATGCTGCTCAACCTCCTGCAGCGCCCCGGGGACCCGGTGCTCGCGGCGTGGCACCTGCTGACCCACAACCACGAGACGCGGCCGCGGCAGCGCGCCCTGCTGAAGCAGGCCATCGGCATCCTCAAGGAGCTGCGCGCCGCCGGCGTCGTCGAGAAGCTCCCGGAGCCCGACGAGGAGGGCCGCACCTGGCGGCTGACCGTGGAGCTGCAGGAGAACTTCGCCCTCAACCAGCCGCTGTCCCCCTTCGCCCTCGCCGCCCTCACCCTGCTGGACCGGGAGGACCCGGGCTACGCCCTGGACGTCGTCTCCGTGATCGAGGCGACCCTGGAGAAGCCCCGCCAGGTCCTGAACATGCAGGAGAAGAAGGCCCGCGGGGAGGCCGTGGCGTCGATGAAGGCCGAGGGCCTCGACTACGACGAGCGGATGAAGGAGCTCGAGGACGTCAGCTACGCCAAGCCGCTCGAGGAGCTGCTGACCCAGGCGTTCGAGACGTACCGCACCGGCGCCCCGTGGGTGGCGCAGTTCGAGCTGACGCCCAAGTCCGTGGTGCGGGACATGTACGAGCGCGCCATGACGTTCGGCGACTACGTGCAGTTCTACGGCCTGGCCCGCTCCGAGGGCATCCTGCTGCGCTACCTCTCCGACGCCTACAAGGCGCTGCGCCAGACCGTGCCCCTGGACCTGCTCCGGGAGGACCTCGAGGACCTCGTGGAGTGGCTGGGCGAGCTCATCCGGCAGACCGACAACTCGCTGCTCGACGAGTGGGAGAAGCTGGCCGCCGGGGAGGAGTCCCCCATGGGCACCTCCGCGGACTCCCTCGAGGAGCTCATCGACGAGCAGCCCCCCGTGATCACGTCCAACCCGCGGGCGTTCCGGGTCATGGTGCGCAACGCGCTGTTCCAGCGCGTCGAGCTGTTCGCGGACGAGAAGGACAAGGTCCTGGGCGCCCTCGACGGCGAGCACGGCTGGGACCGGGACCGGTGGGCGGACGCCATGGACGCGTACTTCGGCGAGCACGAGGACATCTACACGGACCCCCAGTCGAGGGGGCCGGGGCTGATCCGGATCGACGAGCAGCCCGAGGGCCTGCCGGGGTTCTGGACCGTGGTGCAGGTCTTCGACGACCCGGACGGCCACCACGACTGGGGCATCAACGCCCGCATCGACCTGCGGGCCTCGGACGAGGACGGCTTCCCCGCGGTGGTCGTGGACAACGTGGGGCCCATCACCGAGACGGGCCGCTGAGCCGGGGCCGCCCGGCGGTCCCTCCCACGACGACGGAGCCCCCGGTGCGCACCTGCTCGGTGCGCGCCGGGGGCTCCTGCTCCCGGTGCGCGGGGCACCGGGATGGGGTGGCTCAGACGGCGGAGCTGCCGCCGCCGCGGGGGGCGTCCGGGGTCGTGGTGCCGGCCGACTCCTGGGTCTCGGCCCGGGCACCGGAGAGGGCCTCGGCCTCCGGGGCCGGCACGGCGTCCGGCTCCGGGCCCACCCCGGTGCGCTCGAACTCGCGGTGCTTGCCGCGGGCGCGGTCCAGGAGCTCGTGGAACTGCTTCTCGGACTCGAGCAGCTCCTGGCGGTGCTTGTCGGAGATCTTCGGCATCTGCCGCTGGTACTTCGCGGCCTTCTCCGCCAGCTTCTGGCGCTCCCCGGCGGGGGCGTCCTGCGGCAGGGTCACGTACTTCTCGGCGACGGTCTGCAGGCCGTTGAGCACGCGCAGGGCCCGGCCCTTGGGGCTGTAGAGGGAGGCCAGGACGGTGATGATCAGCACCCCCACGATGACGGTCAGCGAGAGGCTGATGCCGACCTCGACGACCTCCACGTGCTCACCGTTGTTGATGAAGCCCAGGTTGTTCTCGTGCAGGGCGTGCAGGATGAGCTTGACGCCGATGAAGCCGAGGATGATCGCCAGGCCCCAGGAGAGGTAGATGAGGCGGTCCAGGAGACCGTCGATGAGGAAGTAGAGCTGGCGCAGGCCCATGAGGGAGAACGCCACGGCGGTGAACACCAGGTAGGTCTGCTGGGTCAGGCCGAAGATCGCGGGGATGGAGTCCAGCGCGAAGAGCACGTCGGTGCCGCCGATGGCCACCATCACGAGCAGCATCGGCGTCATGACCTTCTTGCCGTTCTCCATGGTGAACAGCTTGTCGCCGTCGTACTCGTCGGAGGTGTGCATGAAGCGCTTGGCGGTGCGGATGATGAAGTTGTCCGCCTCGTCGTGGGCGGACTCGGACAGCTCGCCCTTGATCAGGGAGCCGGCCGTCAGCAGCAGGATGAGGCCGAACAGGTAGAAGATCCAGGCGAACTGGTTGATCAGCCCGGCGCCCACGAAGATCAGGGCGGTGCGGGCGATCAGGGCGAACGTGATGCCGAACAGCAGGACCTTCTGCTGGTCCTCGCGCGGGACCTTGAAGGACGCGATGATGATGAGGAAGACGAAGAGGTTGTCGACCGACAGCGCCTTCTCGGTGATGTACCCGGCGTAGTACTCGCCGGCGTACCGGCCGCCCCACTGGACGAGGACGAACAGGCCGAAGAGGAGGGCGATGCCCACGTAGATCGCGGACCAGATCGCGGCTTCCTTGAGCTGCGGTTCGTGGGCCTTGCGCACGTGGAACACGTAGTCGAAGAGCAGCAGGCCGATGATGGCCGCGATGGTGACGATCCAGACGGTGAGTGAGACTTCCATGGTTCTGCTTTCGGGGTCGAGTACGGGACAGCCGTAAGTCTCTCCGCCGTTCCCGCCGGACCGTTCCGGTCCAGTGCTGGGCTCGACCGCTGCGTCCGGCCGGGTTGTGGCACCCGACGTGCTGACGTCCACAGCGCTGAGGGATACTCCCCTAGGCTCGGCCCAGTCTATACGGACGTCCCGGCCGGCACGGCCAGGGGCCCGGTCCGCCGTGCGGCGGACCGGGCCCCTCCCCGCACGGGCCGTCGAGGACGGACCCGGGCGCTCAGCCTGCGGTGGTGCTCAGTGCCGGGCCTCCCGGTGCTCCGCGTGCTCCAGGTGCCGGCTCTCGCTGTGGTGCTCCTCCGCGGTCTTGCCCGTGTGCTCGTGGAGGTCGGGCAGCTCCACGGCGGAGCGTTCCGAGGCGCCGCGGGCCGCACGGTGCTTCTGCACGAGCTCGGCCTGCACGATGCGGATCTCCTGGGTGGGGGTGCCCTCCGGGATGCCCCGGTAGACCTCGATGGCCCGGTGCAGCTCGGCGACGGCGTGGGCGGACCGGCCCTTCGGGCTGACCATCGAGGCGACCGTGGCGACCACGATGATGGCCACGATCACGCCGAGGGACACGAAGGTGGAGATCTCAGGGGCCCACCCGATGTGCTCGCCGCCGTTGATGAAGGGCACCTCGTTCTCGTGCATGGCGTGCAGGATGAGCTTGACGCCGATGAACGCCAGGATCAGCGACAGTCCGTGCTTGAGGTAGATGAGCCGCTCCATGAGCCCGCCGAGCAGGAAGTAGAGCTGGCGCAGGCCCATGAGGGCGAAGATGTTGGCCGTGAAGACGATGAACGGGCTCTGGGTCAGCCCGAAGATCGCCGGGATGGAGTCGAAGGCGAACATCAGGTCGGTCACGCCGATGGTCACGAAGACGACGAGCATCGGGGTGAAGAGCTTCTTGCCGTCCACGGTGGTGCGCAGCTTGTTGCCGTCGTACCGGTCCGTCATGGGGACCACGGTGCGCAGCCTGCGGATGAGGCCGTTCTCCTCCGACTCGTCCTCGCCGTCGTCCTTGGCCTGGTGGTACGCCGTCCAGAGAAGGAAGACGCCGAAGAGGTAGAAGACCCAGGAGAAGTTTGCGATGATCGTGGCGCCCAGCAGGATGAAGATCCCGCGCAGGACCAGCGCGATGATGATGCCCACCATCAGCACCTCCTGCTGGTACTTCCGCGGCACCGCGAAGCGGGTCATGATCACGATGAACACGAACAGGTTGTCGATGCTGAGGCTGTACTCCGTGATCCAGCCCGCCACGAACTGTGTGCCCTGCTCGGCGCCCGCGAAGGCGAACATCAGGGCGCCGAAGACCAGGGCGAGGGCCACGTAGACGCCCACCCAGATGCCGGCCTCCTTCATGGAGGGCTCGTGGGGGCGCTTGGCGACCATGATCAGGTCGAAGAGAAGGATGCAGCCGAGAACGACGAAGGAGCCGATCTCGAACCACGCGGGTAGCTGTGTGTGCACGCGAGTTCTTTCGCTTGGAGATGGGTGAGCCCGCGGGCCGGCGTCGTCCGGGGAACGGGGCGGACCGGGGCATCACGATGAGCCGCAAGTCTCTCCACCGCCCCCGGCGGGCTGGAGGCCCGGGTGCCGAGGTGCGGTCGCTGCGACCGGCCCGGCTCCGTTGCCCGGCGTGCTGACGACCGCAGCGCTGAGGGATACTCCCCTACGCGGAGAGCACTCTACCCGAACCTGGGAGAACGCCGGGAACGGACGCGGCCCCGGGTCCCGGTCCCGGCCGGAGCGGGCTCAGGCGTGCCCTGCCTGCTGCATCTGCCGCAGCTCCTTCTTGAGGTCCGCGAGCTCGTCGCGGATCCGCCCGGCGAGCTCGAACTGCAGCTCGGCGGCCGCGGCCTGCATCTGCTCCGTCATCTGCGCGATGAGGTCCGTGAGGTCCTCCGCCGGCGCGGCCGCGAACCCGTCCCGGCGCAGCTTGTCCTCCGCGGCCGTCACGGCGTCCCGCCCGCCCTTCGCCCCGGTCGGCGCGGTCTTCTTCCCGGCGGCGGCACGGCGGGCGAGCAGCTCCCGGGTGTCCTCCTCCTCGCGCTGGAGCTGGTCGGTGATGTCCGCGATCTTCTTCCGCAGCGGCTGGGGGTCGATCCCGTGCTCCGTGTTGTAGGCGACCTGGATCTCCCGGCGCCGGTTCGTCTCCTCGATGGCCGTGGCCATGGAGTCGGTGATCCGGTCCGCGTACATGTGCACCTGGCCGGAGACGTTGCGGGCGGCACGGCCGATCGTCTGGATGAGGGACGTCGTGGAGCGCAGGAAGCCCTCCTTGTCGGCGTCGAGGATCGCCACCAGGGAGACCTCGGGCAGGTCCAGGCCCTCGCGCAGCAGGTTGATGCCCACGAGGACGTCGAACGTGCCCATCCGCAGCTCGCGCAGCAGCTCCACGCGGCGGAGGGTGTCCACGTCCGAGTGCAGGTACTGGACCCTGACCCCGTGCTCCATGAGGTACTCGGTGAGGTCCTCGGCCATGCGCTTGGTGAGGGTCGTGACGAGCACGCGCTCGTCCCGCTCGACCCGCACGTTGATCTCGTCGAGGAGGTCGTCGATCTGCCCCTTGGTCGGCTTGACGACCACCTCGGGGTCGATCAGCCCGGTGGGCCGGATGATCTGCTCCACGTAGCCGTCCGCCTGGGACAGCTCGTACTTGCCCGGCGTGGCCGAGAGGTAGACGGTCTGGCCGATGCGCCCCAGGAACTCGTCCCACTTCAGCGGGCGGTTGTCCATCGCCGAGGGCAGCCGGAAGCCGTGCTCCACGAGGGTGCGCTTGCGGGACATGTCCCCCTCGTACATGCCGCCGATCTGCGGGATCGTCACGTGGGACTCGTCGACCACCAGCAGGAAGTCGTCCGGGAAGTAGTCGATGAGGCAGTGCGGGGCGGAGCCGCGGGGGCGGCCGTCGATGTGCAACGAGTAGTTCTCGATGCCGTTGCAGTAGCCCATCTGCTCCATCATCTCGAGGTCGTACGTGGTGCGCATCCGCAGCCGCTGGGCCTCGACGAGCTTGTTCTGGGACTCCAGCTCCTTCAGCCGCGCGGCGAGCTCGTCCTCGATGGACTTCACGGCCGTGGCCATCCGGTCCGCGCCGGCCACGTAGTGGGAGGCGGGGAAGACGTACATCTCCGTCTCCTCCCGGATGATCTCCCCGGTGAGCGGGTGCAGGGTGTAGATCGACTCGATCTCGTCGCCGAAGAACTCCACCCGGACCGCGTGCTCCTCGTACATCGGGATGATCTCCACGGTGTCCCCGCGCACGCGGAACGTGCCGCGGTGGAAGTCGACGTCGTTGCGCGCGTACTGCATGTTCACGAACCGGCGCAGCAGCTCGTCGCGGTCCATCTCCTCCCCCCGGCGCAGCGTGACCATCTGCGCCACGTACTCCTCGGGGGTGCCCAGACCGTAGATGCAGGACACGGTGGCGACCACGACGACGTCCCGGCGGGTCAGCAGCGCGTTGGTCGCGGAGTGCCGCAGCCGCTCGACCTCCTCGTTGATGGAGGAGTCCTTCTCGATGAAGGTGTCCGTCTGCGGCACGTAGGCCTCGGGCTGGTAGTAGTCGTAGTAGGACACGAAGTACTCGACGGCGTTGTTGGGCAGCAGCTCCCGCAGCTCGTTGGCGAGCTGCGCGGCGAGCGTCTTGTTCTGCACCATGACGAGGGTGGGCCGCTGGACGCGCTCGATGAGCCACGCGGCGGTCGCGGACTTGCCGGTGCCGGTGGCTCCGAGCAGCACGACGTCCTTCTCCCCCGCCTCGATCCTCGCGGCGAGCTCCTCGATGGCCCGGGGCTGGTCGCCGGCGGGCACGTAGTCGGAGATGACCTCGAAGGGGGCGACGACACGGTTGATCTTCTGGGCGAGGCTCATGGCACCAGGCTACGCGCCGCCCCGGACACGGAGGCCGGGTTCCTCCGGAGGCGATCGGCCCCGCGGCCGCCGGGGCCGCACGCCGGAAATACGCCGCGGGCGCCGCCCGTTGCACAGGACACACCGCCGCGCCGGGCGGGTGCCGGCGGGCCCCGCCGGCAGCGGCCGGGCCACCACCGGGAGGAACACCGTGTCCATCGTCATCACCGGCGCGACCGGCCGGCTGGGCCGTCACGTCATCAGCTCCCTGCTGCGCCTGGACGTGCAGCTGCCGGACCTCGTGGCCGCCGGCCGCGACGAGGAGAAGCTCGGCGCCCTCCGGGAGCTGGGCCTGGCCACCGTCCGGGCCGACTACACCGAGCCCGCGACCCTCGACGAGGCGTTCGCGGGGGCGGACACGGTCCTGCTGATCTCCAGCAGCGAGGTGGGGATCCGCGTTCCCCAGCACCGGAACGCGGTCGACGCCGCCGTCCGGGCCGGGGTCTCCCGCCTCGTCTACACCAGCGCCCTCGGCGCCGACCGCGGGAAGCTGCTGCTCGCCGACGAGCACCTGGCCACGGAGGAGGCGATCGCCGCGTCCGGGCTCCCGTTCACGATCCTGCGCAACGGCTGGTACACCGAGAACTTCGAGCCGGCCCTGCGGCACGCGGAGACCACCGGCGTGGTCCTGGCCAGTGCCGGGGACGGCCGGGTGGCCAGCGCCACCCGCGAGGACTACGCGGAGGCGATCGCCTCGGTCCTCGCCCAGGACGGCCACGCGGGGCAGACCTACGAGCTCTCGGGGGACGTGGCGTGGAGCTTCGACGAGCTGGCCGCCGCGCTGACCGAGGTCCTGGACCGGGAGGTGACCTACCGGCGGCTCACGCCCGAGCAGCACCTGGCGGAGCTGGAGCGGACCGGCGTGGACGAGAGCACCGCGCGGTTCCTGGTCGCACTGGACGCCAACATCGAGGACGGCGCCCTGGACCTCGTCACCGGGGACCTGTCGCGGCTGCTCGGCCGGCGCACCACGGGGCTCGTGGACGCGCTGCGCATGATGCGCTGACGCGCGGGGCCGCGGGCGGGAGTCGTCAGTTGCGGGACGTCCCGGCCCGGGGGCCGCCGCGGGAGTCGTCGCGGTGGTAGAGGTACTCGTTGCCGTGCTCGTCCCGCTCGATCACGAAGTGCTTCTGGCACTCCTCGTACCAGGCGTGGGCCCGTTCGCTCTCCCCGGCGCCGTGGGTCTCCGGCGCCACGCGATCGGCCGCGCCGTAGATCTTGAGCGCGATCTGGTTCAACCGGTCCAGGAGGCGGTAGCCCGACGACGGCGCGTCCTCGTTGACGGTGTGCTGCTCTTCAGACATGACGTCCCCCAGGTGACCGCGGTGCGGATGGGACCATTCTATTCCTCGTGCCGCGCCCCGCGAAGGCCGGTCGGCCGGCAGCTCCGGACGCCCGGGCGGCGCGCCAGGAGGGCCCGCCGGGAGGGCGCGGTCACATCCGCTGGTACCTGGCCCGGACCACCATGAAGACCCCGTAGCAGATGAGGCCCAGGGCCACGGCCCCGAGGATCCACGCCCCGAAGGGCTGCTCCTGGAGCGCCTTGAGCGCACCGTCCAGCCCCGAGGACTGCTCCGGGTCGCTGCGCACCGTGGCGACGACGACGAGCACCCCGAGCACCGCCAGGGCCACGCCCTTGGCCGCGTAGCCGGCCGTGCCCAGCCACATGACCCCCCTGCCGGCCGTGCCCGGCGGCAGGCTCTTCAGGTTCTCCCGGAAGGACCTCGTCACGCCCCGGTGGACGAAGAAGGCGCCGGCGACGACGAGGCCCAGCCCCACGGCGATCAGCAGCACCGTGCCGGCCGGGTGCGCCATGAGCCGGGCGCTGAGCGACTGGGTGGACCCGCTGCTGTCGCTCGTGCCGCCGAGGGCGTAGGTCCCGAACACGGCGCCGATGGCGCCGTAGACGACCGCCTGGCCGCCCATCTTGACGCGGTGCTTGAGCCGGTCCCGGTCCGAGCGCTGCGTCGCGCCGAAGAAGATCTCGCTGAACAGGAAGACGGCGAGCGCCGCGCAGCCGAGGAAGCACGCCCACAGCAGGACGGTGCCGCCCGGGCTGCCGGCGAGCGCGGCGACCGCCCCCGACTGGTCCGCCGAGCCCGAGCCGCCGGTGGCCACGCGCAGCGCGATGACCCCGATCATGACGTGCAGCAGGCCCGCCGCCACGTACCCGGCGCGGGCCGCGAGGACGAACCCGCGGGAGTCCGTCGCGTCGTCCGCGGCGTCGGCCGCCCTTGTGGCCTGCCGGCCGACCTCGCCCATGGTTCCTCCTGCGGTGTGGGTCTCCATCGTGCGCCTGCCGGCCGCCGGTGTCCACGACGCCGTTCGGCTGACACCGGGGTCCGCCCGGGTGCCGCCCCGGACCGGCTACTGCCGGAAGGCGGCGTCGAACGAGGCGCCGGAGGGGGCGAAGTCGAAGCGCTTCAGGAAGGCCAGGGCCTCCGGGGCGCCCCGGAGGCGGTCCATGCCGGCGTCCTCCCACTCCACGGAGATCGGTCCGTCGTAGCCGATGGCGGTGAGGGCGCGGAAGCTGTCCTCCCACGGCACGTCGCCCCGCCCGGTCGAGACGAAGTCCCAGCCGCGGCGGGGGTCGCCCCAGGGCAGGTGCGAGGACAGGACGCCGTTGCGCCCACCGCCGGTCCGCATCTTCGTGTCCTTGCAGTCCACGTGGTAGATCCGGTCCGCGAAGTCGGAGATGAACGCCACCGGGTCGATCTGCTGCCACAGGAAGTGGCTGGGGTCCCAGTTCAGCCCGAAGGCCGGGCGGTGGCCGATGGCCTCCAGCGCCCGGTGCGTGGACCAGTAGTCGTAGGCGATCTCGGAGGGGTGGACCTCGTGGGCGAAGCGCACCCCGCACTCGTCGAAGACGTCCAGGATGGGGTTCCACCGGTCCGCGAAGTCCTGGTACCCGGCGTCGATCACCTCCTGGGAGACGGGCGGGAACATCGCCACGTACTGCCAGACGGAGGACCCGGTGAAGCCGACCACGGTGTCCACGCCCAGTCTCCGCGCGAGCCGTGCGGTGTGCTGCAGCTCCTCGGCGGCGCGGGTGCGCACTCCCTCGGGCATGCCGTCGCCCCAGACCCGGGGTCCCACTATGGACTCGTGCCGGAAGTCGATCGGGTCGTCGCAGACGGCCTGGCCCTTGAGGTGGTTGGAGATGGCCCACACCCCGAGGCCGTGGCGCTCGAGGATGTCGAGCCGGTCCCGGACGTAGGCGTCGTCGTCCCACCGCCAGGCGTCGAGGTGCTCGCCGGAGACGGCGATCTCCAGGCCGTCGTAGCCCCAGCCGGCCGCCAGCTCGGCGACCTCCTCGAGCGGGAGGTCGGCCCACTGGCCGGTGAACAGCGTGTAGGGGTGGTGTCCCATCGTCGGTCCTTCGGGTCGGGGAGAGCGGTGCTCCGCTCGTCCGGGGTCAGAGGTGGACGGTGGCGCCGGAGCGCGCCGCGCTGTCCGTCACGGCGGAGAGCACCCGCTGGACCTCCAGGCCGTCCTCGAACCCGGGGGCGGCCGGGGCCCCCGTGTCGATGGCCCGCAGGAGCTCGGCGGCCTGGCTGGTGAACGTGTGGTCCCAGCCCAGGACGTGCCCGGCCGGCCACCACGCCCCCACGTAGGGGTGGGTGGCCTCGGTGACGAGGATCCGGCTGCTGCCCTGGGTGTCCGGCGGCGCGGTGGCGTCGAACAGGTGCAGCTCGTTGAGCCGCTCGAGGTCGAAGCGCAGCCCGCCCAGCGATCCGTAGACCTCGATCCCGAGGGCGTTCTTGCGGCCGGTGGCGCAGCGGGAGACCTCCAGGCCGACCACCGCCCCGGAGGCGGTGCGCAGGGTGGCCCAGGCGGCGTCGTCGACGGTCACCGGCTCGGGGCCGTCCTCCCCCGTCCGGGTGGGGACGAACGTGGTGAGCGTCCCGGAGACGGACGTGACCGGCGAGTCCAGGAGGAAGCGCACCTGGTCGACGGCGTGGGAGGCGAGGTCGCCCAGCGCTCCGGACCCGGCGGTCTCCCGGCGCAGGCGCCAGGTCATGGGCGCGTGCTCGTCGGCGAGCCAGTCCTGCAGGTAGCTGACCCGGACCTGGCGGACCCGGCCCACGCGGCCGTCCGCGATCAGCTGCCGGGCCAGCGCCAGGGCCGGCACCCGGCGGTAGTTGAAGCCCACCATGGAGTGGACGCCGCGGGTCCGGGCGGCCGCCGCGGCGGCCGCCATCCGCTCGGCCTCGGCCACCGTGTTGGCCAGCGGCTTCTCCACGAGCACGTGCTTGCCGGCCTCGAGGGCGGCCACGGCCATGTCGGCGTGCAGGTGGCCGGGCGTGCAGATGTCGACGACGTGGACGTCGTCCCGTTCCAGCACCGACCGCCAGTCGGTGCCGCTCTCCTCCCAGCCGTACCGCCGGGCGGCCTCGGCCACGTGCCCGGCGTCCCGGCCCACCAGCACCTTCTGCGCCACGCGGGGCGTGGGGTAGAAGGCGTTGACGTTGCGCCAGGCGTTGGAGTGGGCCTTGCCCATGAAGGAGTGGCCGAGCACGGCGACGCCCAGGGCGGCGCTCCCGTGGGCGGGGGGAACGGCGGGGTCGGGCACGGTGGTGGTCATGGGTGTCCTCCTGGGGACCGGGCGGCGCACGAGCGCAGGAACGCCAGTCCGTCCTCGGCGAGCTGGTCCTGGCTCTCGGCCAGGGGCCGCCAGATCGAGGCGGCGGTGGCGATGCTGGCGTTGCGGGCGGTGAAGCTCTCGATGCTGAGGGCGCCGGTGTAGCCGACGGCGTCCAGGGCGTCGAAGATTTCCGTCCAGTCCGTCTGGTCCCCGCCGGGGGCTCCCCGGTCGTTGCCGCAGACCTGGACGTGGACGAGGTGCCGGCCGGCCGCCCGGACGGCGTCGGCGGAGGAGCGCTCCTCGATGTTCAGGTGGTAGGTGTCCAGGGCCAGTCCCACGCCGTGGCCGAGCAGCGGCCCGAGGGCCTCGAGCGCCTGGGCGGTGGTGTTGAGCAGGGACGTCTCGTAGCGGTTGAGCGGTTCGATGCCGAGGACCACCCCGGCGGCCTCGGCCTCGGCGGCCAACGGGGCGAGACGGCGCCGCAGCTGCGCGTAGGCGTCCGCGCGCTCCGCCGCGTCCATCCGCCACACCCGGCCCGTGCGGGCGTAGAAGGGCCCGCACACGGCCGGCGCGCCGATGTCGTGGGCCAGCCGGATGCAGGCGCTGAGATAGTGCTGGGTGCGGGTGATCACGGCGTCGTCCGCCAGGACGAGCTCGCGCCCGGGCGCCATGGCGCCGACGAGCAGCGGGCTGAGCCCGCCGAGGGCGTCCCGCACCACCCCGGCCGAGAGGTCGCCGACGTTCTCCAGCGGGAGCTCGACGGCGTCGAAGCCCATGTCCGCGATCCTCGCCAGGAGCGGGGGCAGGTTCGCGTCGGTGAGGGGGGACTCCCACACCCAGGTGTTGACGGCGATCGGGCGCTGCACGGGTCTGCCTCCTCTCGGTGCGGTGGGCTGGATGGCGCCCCGCCCGCCGCCGGGGTCTCCCGGGGCCGGGCCGGTGGCGGGCAGGGCGCGGTCGGGCGGGTCAGGGGATGACGCGGTCCCGCCAGACGTCGGGGTAGCCCGGCAGGTCCTCGCCGCCGAACTTGGCGTAGTGGCCGTCGGGCATCCCCTCGTTGTCGGCGAGGAAGTCCGCCCGCTGCTCCTCGGTGATCGGCTCCTGCGGCAGGACCCACTCGGCGGGGACCTCCTCACCGGCGAAGATCTGCTCGAGCGCCAGCAGCGGGGTGCGCCACTGGAAGTTCGAGTACACCGGGGCGAGGCCGGTCAGGCCGGTGTCCTCCCACTTGCGCAGGTAGCTCATCTCGTCCTCGCCGGTCATCACCGGGTAGTCCGCGCCGGCGTCCTCGAACGCCTCGATGGCGGCGACGGCGCCGTCGCCGGCGTCCATCCACACGCCCTGCACGTCCCCGGTGGCGAGCTCGTCGGAGATGATCTTCTTGATCTCGGTGGGGTCGGCGCCGGTGAAGTAGTCGGTCGCCTCGATCCCGTTCTCCTCGAAGATCCGCTCGGCCGCGGCCCAGCGCTGCTCCAGGACGTCGACGCCCGGGAGGATGCGCAGGGCCACCACCTTGTCGCCCTCCTGCAGGTTGTCCACCAGGAAGTTCGCCGAGTCGATGCCCCAGGCGAAGCCGCCGATGGGGTGGATGAACGTCGTCGCGCAGTCGGTCTCCACCCCGCGGTCGAAGACCACCACCGGTTTGCCGGTCTCGCACGCGCGCTCCACGGCGGGCGTCAGGGCGGCGGTCGAGTTCGGCGAGATGATGAACCCGTCGCACTCGCCCTCGGCGATGAAGTAGTCGATGTCGGCGATCTGCGTGTTGTCGTCGTCCTGGGCGTCGCGGGTCTCCATCTCGGAGATCACCCCGGAGTCCTGGAGCACCTTCAGCTGCTCGTTCATGGTGATCCACCCGGTCTGGCGCCAGGGGTTGGAGATGGAGGCGTTGGAGAAGCACACCTTCTGCGGGCCGTCGGCGGCGAACTCCCCTGTGGCGGTCGTCTCCCCGTCGATGTACTGCGTCCAGGGCTGCTCCGGGTCCCCCTCGAAGGAGGCGGAGCGCTGGTCGAGCTGCCGGTCGTACTCCGCCTGGTCGAACCACTCGTCACCGCCCTCCGGGGCCGGCGTGGCGGCGGCCTCCGCGCCCCCCGTCTCGGCGGGCGGCGGCTCCTCCATCGACTGGTCGGTGGTGCAGGCGGTCAGTCCCAGCAGCGCTGCCGCTGCCACCACGGTGATCCTTGACTGGATGCTTCGGCGCATCATGTTCCTTCCTCGTCGGTGCCCGGGGTGGGCGGTGCTGCGATGGCACGTCTCGGCTCCTGCGCCGCCGCGGTCCGGCCGCGCCGGCGGCGCTTCCAGGTCTGGGTGCCGGCGGCGACGGCGAGGATGATGATCGCGCCCTGGACGGTGTCCCGCCAGGTCGACTGGACCCCCAGGAAGTTCAGGAGCGCGAAGAGGGTCTCGAGGGCGAAGGCGCCGGCGGCCGCGGAGAGCACCCAGCCGCGCCCGCCGCCCAGCACGACCCCGCCGAGGACCACGGCGGTGATGGCCGTGAACTCGTAGCCGCGCCCCACGGACGGGTGCACGCCGGCGTAGCCGACGAGGATGATCCCCGCCACGGTGGCGGCCAGGGAGGAGAGCATGAACGCCCGGGTGCGCACCCACCAGACCCGGGCCCCGGTCAGCGCGGCGGCCCGGGGGTTGTCGCCCACGGCGACGAGCGTGCGGCCGTAGGGCCGGCGCATGAGCCAGAGGGCGGCGAGCGCGACGACCGTCACCAGGACCACCGGGTAGGGCAGGATCCCCAGGACCGGGACGTCCTGGATTCCGCCGCGGCCGATCTGCCGGAAGCTGTCCGCGGGGTTCCCCGTCGCGGCGCCGCCCGTCCAGTAGAGCACCAGCCCGAGCAGGGCGAGCATGGTGCCGAGGGTGACGATGAAGCTCGGCACCTTCAGGAGCGTGGTGACCAGTCCGTTGACCAGGCCCACGAGCGCGCCGAGGACGAGCATCAGGACCAGGACGGGCACCGTCCGGCTGTCGTCCTGGCCGATGAGGTTGCCGGCCACGAACACCTGGGCGGTGACCACCGAACCCATGGACAGGTCGAACTCCCCGGAGACGATCACGAAGTACTGCCCGATGGCCGCGATGGCGATCGGCGCCGTGCGGCCGACGAACCGGATCAGCGAGCCCGGTTCGCCGAAGGACGGGTTGACGGCGACGGCCGCGACCATCAGCACCAGGAGGAGCACGAAGACGGCCCCGCCGGGCGTCCGCAGCCCGCGCAGCACGCGCTCGTGCCACGGTGACCGGTTCTGCTGCAGGACCGCGGTCCGGTCCGTGACGGTGGCGCTCATGCCGTGACCTCCTGCGCGGTCCGCCCGCTCCGGTCGTCGAAGCGCGCGGGCCGGCTGACCACCCGGCGCCGGGCGTAGACGGCCACGGCTACGACGATGACGATGCCGCGGACCACGTCCTTCAGGAACGGGTTGATCTGCATCACGCTCATGATGTTGTCGATCATCGCGAAGATGAGGACCCCGCCCAGCGTCCCCACCAGCGATCCCTTGCCGCCCGCCAGGAGCGTCCCGCCCAGGACCACGGCGGCGATGGAGAGCAGGTCGTACCCGCCCTGGGACCCGATCGTGGGGCTGCCCACCCCGAGCCGCGCCGCGAGCAGCAGCCCCGCGAGACCGGCCATGACGGAGCAGATGACGTGGGCGGCCACGATCGGGGTGCCGGTCCGGATCCCGGACATCCGGGCCACCCGGATGTCCCCGCCGACCGCGTACATGTGGTGGCCCAGGCGGCTGCGGGTCAGCATGAGCAGCACCGCGCCCGCGCAGGCCAGCATGATCAGCGTGGAGATGGGGACCGGGCCGATGCCCGTGGCCCCGATGAGGCGGAAGGCCACCGGGGTCTGCCCCGAGCTGCCCTTGTAGTTGGTGGCGAGGTAGCCGCTGACGACGAGCCCGGTGCCCAGCGTGGCGATGAACCCGTGGACCTTCAGCCCGGACACCACCAGGCCGTTGACCAGGCCGATGCCCGCGGAGACGACCAGGGCCAGCGCCACGCCGGGCAGGATGTTCCCGGGCTGGTTCGCCATGAGGCCGGCCGAGAGCAGGCTCGCGAGGCTGATGACGTACGGCACGGACAGGTCGAGGCTCCCCACCAGGATCACGAGCGTCTGGCCGATCGCGATGAAGCCGAGGACGCTGGTCCCGGTGAGGATCGCGGAGATGTTGCCGGCGCTGACGAAGCTGCGCCCGGTGGCGCCCACGAGCACCGTGCCGACCACGACGGTGAGCAGCACCACGAGGTAGACGATGTGGGTGGACGTGAGCCTCGAGAACGCGTTCACGGTCTCGCCCCTTCCGTGCGGGCGCCGGTGGCCAGCCGCAGCACCTGCTCCTCGGTGCTGTCCGGCGGGAGCTCACCGGCGATCCGGCCGTCGCGCAGGACCACGATCCGGCTGGACATGCCGAGGACCTCCGGCAGTTCGCTGGAGACCATGAGGATGGCCCTGCCCTCCGCGGCGAGCATGCGCATGAGGTTGTAGACGGCGATCTTGGCGCCCACGTCGATCCCTCGGGTGGGCTCGTCGAGCAGCACGACCCGCGGGTCCACGGCCAGCCACTTGGCGAGGACGACCTTCTGCTGGTTCCCGCCCGAGAGGTACTGGACCTCCTGGTCCAGGTCCCGGGCCACGACCTCCAGCGAGGAGAGGACCCCGGGGACGTCCTTGCGGGCCGCCGCGGTCCGCCGCGGGAAGACGGAGCGGATCACGCCCAGGGCGTTGTCCAGGATGGACTGGTCGAGGCTCAGCCCCTGGGACTTGCGGTCCTCCGTGATCAGGGCCACGCCCTGACGGACGGCCTGCCGGGGCGAGGTGGCCGTGTACGGCCTGCCGCCCAGCGCCATGGACCCGCGGGTGAACGGGTGGACGCCGAAGACGGCCTCCACCAGCTCCGTCCGCCCCGAGCCCTGGAGCCCGGCGACCCCCACGATCTCCCCGGCGCGCAGGGTCAGGTCGATGCCGTCGAGCTGGTCGTTGCCGCCGCCGTCGATCCTCAGGAGCTCCCGCCCCACCCCGGTGCCGGGCACCGCCTCCGGGAAGTAGGCGGAGATCGGGCGGCCCACCATCATCCGCACCAGGGCGGCGTCGTCCATGGCGGAGGCGGGCTCGGTGCCCACCACGCGGCCGTCCTTGAGGACGGTGATGGTGTCGCACAGGTCGAAGATCTCCTTCAGCCGGTGGGACACGTACAGGATGGCGGTGCCGCGCGCCCGGAGCCGGCGGACGATCGCGTAGAGCAGGTCCACCTCGGGGCCGGCGAGGGCCGCGGTCGGCTCGTCCATGGAGATGATGCGGGCGTCGTAGCTGATGGCCTTGGCGATCTCCACGATCTGCTGCTGGGCCACGGACAGCGAGCTCACGGTCGTGGTCGGCCGGATGCTGGTGATGCCCAGGTCCTCGAGCAGCTCGCTCGTCCTCGCGTTCATGGCCCGCCGGTCCACGAGCAGGCCCCGGCGCGGCTCGCGGCCGAGGAACACGTTCTCGGCCACGGTGCGGTCGGGCAGCAGGTTGAACTCCTGGAACACCGTCGACAGCCCGGCCACGTGCGCCTGGGTGGGGTGGTGGAACTCGACGGGGGTGCCGCCGATCTGCACGGTGCCCGCGTCCCGCTCGTGCACCCCGGCGAGCACCTTCATCAGGGTGGACTTGCCGGCGCCGTTCTCGCCGACGAGCCCGTGCACCTCGCCGGCGTGCAGCCGCAGGTCCACGTCCTCGAGCACCGGCACCCCGAAGAAGGACTTCGACAGGCCGGTGACGTCCAGCACCGGGGAGCTCGTGCGCTCGTTCATGCGGTCACTGTGACACGCACCACAGACTTCTGTCGACAGTCCTGCAAAAGTTGTTCCATCACTGTGCGTTTGTGACGTGCTTGACCCCCCTAAGGGGGCATGCTCTACTGAAAAAGTGCTGCAGACTCCTCCGTCGGCGCCGTCGCCGCGCTCCTCGGACTCGCCCGCCCCGGGGGCGAGCGAAGTCTTCCAGCTGCTGCGCGACGGCCGCCCGAGGACCCGGGCGGAGCTCGCCCAGCTGACCGGGCTGGCCCGCTCCACCGTGGCGTCCCGCGTGGACACCCTCATGACCCTGGGACTCGTCGCACCGTACGGCGGGGCCGCCTCCACCGGGGGGCGTCCGCCCTCGCTCTTCGCCCTGAACCCGGGCGCCCGGGTGGTGGTCGGCGCGGACTTCGGGGCGACGCACGCCCGGGCCATCCTGGCGGACCTCTCCGGCCGGGAGCTCGCCGAGGAGCGCCAGGCGCTCGCGATCGGCGAGGGCCCCGAGGCGGTCCTGGGCTGGCTCGTGCGCACGGTCGCCGCGCTGCTCGAGCGCGCGGACCGCCCCGCCGCGGACCTCGGCTCCATCGGCATCGGGCTGCCCGGTCCCGTGGAGCACGAGACGGGCCGGCCGATCAACCCGCCCATCATGCCGGGGTGGGACCGCGTCGACGTCCCCGCCCTCGTGCAGGCCCACTACGAGGTGCCCGTGCTGGTGGACAACGACGTCAACATCATGGCCCTGGGCGAGCGCAGCCTCTTCTGGCCCGCAACCACCGAGCTGATGTTCGTCAAGGTGGCCACGGGCATCGGCGCGGGGATCATCTCCGGCGGCGCGCTCCAGCGCGGCGCCCAGGGCACCGCGGGGGACCTCGGCCACGTCCGGGTGCCGCGCGGCGACGAGCTGCTCTGCCGCTGCGGCAACACCGGATGCCTCGAGGCGCTCGCCGGCGCTCCCGCCCTCGTGCGGACGCTCAACGAGCAGACCGCCAGCACGCTGTCCACCAGCCAGGACGTGATCGACCTCGTCCGCTCCGGGGACCCGCTGGCCGTGCAGGCGATCCGCCAGGCGGGGCGGGACATCGGCGACGTCCTGGCCACCTGCGTGAACCTCATCAACCCGTCCGTGATCGTGATCGGCGGCAGCCTCGCCCAGGCCGGGGAGCACCTGCTGGCCGGCATCCGGGAGGTCGTCTACCGGCGGTCCCTGCCCCTGGCCACGGAGCACCTGAGTGTGGCGCCCTCGGTCGCCGGCGAGCGCGCCGGCGTCATGGGGGCGGCGGTGCTGGCCATCGACCACGTCCTGTCCCCGGAGTCCATCGAGGCCGCGTGCGCGGCCCTCGGCGCAAGCTGAGCCCGTCGCCGCTCCGGGCCGCCTCCGGCGCTCTCGCCCCACGCCGTCGCGGCCGGCTCCGGCCGGACCCGTCCGCGCGGCGGGTCAGTCCTTCTGCAGGCGCTCGTAGTACTCGCTCCACTTGGCCTCACCGCGGTCGTAGACGGCCCGCCAGTCCTGCTGGTGCCGGTCGTCGGCGGCGCCCCAGTTGGCCTGGTGGGTCCGGTCGCCCCAGTCCCAGACCGTCGCGCCCCGCTCGTCGAAGAAGTCCCAGACCTCGCGGCGCACCTGTTCGTCCACGTCGGCGCCGAGCAGGTTGGCCACGCGCTTGCCCTGGTTGGCCTCCTCGTTGGCGGTCCGCTTGATGCGGTTGCCGACCTCATTGGCGAGCCGCTTGTTGGCGTTGCCCGCCTCGTTGATCTCCCGCAGCTCGGTGTTGCGCCACTCGTTCCAGGCCCGGGCCATCGCCGTGTTCTGCTCCCGCCAGTAGGTCTCGAGCTCCGCCCGGGAGCCGGCGCGGGTGTACTCGCCGCCCCCGGCGGCGGCGATGTCGGCCAGTGCCCGCTGGTCGGTGTCACCGGCCTGGAAGCCGATGACGTTGATCACCGGCTCGACACCGGACCCGCTCAGCCGCTCGGCAGCCGCCACGGGGTCGCCGCCGCAGGTCTCCACGCCGTCGGTCACCACGTAGACGATGCCGTCGGTCGCGTCGTCGGGAAAGTCGGCGGCGGCCTCCTCGATGGCCCGGGCCAGTGGGGTGTAGCCGGTGGGCCGCACTCCGGCGAGGACGTCCGCGAGCTCCGCGGCGTCGGCGTCACCTGAGTAGGCGACCTCGGTGGTCGTGCACGACTCCTTCTTCCCCGGCGCAGAAGTGTCCCCCGCGTTCCCGTAGAGCCGCAGGCTCACCGTGCTGCCCTCCGGCAGCTCCTCGACGAACCCGGTCAGCGCCGTGCGCGCCGCGTCCATCCGCGAGCCGTCGCCGGAGTCCCCGGCCATCGAGTCGCTGGCGTCCAGGACGAGCGCGAAGTGGTTCGTGCCCACGCTCCGGTCGCCCACCGGTCCGGTCACGGCGTCGGTGGGCTCCGCGCCGCGCTCCCCGGTGCCCGGGTCGAAGCGCACCACCGTCTTGACGTCCTCGGCGTAGTCGCCGTGGATCTGCGCGAGGATCGCCGCGCTCCACTCCCCGGCGGTGCGCGGATCACGCTCGCGGGCGGCGGCCAGCACCTCATCGTCGGTCCCGTCCTCGGCGTGCGGTCCGGGTTCGACGAGCAGGGACCGCTCCAGGGCGGTGAGTTCCCGCGGGGCGTCCTCGAAGGACACCGCGGCCAGCCCGTGCTCCACAGACCCCGGCCCGGTCTCCGCCCTGCCGGCCGAGGACGCGGTGGTGGACGGCGTGGCGGTCTCCCCCGGTTTCCCCGCGTCCCCGACGGCGCACCCTGCCAGAAGCACCACGACGCAGACGGCTGTCAGGGATGAGCACACACTGTTCCGCACGGGGACCCTTCCACGGTCATCCAGAGTTTTCCATTGCACACTATAGGCCTCACCGGTCGGGATGCCGCGGACGAGGGACACCGTCGAACGGACGCACCCGCAGAACCGTCGAGGACGGTGGTGTCCCGCTGCGGGAGCGGGTGGCCGACGGGCCGCTGCCTTCGCGTGCGGCCCCGGCATGGCCGATGGACGACGAACGCGCCGCGGGCCGGGACGGGAATCGGGGCGCTGTCCGTGCACCCGCTGCGGCGGCGGACCGGCTGCGCCCTGGCCGCATCGGAGCGGCTCGGGGTCGGTGAGCCGGTCAGCGGGTGAACTCACCGCAGGCGTGCAGCAGTGCCAGGGCTGAGGCGGTGGTGGTGTCCGTGATCCGCCCGGAGCACAGGTGCTGGAGCAGCTGCTGATCATCGGCCCACTCCACCCCGGGGATGCCGGCCGGCTCCAGTGCCTCGCCGTACTCGGCATCGGTCCGGCGCGCCACTGCGAGCAGCACGTCGATCCGCTCCTCCTTGCGCGGATCGGCGTAGAGGATCCCCAGCGGAGCGATCACCGCCGCGGACATGCCCTGCCCGAACTCCTCCTCCAGCAGCACCGCCGCCCCGGCGCGCAGTTCGTCGGGGTCGACCACCGGGCCCTGCGGGAAGATCAGCATCTGCCCGCCCGGGTCCAGTTCGGCCTGCACCAGCCCGTAGCGGGTCCGGGCGCCGGAGCCGTCGTGCACCCTCGGAATCACGACGATCGAACGCTGGGCTGGTACGGGGTGCAGCATCGCCGGTCGGTCCGGAGCGACGTCAGTCATCAAGCAGTCCTCATGTCGGGGAACGCATCGGCGCCTGCGGCCTCGGAACACGCAGGCGATGCGCACGAACAGCCTACGATCGACTGCTCAACGCAGCCCGGGAGGAGCACGTGCGGGACCTCCACAGGCTCCTCTCCCAGGTCCCAGGGTGGTTCCGCTCCGTGAGTCAGGTCACTAGGGTGGGAGGCAGGGCTCAGCACAGGAGGTTCTCCATGACCACCCCGCACAACGACGACGCCCCGGACCTCGACGACGTCATCGAGCCCGAGGGCGACGCCCTGCCCGACCCCATCCACCAGGGCCACGCCGGGATGCCCGAGCATCTCGACGACGAGGCACTGGCCGCAGCCACCGAACAGGAGCGGGTGGCCGCCGGGCTGACCGACTACGCGCCCGGGCAGGTCCCACCGGCCACCGACCCGCTGCCGGAAGACGCCTCCGAAGCGGCCGACCGCGCCCAGCGGGGTCTGCTCGAGGAGGACGGGAACGCCTGACGGGCCGTCCCACCGAAGTATGCCGTCCCATCCCTGCAAGGAGATCGACAGGGCCGAGCGAGGCAACACCAAGCACAGCGCGGAACTGGACGACCAGATGAAGCACGAGGTCGCCGGCGAGGTGGCCGGCATCCAACCCGACCACGTGGAGGAGCACCGCCAGACCGAGCCCTGGGTCGACGACGCCGACGACCCGGAGGTGCGCTCCGCGGTGGAGGAGCGCGAACGCGCCCCCCCGTCCCGACAACCAGCAGCAGCGCCCCCGGGCGGGTCGGGTCGGTTCGGTGCTGGCGAAGAACTCTCCCGCCGGGCACGACATCCGGCTTACCCGTCGGGGCGGCTCCCCGACACGACGTCCGTCGACTTCAGAGCCGGAGCCCGTTCGGATGCCCCGCGTTGCGGATTCCGGTTCCCGGCCGGCGGGCCCACCCCCGTGTGCCGTTCGGTCGTGGGCGAGGTCCCGGTGGATCCCGTCGGCACGGCCGTCCGCTCCGCGGTGGACCCGGGCTCAGAGGATCGGCTTGCCGCCGGTGACGGCGACCCGCGAGCCGGAGATGTAGCTGCCGTCGTCCGAGGCCAGCAGGACGTAGACGGGCGCGAGCTCGGCGGGCTGGCCGGCACGGCCCAGGGGTACGTCGTCGCCGAAGGCTCCCACCTTCTCCGCGGGCATGGTCGCCGGGATCAGCGGCGTCCAGATCGGACCCGGGGCCACGCTGTTGACCCGGATGCCCTTCTCGCCCAGCATCTGCGCAAGCCCGGCGGAGAAGTTCGCGACCGCCGCCTTGGTGGCCGCGTAGGGCGCCAGCTGCGGGGACGGCTGGTCGGACTGCACCGAGGAGCTGCCGATGATCGCCGAGCCCGGAGGCATGTGGGGCACGGCGGCCTTGGTGAGGTGGAACATGGCGCCGATGTTGAGCCGGAACGTGTAGTCCCACTCCTCGTCGCTGATCTCGTCGAGGCTGTCGCGGCTCATCTGGTAGGCGGCATTGGAGACCAGCACGTCGATCCGACCGAACTCCTGCACGGCCCTGTCGACGACAGCCCGGCAGTGGGCCGGGTCCGAGAGGTCTCCGCGGACCAGGACGGCGCGACGCCCGGCCTCCTCGATCCAGCGGGCGGTGTCCTGGGCGTCGTCGTCCTCCTCGAGGTAGGCGATCAGGACGTCGGCGCCCTCGCGGGCGTAGGCGATCGCGGCGGCACGGCCGATGCCGCTGTCCCCGCCGGTGATGATGGCCGCCTTGCCCGCGAGCTTGCCGGAGCCGCGGTAGCTGTGCTCGCCGCAGTCCGGGACGGGGGTCATCGCGGCCTGGACGCCGGGGACCTCCTGCTGCTGCTCTGGCTGGCTCATGGCGTGGTCCTTCCGTGGTCGAGTGGTCCGGACGGTGCGCGCGCTGCTCACCGGGCTGCCCCGATGATCAGCACACTGTCCACTTTAGATGCTCGTGACGGAGTTGTCGTGCTCCGTCCCGCGCCGCAGGCCGGGCACGACGACCAGCAGGGACGACCCGGGTCCCCGAGACCCCTCAGCCCGGTCGAACTGCTGACCCCCAACGGATTGCGCGCCCACGGGCCTGCCCCACTCCCACCTCGCACCGCCCGCAGACCCCGGGGCGGAACGACCCAGGGTGCCCGGCCTCAGCTCATCTGATACCCCCCTCCATTCAATAAGCAGGCTTCCCTTTTGGGGGCCGGATCACTAGCGTGGAGATCAGAGCCGGGAATCACGGGCGCGGTGTGCCGCGCCACCGCCGGCCGCAGCAGCCGATGACGGAGGTCAGCATGTTCTTGCACCAGCAGAAGCTCCAGTACAAGTCCACCCCCGAGGCCCCGGACGCGGTCTACGCGCGCAAGCTCCAGGAGGTGATCGGCGGGCAGTACGGGGAGATCACCGTGGCCATGCAGTACAGCTTCCAGGCCTGGAACGCCCACATCCCGGGCAAGTACCGGGACCTGCTCTTCGGAACCGCCGCCGAGGAGTTCGGTCACATCGAGATGCTCGCCACGATGGTCGCCCAGCTGTTGGAGAAGGCCCCGCTGGGCATCACCGAGGACGCCGTGCAGGGCGACCCGGCGGTTGCGGCGGTGATCGGCGGCACCGACCTGCAGCACGCGATCGTGGCCGGGGCCGGGGCACGGCCGGTGGACTCGATGGGCAACCCGTGGTCCGGGTCCTACGTCACCGCCTCGGGGAACCTGCTGGCGGACATGACCGCCAACGTCAACGCCGAGATGCAGGGCCGCACCCAGGTCGCCCGGCTCTACCACATGACCGAGGACAAGGGGATCCGGGACATGCTGTCGTTCCTGCTGGCGCGGGACACCATGCACCAGAACCAGTGGATGGCCGCGGTCAAGGAGCTGCAGGCCGACGGGCTGGAGCAGATGCCGGTGCCCTCGAACTTCCCGCAGGCCAAGGAGGCCACCGAGTTCTCCTACGACTACTACAACTTCTCCGACGGCGCGGCCGCCGCGGAGGGGTCCTGGGCCTCCGGGCCGACGCCGGACGGCAACGGGCAGTTCGGCTACCAGGACCAGCCCATGGCGGGGGTGCCGATGCCGCCTCCCACCCACCCGGACGCCCGGTTCTACGGCACCACCGAACAGCCCAACATCATGGAGAAGGCCGCTGGCAGCATCCAGGACAAGCTCAAGAAGGAATAGCCGCCGGCTGGGTCCGCACCTGAGGCCCACCGACGGACACCGTTCGTTCCCACGGAACAACGAGAAGCGGCTCCCCACCACGGGCGGGGAGCCGCTTCTCACCGGTCCGGCGACGGGACCCCACCCCAGGGTCCGGTCGAGAAGTCCACCCTCAGCCGGCCGGGGCAGAGCCCGGGAGCGGCTCCGGCTCGTCGCCCATCGCCGGTGAGGCCGGCCTCTGCCCTGGCGCCCTGCTCCCGGCGCGGCCCGTAGTAGCGGGTCAGCCAGCGGGACAGTCCGTCGAGGCCGGGGAAGAGGACGCGCTCGGTCATGTTCGCCTGGTCGAGGTGGTCGCGGATCCGCCACTTCAGACCCGCCGGGATGACGACCTTCCGGCAGAGCTCGGGGTGCTCGCCCAGCCATTCGTGCAAGGACGCCGTGGCCGCGGACATGGCGGAGAACACCGCGGCCTGGTTCACGATCCGCTCGTCCAGCGACGGAGGTTCGAAGAACAGCGGCACCGCCCGCCCGTGCTGGTCCCGGAACCGGTCGAAGTCGGCCATGCTGTATGCGACCCGCCCCAGCATGTCGGTGGTGAACAGGCCCGCCGCGTGCGCGGTGATCTCCTCGCGCAGCGGTGCCGGCAGCAGATCGTGCACCGCCGAGTAGGCCACGCACCACACCGCTCCGGGGAGGTCGTAGCAGCGCGGGTCCGCGGTGGCGAAGTGCAGCGCCACGTAGGGCGAGTTGGACCAGTCCAGCAGTCTCGTGGGCAGCCCGTTGTGCTGGGCGACGGACAGCCAGTTCCAGTCGGAGTCCCCCGGGGAGGTGTCCCGGGCGGCGTACTTGCGGAAGTTCCGCAGGATGCGGGGGTCGATCTGCTCGCTCGAGGTGCCCCGGAGCCGGAAGAGACTGGTGTCCAGGTCCCGGTCGGCCACCGCGTGGCCGCGGTAGACCACGTTGATCCGCAGGCTCCCGCCCGAGGGCTGCCAGTCGTTGTGGGTCAGGGTCGCGATCAGCCCGTACAGGTCGTCCTCGGCGATCTCGACGACCGGACCCGCACCCGCCGGCCCCGTCCCCACGCTCACCGCCGCCCCCTCACCCGTCCGGTGCCGGCGTCGACCAGCAGCGAGTCCTCGCCCGGGCCGCGCAGGCGCCGGCGCAGGGCGGTCCGGGAGTGCCCGGCGGTGCGCAGCCGGGACCCCGCGTAGGACACCCCGCCGCGCACCCGGACGGCCACGGCCGCCCACACGCACACCGACCGCTCCAGCACCCACAGCGGAACCCACAGCACCGTGCCCCCCGGGTAGACCGCTGCTCCCCCGTGCCGGCGTCGGCCGAACTCGGCCACCCCGCACACGGCCAGGGCTCCGGCCGCGCACCGCCCCGGTCGCCGCACCGCCCAGCCCAGCAGGGGCAGCAGCGACAGCAAGGCGAGCAGACGGGCGGGTTGGGCGAAGTCGTCGTAGGCCTGACGGACGCGCTGGCCGAGGAAGTGGGACACGGTGGGCGGCATCCTCCCCACCAGCACGTCCAGGGCCACGATCTCTCTCCCACCGGCCGCCCGCACGGTGCGCACGAGCTCGAGGTTCTCGAACAGGACGTAGCCGTCGTAGCCTCCCGCGTCCAGCAGGGCCGACCGGCGCACGCCCAGGGTGCCGGGCCAGTCCCCGCCCAGAGCCCGGTTGAGCAGGGTCCGTCCGGTGTCCCAGCGGGCCTGCCAGGGAAGTTGCAGATAGTAGTTCTGCGGGCGGACCACCTCGGCCTCCCCCAGCAGCCCCACGATGCGCTCCAGGGTGCCCCGGGTGTGGCGCACGTCGTCGTCGGCCACCACGATCCGTTCCTCGGCCGCCCGGCGGACACCGGTCATCACCCCCGCCACCTTGCCGTTGGCCCCCTGCCACCGATCGGGGCGCACGTGCTCGACCGTCTCCGGCAGCGCCGTGCGATGAGCTGCGAAGAGCTTCTCGGCGGAACCGTCGACGACGGTGACGGGCATCCACGTGACGACCTCGGCCAGGTAGTGGGCGAGTTCGTCCAGGCCGGTGTCGTCGGACCACTTCAGCGGCAGGACATACCGGGCATCGGCCAAGAGGCCGGACATGGGAGCGGTCCTGCGGAGGCGGCCCGGAGTCGCCTCGGCAGAGGGTTCATCGCGGCGGGCGGCCTCGGCCGGCACGATCAAGGTGTGGTCCACAGGAGCTTCCTCCATCGACAGCGGCACGCTGCGGGCCAGCTGCTCGACCACACCTCACCCTAACCACAGTTCCCTCAGGCGGACCAGGCATCATGCGGGAATCGGCTCCCCGATCCCCACGGCACCTCGCGACGATGCCGCACGACAGTGCCCCGGGCAGTCCACGGGAGGCAACCGCGGGAACCGTCCACGAGGTCCCGGGCCCGGTCGAGCACCGACAGCGGAACGGCCGCCAGCACGTTGCCCGGCGGCCGCCGAGCCACCACCGGGTGGGCGTGCGTGGGTGCGGTGCGCCGCACCACCTCCCAGGCCGGCCCGAGTGCACGCAGCCGGGTCCGGCTCAGGACCGCCTGCGGCCGCGGAAGCAGGACGTCCTCCTCGTCGTCCATCGAGGAACCGGCGGTCCGTCGGCATCCTTCCGGACGATGCACGACTGCTTCGCCGGGGCACTCCCGTGCCGTCTGCGGCCTTCCGCTGAGGGGTCAGCCGGCGTAGGAGCGGTACGACAGCTGGAGCGGGCCGCTCTCGCGGGCTTCCAGCGCGCCGGTGACAGAGGCCGTGAGGCTGTTGAGGATGTGAGCGCGGGTCAGGTCGGCAGCGGCAGGCCCATCTCCGGCGATCACCAGCTCGAGGAGCCGGTGGTGCTGGTTGAGGTCGATGGTGCGCGGCTCGTCGCCGGCGGGGAGCTCCAGTCCGATCCGCCGGTACCGGTCGGACTTGTCCCACAGATCGTCCAGCAGCCGGATCATCACGGTGTTGTGCGAGGCGAGGTAGATCGCCCGGTGGAACGCCCGGTGGGCGGTCACAGCGTCCTCACCCCAGGTGCGGGTGACGGGCAGGAGCTTCTCGGCCGCGGCCCGCATCACGGCGACCTCCTGGTCGGTGCGCCGGAGGGCGGCCAGCTCGGTGGCGGAGGGCTCCAGGGAGAGACGGACCTCCAGGAGCTGGCGCGCTTCGGAGGCGCTCATCGGCGCCACCCTCACGTCGCGGTGGGTGTCCACCTCCACCCAGTCCTCGCTGGCCAGCTGCCGCACCGCCTCGCGCAGGGGCGTGATGCTCATGCCCATCTCCTCGGCCAGGTCGTACTGCGACAGGCGTGACCCCGGGGCCAGATCGCCGGAGAGGATCCGGCGGCGCAGCTCGGTGTAGGCGATCGCCCCCTTGCTCGAGGAAACCTTCGTAGTGCTCATGGCCGCATCGCTCCCGGGTTCTTCTCCACAGGGGTTGTGCCCTGCATCACGCCCAGTGTAGTGTCCTGAACACCTTATAAGCGTCTTATAAGATATCTACCGTCAGGAAGAGGACCATGAGAATCGTCTCCGCCCACGTCGACACCATTCCGATCAGCTCCTCGATGCGCAACGCGTACATCGACTTCAGCAAGATGGACTGCACCGTCCTCGCGCTGGTCAGTGACGTGGTCGTCGACGGCAAGCCCCTGGTCGGCTACGGCTTCAACTCCAACGGCCGGTACAACGCCACGGGCATCCTGAAGGAGCGGATGCTCCCCCGCGTGCTCAACGCCCGGACCGAGGACCTCCTGGACGAGCACGGCGAGCTCTCCCCGGAGAAGGCCTGGGATCTGATGATGAGCAACGAGAAGCCCGGTGGCCACGGGGAGCGCTCAGTCGCCGTGGGCGTGGTGGACATGGCCCTGCACGACCTGGCCGCCAAGATCGCCGGGGTCCCGCTCTACCGCTGGATCTCCGACCACTACGGTGACGGCGACCCGGACCAGGACGTCTTCGTCTACGCCGCCGGCGGCTACTACGCCCCGGGCAAGACCCTGCAGGACCTGCAGCACGAGATGCGCGGATTCCTCGACGCCGGCTACGACGTGGTGAAGATGAAGATCGGCGGCACCGACCTGGCAGATGACCTCACCCGCATCGAGGCGGTCCTGGAGTGCCTGGGCGGTGACGGGTCCCGCCTGGCGGTGGACGTCAACGGCAAGTTCGACCTGCAGACGGCTCTGGAGTACGGCAAGGCCATCGACCAGTACGGCCTGTTCTGGTACGAGGAGGTCGGCGACCCGCTGGACTACGCCCTCAACGCGGCCCTGTCGGAGCACTACACCAACCCGATCGCCACCGGCGAGAACCTGTTCTCGGTCCACGACGCCCGCAACCTCATCCGCTACGGCGGCATGCGCTCGGACCGCGACTACATCCAGGTCGACCCCGCACTGAGCTACGGGCTGACCGAGTACCGCCGCGTGCTGGACATGCTCGCCCAGCACGGCTGGTCCTCCCGCCGGTGCATCCCCCACGGCGGTCACCAGTTCTCCCTGCACATCGCCGCGGCCCTGAAGCTGGGCGGCAACGAGTCCTACCCGGGGGAGTTCCAGCCCACCGGCGGCTTCACCGACGACGCCGTCGTCGTCAACAGCCGCGTGGCCCCCGGTGACCTCCCCGGCATCGGCCTGGAAGGCAAGGCCGAGTTCTACAAGGTCCTGAGCGCCCTGCACCACTGATCACCTCGAGATCGGCAGTTCCCGGCCTGATCCCGGAGACGGGAACTGCCGATCACGGCACCATCGCTTCACCCCATCAATGGCGCACCAACAAGTCCTCTGTGTGACTGCTGCCCAGGGGTACCGGTCCCGCGACCGAGCTCGTCAGCTCTTCTCCTCCTGCAGAGCGCCCGCAACCCTCCAGTGGTTCGCGACCGATGTCGACCCATGCGACATCCGCACCGTGTTCCTGCAGTCGACCCTGCTGAGTCAACCAACCCAGAAAGCGCTGCCATGGCAACATCTGCCTTGAATTCCCTATGGGGAAAACTGTGGACCTCGCACCGAGAGACCAAGCGTCTCCTGACCTTGTCGAGAATCAGGCAGTCGGCGGGGCACACCCCGACGGCCGCCGACCAGGACAAGACCAGCCCGGCGCCGGCCCAGGACGCGACGAAGGGTCCCGGATCGCCGCAGAGCCCCGGAAACCCAGGGCCTGGCTACACGCCCGCACGCCTCACCGGTCTGATCCTCGGCCCGGCACTGTCCGTGGCGGCCATGCTGTTCTTCAACCCGGCAGGGCTCTCCCCGGAAGGGCAGGCGGTCCTCGCCGTCACCCTGTGGGTGGCGACCTGGTGGATCACCGAGGCGATCCCGATCCCGGTGACCTCCCTGCTGCCCGTGGTGCTCATGCCATTGACCGGGGCCCTGGAGGGCGACGCGGTCGTCTCCGCCTACGGCAACGACATCATCTTCTTGTTCATCGGAGGCTTCACCCTGGCGATCGCGATGGAGAAGTGGAACCTCCACCAGCGCATCGCCCTCTCGATCGTCTCGGCGATCGGCACGAGTCCGAAGCGCATCGTGCTCGGTTTCATGGTCGCCACCGCCTTCCTGTCGATGTGGGTCTCCAACACCGCGGCCACGATGATGATGATCCCCGTCGGCCTGGCCGTGGTGTACCAGGCGGCCCACACGCTGCGCGGCGGGGAGCATGCAGCCGAACTGCCGAAGTTCGAGAAGTCCATCGTCTTCGGCATCGGCTACGCGGCGACCATCGGCGGCCTGGGCACCCTCATCGGCACCCCGCCCCTGGCGATTCTCGCCGCGACGACCGGGGAACTGTTCGGGGAGACCATCTCCTTCGGCCAGTGGATGATGTTCGGGGTTCCCATCGTCATCCTCCTGCTGGCCTTCACCTGGTTCTTCCTCACCAACGTCTCGTTCAAGGTGCGGTTCAAGCACCTTCCCGGCGGTGCAGAGCTGATCCGCAGTGAGAAGAAGGCACTGGGCGCGATGTCGCACGAGGAGAAGGCCGTGCTCGCGGTCTTCCTGGGCGTGGCCTTCCTGTGGGTGACCCGCTCCTTCATCTGGGAGGACGTGCTCCCGGGCATCAGCGACGGCATCATCGCGATCATCGCCACCGTGGTCCTGTTCACCCTGCCCACCCGCCGTGCCGACGAGAGGCGCATCATGCAGTGGGAGGACTCGAAGAAGATTCCGTGGGGGATCCTCCTGCTCTTCGGCGGAGGCCTGGCCATCGCGGCGGGGTTCGTCGAGACCGGCCTGTCGGGATGGATCGGAGAGCAGCTGCGCGCCCTCGACGGGGTCGACGTCATCCTCATCATCCTGCTGGCCACCGCCCTGGTGCCGTTCATGACCGAGATCACCTCGAACGCGGCCACCGCCACCATGATCCTGCCGGTCATGGCAGCGTTCGCGATCGCTCTGGGCATCCACCCCTTCGCCCTCATGGTGCCCTGCGCCATGGCCGCCAACTGCGCCTTCATGCTCCCGGTGGGCACACCCCCGAACGCGATCCTGTTCGGCACCGGGAAGGTGACGATCATGGAAATGGTCAAGACCGGCTTCTGGTTGAACATCGCCGCGCTCCTGCTCATCGTCGCCGCGGTGCTCTACGTCCTGCCGTCCCTGTGGGGCATCGATCTGATGTCCACCCCGGCGGCCTTCCAGTGACCCACCATTCCGGCCCGGCACCCGTGCAGCCGTCACTCGAGGGCAGCCCAGAAAGCCACCGGTGATCCCGTCACCGGTGACCTCGGCGCCCGGCATCCCGGGTGCCGAGGTCGCCGGGACGGCGCGCTCGAGCTTCCCCGTCCCAGGGCACCGCACCGAGAATGACTGAGACACCACACACCACACCACACATGGAGGACACCCGATCGTGGGACGCATCCTGATCACCACCGACTACCTCGTCCCCGGCGACGACGTGGACCGGCTCCTGCGCCGGCACGGCCACGAACCCGTGCACTCCCCCTCCACCGGAACCCGACAGCCCGGCGATCGGGCGGTGTTGTTCGACGGCATCGACGGGGCCATCCTGGCCAGCGAACCGGTCACCGCCGACATGCTCACCGACGCCCACAGTCTGAAGGTCCTGGCTCGCAGCGGCGTCGGGTACGACTCCATCGACGTGCCCGCCGCCACCGCCGCCGGCATCCGGGTGTGCAACGCCCCGGGCACCAACCACCACTCCGTGGCCGAGCTGACCATCGGGCTGATCATCATGGCCGCCCGCCGCCTGGCCGACGTCACCACCGCCGTCCGGGCCGGCCGGTGGCCCCGCGACGCCGGCCACGAGCTCCGGGGCGCCACCCTGGGCATCATCGGCTACGGGCCCAGCGGCCGGGCCACCGCCCGGCTCGGTGCCGCCCTGGGAATGACCGTCATGGTCAGCACCTCCCACCCCGACGCCGATGATCCGTCGGTAGAGTTCACCGACCTCGACACCGTCATCCGTACCGCCGACTACCTGTCCCTGCACACCCGGGCCGGTGGCACCACCGGGCGGCTCATCGACGCGCCGCGGTTGCAGGCGATGAAGCCGACCGCGGTGCTGGTCAACACCGCCCGCGGCTCCTTGGTGGACGAGAACGCCCTGGCCGCCGCCCTGCGCGACGGCAGCATCGCCGCCGCCGCCCTGGACGTGCTCGAGACCGAACCGCTCCCCCAGGACAGCCCGCTGCGGGCCCTGGAGAACGTCATCATCACCTCCCACCTCGCCGGCCAGACCGTCGAAGCACGCGCGCGCGCCGGGCTGGCCGCAGCCCAGGCCGTCATCGACGTCCTCGCCGGCCGCGAACCGGCCCACCCGGTGGACCGCTGAGCCCCACCGTCAACCCTGCAACGTCACCAGCACAGATCAAGGAACAGATCCTGATGTCGAACACCCACCGCATTGCGGTCATCCCCGGCGACGGAATCGGCACCGAGGTCGTGCCCGAAGGACTGCGCGTCCTGGACACGGTCGCCGCCGCCTTCGAGCTGAATCTCGAGTTCGAGCACTTCGACTTCGCCTCGGCGGCCTACTACTCCCAGCACGGCAAGATGCTGCCCGACGGGTGGTTCGACCAGCTCAACCAGTTCGACGCCATGTTCTTCGGGGCCGTCGGCTGGCCCGAGGTCGTCCCCGACCACGTCTCGCTGTGGGGAAGCCTCCTGCAGTTCCGCCGCCACTTCGACCAGTACGTCAGCCTGCGCCCGGTCAAGCTCCTGGCCGGGGTCCCCAGCCCGCTGGCCGGCCGTACACCCGGAGATGTCGACTTCTATGTCGTCCGCGAGAACACCGAAGGCGAGTACTCCAGCATCGGCGGGAGACTGTTCGACGGCACCGAGCGGGAAACCGTGATGCAGGAGACCGTGATGACCCGCACCGGTGTCGACCGGATCCTCAAGTACGCCTTCGACCTGGCCCGGACCCGCCCCAAGAAGCACCTGACCTCGGCGACGAAGAGCAACGGCATCTCCATCACCATGCCGTACTGGGACGAGCGCGTGGAAGCCATGGCCGCCGCCTACCCCGACATCGACGTGGACAAGTACCACATCGACATCCTCACCGCGAACTTCGTCATGCACCCCGACTGGTTCGACGTTGTCGTGGCCAGCAACCTCTTCGGCGACATCCTCTCCGACCTCGGACCGGCCTGCACCGGAACCATCGGCATCGCCCCCAGCGGCAACATCAACCCCGAACGCAAGCACCCCAGCCTCTTCGAACCCGTCCACGGCTCCGCCCCCGACATCGCCGGCAAGGGCATCGCCAACCCCGTCGGACAGATCTGGGCCGCCGCCATGATGCTGGACCACCTCGGCGAAGCCGACGCCGCCGCCGCCGTCACCACCGCCATGGAAGAGGTGCTGGCCGGCGGGCCCCAGGCCCTGACTCCCGACATGGGCGGCAGGTCCACCACCGAGGAGCTGGGCAAGGCCGTCGCAGCAGCCATCACCACGCCCTGACCCGCCCACCCCACGGCCTGCGCGCGGGTCACGCCGTGGGGCTCAGGACCGGTGGGCGTCGGCGGGCTCGGCGACCTGGTAGATCGCTCCGGTGGAGACGTCCTCCTCGAGGTCCTCCAGGGAGCGGTTGCGGGTCTCGGGGACCTGGGTGGCGACGAAGATCAGGGCGAGGACGCCGATGCCGGCGAAGAGGAAGAACGTGCCCGAGATCCCGACCGCGGCCACGAGGGACGGGAAGAACAGGGCCAGGAAACCGTTCATGGTCCAGCCGAAGAACACCGAGATGCCGATGCCCAACCCGCGCATGTGCAGCGGGAAGATCTCTGCCAGCCACACCCAGACGGCGACGTTGAGGAACGTCTGCATCGAGAGCACGAAGGCGACCACGAGGACGAGGATCACGATCGGGCGGGCCGGGTTGCCTTCGGGCAGGAGGTTGCCGGCGATGCCGATCAGCAGGTGGCAGGTGGTGGTGAGGCTCAAGCCGATGATGAAGGTCTTGCGCCGGTCGAGCCGGTCCATGTTGTACAGGGCGATGATGCCACCGATCACCGCCACGACACCGAAGGCGATGTTGGCCAGCACGGCCTGCTGGGCGGTCATCCCGGACTCCTCCAGGATGCGGGTGCCGTAGTACATGACGGAGTTGATGCCGGTCAGCTGCTGGGTCATGGACACCCCGATACCGACCAGGATGATCCGCAGCAGCCACTTGTTCGTCAGGACCGCTTTCAGCCCGATCTGGTGGGCCTGGACCTCGATGGCGGCGATGCGCTCGATCTCCTGCAGCTCGGCCTTGGCCCGGTCGGCCGGGCGGACCGTCTCCAGCACCGCCAGGGCCTCGTCGTACCGGCCCTTCTCGGTGAGCCAGCGCGGGGACTCGGGCATGCGCAGCATCCCGATGAACAATCCGATCGCCGGCAGCGCGGAGACGGCGAACATGATCCGCCAGATGCCCTCCACGACGTCGCCGAGGGTGACGGCGATGATCGCGTTCATCACGAAGGCGGCCAGCTGGCCGAACACGATCGCCAGCTCGTTGCGGCCGGTGATCGACCCGCGGATCTCGTAGGGGGCGAGCTCGGCCAGGTACACCGGCACCACCGTGGAGGCTCCACCGACGGCCAGGCCGATCAGGATCCGCCCGCAGACCAGGACCGTGTACCCGGTCAGGGAGAACGTTCCCTCCTCAGCAGGCGTGGGGGTGAGGACCACCAGGGCGGTGCCGGCGAAGAACAGCACGGCCAGCAGGATGATCGTCCTGCGCCGGCCCCAGGCATCCGAGACCCGGCCCCAGACCAGGGCGCCGACGGCGGCGGCGAAGATGAGCGAGCTGATCACCACGCCCAGCTGGAGCAGGTTCAGCCCCAGGTCCTGGGCCATCGGCCCCTCGGCGCCGTTGGTCACACCGGTGTCGTAGCCGAACAGCAGCCCGCCCAGGCAGGCCACGACCGAGATCAGTCCGAGCCGCTTCCGGTGCGGCCCCTGGGTCAACGGCGGGAGGGCGACCCGGCTGTCGCTCGGAGAATGGTGGGACATGGGAACTCCTTGGGTGATGACCTCGTGAAGCACGGTCGAACCGTGTGCGGCACCGGTCGGATGGTGGGTTGTTCGTGCGGGTGGATCGGGGATCGGCCGAGAAGGCAGGACGCCGCTGAAGGCCGGCGGGCGTGCCGGCGGAATGCGCTTCGCCGCCCGGACGGGCTCGCGGCTTCTCCGGTCGGTTGCCGCACCCGACATCCGGTGCGACGGTCGCGAAACGTCTACAGCGACTGCTGCGACGTGGAGTGCGCCGGAGGGCGCGCCCACCGGTGGGGCGGGGTGACGTGCGTGCCGGATCCGGGGGTGCGTACCACCAGGCCGGCCTCGACCAGATGCTGCAGAGCGCTGCGCACGGTGACCCGGGCAATGCGCAGTCGGGACGCGAGCTCGAGCTCGTTGTCCAGCTTGGTGCCCGGCGCCAGATCCCCGCTGTGGATTACCCCTTCCAGGAGGAGGGCGAGTTGGTGGTAGAGGGGCACCGGGGAGTTCCTGTCGATCGGCAGGAACAGCGTTGCGGTCATGAAAGGTCTCCTCTTCTGGCCGGGCCTCGGCCCTTCGACGCGCTGCCGGAAACTTGTTCGGCAGAGGTGTTGGCGATCACACTAATACGTACTAGTGTTTCTGCCAAGGGTTTGTCAGGACATATTGAGGACACCGTTCCCGGGCATCCCCTTCCGCGCTCCAACCCTGACCTGAAGGAGAATCCCGTGTCCGAGCCCCGTACCCTGAACATCGGCCTGATCGGCGCCGGCCGGATCGGTTCCAGCCATGCCGAGCTGATCACCCGCACCGTGCCCAACGCCCGACTGGTCGCGATCGCCGATCCCGTCGAGGGCGCCGCGGCACGCCTGGCGGAGGCGTTGTACGTGCCTGCGGCCTACACCGACATCGCAGAGCTGCTGGCCGACCCGGAGGTGGAGGCGGTGGTGATCACCGCACCGGCCCGGTTCCACACCGAGCTGGTGGAGCAGGTCGCCGCGGCCGGCAAGGCGATCTTCTGCGAGAAGCCGGCCGGGATGACGCTGGAGGAGATCGACCGGGTCCACCAGGCCGTCGAGACCCACGGAATGCTGTTCCGGATCGGGTTCAACCGCCGCTTCGCCGACGGATTCCCGCAGGCCCGGGCGGCCATCGAGGCCGGGCGGATCGGCTCCCCGCAGCTGCTGCGCTCGACCACCCGCGACCCGGGACTGGCGAACCCCGGCGCGGTGGCCCCGTGGACGATCTTCCTGGAGACCCTGATCCACGACTTCGACACCCTGAACTTCCTCAACCCCGCCGCCCGGGCGGTACAGGTCCACGCGGTGGCCGACGCCCTCGTGGCCCCGGACTTCAAGGACGCCGGGCTGCTGGACACCGCCGTGGTCACCATCCGCTACGACAACGGGGCGATCGCCACCGCCGAGGCCAGCTTCTCGGCCGCCTACGGCTACGACACCCGGGCGGAGGCCTTCGGCTCCGCCGGCATGGTCACCGCCGGGGACCTGGCGGCCTCGAGCATGCGCTACTACGGCCCGGAGGGTCTCGCCGCGGAGACCGTCCGCGCCGACACCCAGTCGATGCGCGGCGCCTACACCGCGGAGCTGCAGGCCTTCACCGACACCGCCCTCGGGCACCTCTCGCCGGGTCCGGGGGTGGAGGCGGCCCGGGACGCGCTGCGGATCGCCCTGGGCTGCGTCGAGTCCTGCCGCACCGGCGCCCCGGTGAGCCTGGACCCGGTGGGAGCCACCCGATGAGCGGCTTCACCCTGGCGGCGAGCGCGGAGATGGTCTTCGTCGACCTGCCGTTCGAGCAGCGGGTGCGCCGGCTGCACGAGGCCGGGTTCGAGGTGGAGATCTGGGACTGGACCGCCAAGGACCTGCCCGCCCTGGCCGCCACCGGGGCCCGGTTCGGGTCGATGACCGGCTACGTGCGCGGGGCCCTCGTGGACCCGGACGGGGCGGCGGAACTGCTGCGCACCGCAGAGGACTCGCTGGCCGCCGCCGAGGTCGTCGACTGCCCCCGGCTCAACGTCCACGGCACCGGCCTGGACCCCCAGGGGCTCCCCGTGGTGCCACACGAGGTGGTCACCGGGGCGGACTGGCTGGCAGCGGCCCGCACGCTGGAGCGGCTGGCCGTCCTGGGCGAGCGCCACGGGCGGGTCTTCACCCTGGAGAACCTCAACCGCGCCGTCGACCACCCGGGGGTGCCCTTCGGGGCGGCCGAGGACACCCTGGCGCTGGTCGCGGCGGTGGACAGTCCGCACCTGCGGCTGAACCTGGACCTCTACCACGCCCAGATCGGGGAGGGGAACCTGGTAGAACTGTGCCGGAGGGCCCTCCCGTACGTGGGGGAGATCCAGGTGGCCGACGTCCCCGGGCGGTGCGAGCCGGGCACCGGGGAGATCCACTTCCCCCGGGTGGCCACCGCCCTGGCCGAGGCCGGATACGAAGGAGTGATTGCGATGGAGGCCTTTGCCGCCGCCGACCCCGAGCTGGCGCTGAGACGATTCCGGGACGCCTTCACCGTTCCCTGCCCGTGAGCCCGGACGCCCCGGGGCGGGAAGCCCCCGGCCACCCGTCCGGGCGCCGCGTCACCATGCGCGACGTCGCCCGGGCGGCCGGGGTCTCCCAGCCCCTGGTCTCGATCGTCTTCCGCGACGCCCCCGGCGCCAGCGAGGAGACCCGGGCCCACGTCCTGCGGGTCGCCGCCGAGCTGGGCTACCGCCGCGACGAACGTGCCCGGCTGCTGCGCCAGGGCCGCTCCCGGCTGCTGGGGGTGGCCTTCGAGCCCGTGCAGCCCTTCCACGGAGAGATCCTCGACGGTATCCACACCGCCGCCCAGCAGCGGGGCTACGACGTCGTGCTCTCGGCCGTCACACCGCACCGGGCGGAGGACGCCGCGGTGGAGGCCCTGCTGCGCGACCGGTGCGAGGCCCTGGTCCTGCTGGGCAGCGCCCTGCCACGGACCCGCCTCGAGCAGATCAGTGCGACCCTGCCGGTCGTCTCCGTCACCCGGGCTTTCGACGCGGCGGCCTTCGACAGCGTGGCCACCGACGACCACCGCGGCGCGGTGCTGGCCGTGGAGCACCTCCTCGACCTGGGGCACCGGCGGATCGCCTACATCGACGCCGACCGCGAGGCCGGCGGGGCGAGGCGCCGGGCCGGCTACCAGGACACCATGGCCGCCGCGGGCCTGGTCGACGAGATGCTGATCGTGCGCGGTGGCGCCTCGGAGGCCGGCGGCGCCACCGCCATCACCGGGCTCCTGGCCCAGGACCCCGCGCCGACCGCTGTCATCGCCTTCAACGACCGCTGCGCCGTCGGGGTGATCAGCCAGGCCCGCGTCCTGGGCCGGTGCGTGCCCGAGGACCTGTCGGTGGTCGGCTTCGACGACTCCGAGCAGGCGTCCCTGCCCTACCTCGACCTCACCACCCTGGCCCAGGACCCCTGCCTGCTCGCGCACACCGCCGTGGACCTGGCGCTGCGCCGCTTGGATGCGACGGCTGAGAACACCGCGGTGACCGGCGAGCACGTGGTGCTCCCCGCCCAGCTGGTCACCCGCACCAGCACCGCACCCGTCCCCGCTGCCCCCTGAGGCGGCTCCCTCGCCACTCCGGCCCAGGACCGAGCAGGCGGCACTTGCGGGACGGGGCCCTTCCGCACCGATCAGGAACCCCGCCTGTCCCCCGATGAACGGACTACACGGGGCCCCCGACGAGGTCGTGCCGGGGCACGCTGCGCTTCACGAGCAGGTACGGGGCCCACAGCAGGGCCGCGGAGAGGACGGTCAGCCCGAAGCCGATCATCGCTGTCCGCTCGGCAGCCGACCCCATCTCCACGCTGCCCACCAGCACCGAGAAGGAGATGACCACCAGCAGAAGCCAGCACACCAGCCCGTGGAACCAGCGCAGGCCACGGCGCAGCGGCAGGAAGAAGAGCGCGGCCGCCGGCAGGACCACGAGGAGCTCCAGCGGCCAGACGGCGGCGGGCAACCACCCGTGCTGGACGAGGTAGGGCAGCAGGAAGCCGGCGCTCAGGGCGTACATGCCGGCGAACCATGCACCGAGGATCCAGTGCCGGCCGGTGGGCCGCTGACGCGCCTCCTGCAGCGCGGGGTCCCGGCGCTCCGCCTGCTCCTGGGCCTGCGCGGCGTTCTGATGCCAGCGGTTCTCCAGCCGGATCGTGTTGTCCAGCCACCCGCCGGTGGCGGGGAAGGGGATGACCTCTTCGGTGGTCGCGAGGTGCTCGAGCTGGGCCTCGGGGCCGAGGTAGGCCTCGCCCTTCCACGAGAGCGGCCGGGCGGTGTAGCCCAGTTCCACGCCGTGCTTCCGCAGCGCTGCGATCCAGACGTCGACCGCGGGGTCCTTGTGCGAGGAGAAGGGGACGCTCGTGATCCGGCGGCTCCCGTCCTGGTCGAACAGGATGTGCAGGACGGGGGCCGTCTCGGTCAGTGTTCCGCCGCCGTTCTCGACGAGGATCGTGCGGCGCAGGATCCGGTAGGAGGCCACGACGGAGGCCACGGCCTCCCACGGGATGGCCCGGCGGACCGGTGCGTCGGCGCCGAAGGTGTTCCACTCGGTCGTCTCGATGCCGGTCTCGCGCAGGGTATAGGTCGAGCGGTGGCGGGCGTGCCAGGCTCCCCTGCGCACCAGGTCCACCGTCCTGACAAGGAGCAGGACCCCGGCCGCCACGAAGACCAGAGTGAACAGCAGCCACGGGTTCCAGAACGCGATCATCAGCCAGACGGGGACGCCGATGAAGAGCGCGACGATGGCCGCGACGAAGAACAGGCCGACCACCGCGGCGCCGCGCCAGAACAGGTCCTCCCGCTGCTCGCTCTGGACGTGGACGACCGGACTGTCAGTCACGGCGGTCCGGGAGACGGGGTGGGGATCCGGTGTCACGACAGGTGCTCGCTCTCGGTGCAGGGGCGGGTGCGTCCCGGGCAGGGGTGTTCCGGCGCTCTCGGAGCCTATCGGGGACCAGGGCTCGGGGCGCTGACCCGACACGGCGCCGTCCCGTCGCCTCCGCCCGTCCGGAGAGCGCACGCAGAAGGGCGGGGAGCCTCCGGAGGCTCCCCGCCCTTCGCGAGAGTTCTAGTTGCGCGAGCTGCCGGTGTTCGTGCCCTCGCCGGAGTCGTCCCGGTGGTAGAGGTACTCGTTGCCGTGCTCGTCCTTCTCCACGTAGAAGTGTTCCTGGACCTCCTGGTACCAGGTCTGGGCGGCCTCGCTCATCCTCTCGCCCTCCTGCGCCTGGGCCAGCCGGTCCCCCGGCCCGTAGACGCGCATCGCGATGGCGTTGAGCCGGTCGAGGATGCGGTGCTGCTGCTCGCCGTCCCGGTTGGTGTTCTGCCTGTTCCGCGCCATGACGTCCCCCGTTGCCGACTGTGATGGTGATCACCAGTCTAGCGCCTGGGTGCCGGCACGGACCGGGCCCACCGGCGGGTGTGACGCCGGTGGGGCCATACGGTCCCTGGTGTGCGGGCGGCTACTCGACGTCGCGGATCTGCTTGAGGGAGCCGGTGCTCGTGCGGTACTCCCGCACGTAGTCGGGCTGCTCCGGGTGCTCGATGGCCGGGGCGTTGGCCGGCTCCGAGCCGTGCACGTAGTCCGGGGCCACGACGATCTCCTCGTCCACCTCGGCGCCGGTGGAGGTGCGGCGGCGGAACTCCTCGGGCGGCAGCACCCGGCGCCACTGGCGGGTGGGCAGGACGCCCACCTCCCCGGCGTCCTCGCGCAGGGCCCGGAGCAGCGAGTAGATCATCACGTACCCGAGCACGAAGAACGGCAGGCCGATGAGGATCGCCACGTTCTGCAGCGCGGCGAGCCCGGTGGCGCCGGTGGCGGTCAGCAGGATCGCGGCGATGAGGCCGATGGCGACGACCCAGAACACGCGCTGGTGCACCGGGGACTCCTCCTCGTGGCCGCTGCCCATGGTGTCCATGACCAGGGCGGCCGAGTCGATCGAGGTGATGAAGAACAGCACCACGATGAGCACGCCCACGGCGGAGGTGACGGTGGAGAACGGGAAGTTCTCGAGGAAGACGAACATCGCGCCGGGGATGTCGCCCTCGTCGACGACGGCCTCCACGAGCCCGCCCCCGCCGTTGAGCTCGATGTCGAACACGCCCATGCCGAAGATCCCGAACCAGATGACGGAGAACAGCGTGGGGAAGGCGAGCACCCCGGAGACGAACTGGCGGATGGTGCGGCCGCGGGAGATGCGGGCGATGAAGATGCCCACGAACGGGGACCACGTGATGGTCCACGCCCAGTAGAAGACGGTCCAGCCGCTCTGCCACCCGGTGTCCGCGAGCGAGTCGTTCCAGAAGGCGAGCGCCGGGAGCATCGACAGGTACGTGCCGGCGGACTCGACCATGCCCTTGAGCATCAGCACGGTGGGCCCGGAGACGAGGATGAAGACCAGCAGGGCGATCGCGATGAGGATGTTGGTGTTGGACAGCCGCTTGATGCCCCGGTCGAGGCCGAGGGCCACGGAGACCGAGGCGACGAGGCTGACGGCGGCGATGATGAGGATCTGCGACAGCGCCGACTCGGAGATGCCGAAGAGCCGTGCCAGGCCGCTGTTGATCTGCATGGTGCCGAGCCCGATCGAGACGGCCACGCCGAAGAGGGTGCCGACGATGGCCAGGATGTCGATGAGCCGCCCGACCGGCCCGTGGATGCGCTCCCCCAGCAGCGGCTGGAACATGGAGCTCACCCGCGGCGGGAGGTTGCGCTTGTACATGAAGTAGCCGAAGGCCAGTGCCGGGAGGGTGAAGATCGTCCAGGTGTGCAGCCCGAAGTGGTAGAGCGTGAAGCCCATCGCCTCGGTGGCGGCCTCCATGGAGGCCGGCTCGACGCCCTGCCGGGGCGGGTTCGCGAAGTGGTTCACCGGTTCGGCGACGGCCCAGAACATCAGGATCGTGCCGATGCCCGCGGCGAAGAGCATCGAGAACCAGGACAGGTTGGTGTGCTGGGGCCGTTCGTCGTCGGCCCCGAGCCGGACCTGACCGAAGCGGCTGACCATGAGGTAGATCAGGAACAGCAGGAAGACGGTCACACCCAGGATGTAGAACCAGCCGAGCTGTTCGATCACCCAGGTCGAGCCGTCCGCGAAGACAGCGTCCATGGACTCCGTGAACACCAGCGTCAGGACCACGAACGCGGCGATCACCAGCGCGGAGCCGAAGAAGATGGTGGGACTGGTCCGCAGTCGCAGGGAGTCGTGCAGTCTGTTCAACATCGCCGTGCTTCCCCGGCTGCCCTCGGCCTCGGACGAGCGGACGGCCGCCGTGTCTCGGTTGTGTGCGTCGGTCGTGTGGATCGGTGGTGCGTTCTGGTTGCTACGACCCTACCGCGTGGTCGTCCTGAGGCGGAGGCTCACTCCGGGGGCGGCGTGGACGCCAGGCGCGGCTCCACGTGCCACTCCCACCACGCGTCCACGCGGTCGAGCAGGTGCTGCACGGTGCCGTCGTTGACCAGCACGGTGCTGGAGACGGCGGCCCGCTCCTCGTCGGTGGCCTGGGCGGCGATCCGGGCGCGGGCGTCGGCCTCCGTCATGCCGCGGTCCTCGACCATCCGCCGCACGCGCTCCTCCGCCGGGGCCTGGACCGTGAGGACGAGGTCGAAGCGCCCGTGCTGGCCGGTCTCCACGAGCAGCGGGATGTCCTCGACCAGGACGGCGTCCTCCCCGGCCGCGGCCGCGAGCCGCTCGGCCTCCGCCCGGACGAGGGGGTGGATGATCGCGTTGAGCCGGGCGCGCGCCTCCGGGTCCGCGAACACGCGGGCGCCGAGCGCGGCCCGGTCCAGGCGGCCGTCCGGGGTCAGCACGGAGGGTCCGAACTCCTCCACGATCCCCTCGAGGCCGGGCCGGCCCGGCTCCTGCAGGGCGCGGGCGATCGCGTCGGCGTCGACCACGGTGGCCCCGAGCTCCATGAGCCGCCGGGAGACCGTGGACTTGCCCGAGGCGATCCCGCCGGTGAGTCCGATGGTCAGCATGGGACCATGCTATCGGCCGGTCCCGGCCGCGCCCCGCCGGGCGCTCAAGCCTCCCGGCCCCGGCCACGGTGGTCATGACGTCCGGCAGCGTGCCGGGCCCGTGCGCCCGCTGCACCCGCAGCCAGCGGTACCCATAGCCCTCCAGGGCCAGCTCGGCCGAGGAGTCGGCGTCGAGGGTGCACGTCCCGCTGCCCAGCAGGTCCAGCAGCTCGGTGCCCTCCTCCTCGTCCGGCAGCCGCAGCGGCACCGTGGTGGGCTCGGCGGAGAAGTTGTGCAGCGCCACGATGCCGGAGCCCTCCCACGAGCACCGGTGGGCAAGGACCTCCCGCCGCGGCTGGTCCAGGACCTCGGCGGGCCCCCAGGCCAGCTCGGTGCACTCGCGGTAGCGGCGGGCCAGGGCGGTGACGAAGTTCAGCAGGGAGTCCGGGTCCCGCTTGGCGTCGGCCACGTTCACGGCCGCGGGGCCGAACTCTCCTTCGACGACGGGGCCGGAGAGGTCCTCGGCGCCGGCGGAGGAGAACCCCCCGTTGCGCCCGGAGGTCCACTGCATGGGCGTGCGGACGGCCATGCGGCCCTCGGCGGCGAGGTTCTCGCCCATGCCGATCTCCTCGCCGTAGTACAGCACCGGGGTGCCCGGCAGGGAGAAGAGCAGCGAGTAGACCATCCGGATGCGCTGCCGGTCCCCGTCCAGCATGGGCGGCAGCCGCCGGGTGAGGCCCCGGCCGTAGATCTGCATGCGCTCCTCTGGCCCGAAGGCGGCGAAGACCTCCTCCCGCTCGGACGCGGAGAGCTGGTCGAGGGTGAGCTCGTCGTGGTTGCGCACGAAGTTGGCCCACTGGGCGTCCTGCGGGATGCGGGGCCGGTTCTTCAGGGCGGTCGCCAGCGGCCCGGCGTCCCGGCGGGCCAACGAGAGGTAGAGGTTCTGCATGGCCACGAAGTCGAAGATCATGGTCAGCTCCCCCGCGTCCTCCGTGCCGAACAGCTCGAGCTGCTGCTGGTAGGGCAGGTTGACCTCGCCCAGCAGGGCGGCCCGGCCGTTGCGGCGGTTGGCGAACCTGCGCAGCGAGCGCAGGAACCCGTGCGGGTCCGTGAACCCGCCCTGGTTCTCGAAGTCGTCGCCCTGCGCCAGCGTGAGCAGCTGGGGGATCCCGTCCACGCGGAAGCCGTCGAGGCCCAGGTGCAGCCAGAACCCGACGATCTTCGCGATCTCGTCCCGCACCTTGGGGTGGGAGAGGTTGAGGTCGGGCTGGTGGCGGTAGAAGCGGTGCAGGTACCAGTGCCCGGTGATCTCGTCCCGGGTCCAGATGCCGCCCTCCTGGTCGGGGAACACGGCCTTCCCGGAGGTGTCCGGCGGCTCGTCGGCCCGCCACACGTAGTAGTCGCGGTACGGGTTGTCCGTGCTCGAACGTGCGGCCTGGAACCACGGGTGCTGGTCGGAGGTGTGGTTGACCACGAGGTCGGCGATGACCCGCAGACCGCGGTCCTGGGCGGTGCGGACGAGCTCCACGAGGTCGCCGAAGCTGCCCAGCCGCTGGTCGACGCCGTAGAAGTCGGTGATGTCGTAGCCGTCGTCCCGGTTGGGCGAAGGGTAGAACGGCATGAGCCACAGGCAGGTGACGCCGAGCTCCGCCAGGTAGTCCACCCTCTCGGCCAGCCCGGCGATGTCGCCGACGCCGTTGCCGTCCGTGTCCAGGAACCGCTCGACGTCCACGCAGTACACGACCGCCTGCTTCCACCAGAGGTCGGAGGTGTCGGCGATGCGCATGTCTGCTCCCTCGGTCGCGGCTGCTCCCCTGTCTAGCACCCCGTCCCGGTCCCGTCGAGGGCGCGCGGGGCCCGGCCTAGAGTGGGGAGCATGGACCCGGACCCCCTGCTCAGCCGCGCGACCCGGTACACGACGCTCGCCGCGGGCACGGAGGCGGTGGCCGAGCTGGAGATCAAGCGCTCCCGCTTCCTGGCAGTGCTGCGCCGGGCGCCCACGGAGGCCGAGGCCCGGGCCCTGGCCGAGGAGCTGCGGCGCGGATTCCACGACGCCCGCCACCACTGCTCGGCGTTCGTCCTGGGCCCGGACCGGGACGTGCAGCGCTCCTCCGACGACGGCGAGCCCGCCGGCACCGCGGGCCTGCCGATGCTCGAGGCCCTCGTGCTGCGGCGCACCGCCACGGACGCCGCCGGCCGGGACGTCACCGACCTCTCGGACGTGAGCGCCGTGGTGGTCCGCTGGTTCGGCGGCACCCTGCTCGGCGCCGGCGGGCTGGTCCGGGCCTACTCCGAGGCCGTGTCCCAGGCCCTCGACGGCGCGTCCCTGGTGGTCCGCCGGCGGCAGCGGCTCTACCGGCTCCCCGCCTCCCACGCGGACGCGGGCCGGATCGAGAACGAGCTGCGCGCGGCCGGGACCACGGTCCTGGACACCGCCTACGGGGCGGCCGGCGCGGAGCTGGGCCTCGCCCTGCCCGACGACGACGCGGCCGTCGCCGCGCTGCACTCCCGCGTGGCCTCGCTGACCGCCGGCGCCGGTGTCCTGCGGCCCGTCGGCACGGACTGGGTGGACACCCCCGCCGGCAGCCGGCCCTGAGCGGCGCCCGGCCGGTCCGGCGGCCCCGGGAACAGCACGACGGCCCCCGCCCTGCGAAGGGTGGGGGCCGTCGTGGTCAGCGCCGTGCGGAACGGCCTGGCGGTGCCTGTCGGATCAGGCTCCGGTCAGCTTCTCGCGCAGAGCGGCCAGGGCCTCGTCGGAGGCCAGGGTGCCGGAGTCGGCGGCCGGGGCCTCGGAGGAGTAGCTGGTCGGGGCCGGCGCGGACGAGGAGGAGGACGAGGAGGACGAGGACGAGGAGCTCGTCGTGCCGCCGGCGGCGGCCTCGGCGTCCTCGGCGATCGACTTCCGGACCTGCTCCTTGTGCGCCTCCCAGCGGGACTGGGCGTCGGCGTACTGCTGCTCCCAGGCGGCGCGCTGGGTCTCGTAGCCCTCGATCCACTCGTTGGTCTCGGGATCGAAGCCCTCGGGGTACTTGTAGTTGCCCTGGTCGTCGTACTCGGCGGCCATGCCGTACTGGGCCGGGTCGAACTCGGTGGAGTCCGGGTCCACGCCCTCGTTGGCCTGCTTGAGCGACAGCGAGATGCGGCGGCGGTCCAGGTCGATGTCGATGACCTTGACGAACAGCTCGTCGCCCACGGAGACGACCTGCTCGGCCATGTCCACGTGGCGCTGGGCCAGCTCGGAGATGTGCACCAGGCCCTCGATGCCGTCCTCGACGCGCACGAACGCGCCGAAGGGGACGAGCTTGGTGACCTTGCCCGGCACGACCTGCCCGAGGGCGTGGGTGCGGGCGAACAGCTGCCACGGGTCCTCCTGGGTCGCCTTCAGCGACAGGGAGACGCGCTCGCGGTCCATGTCGACGTCCAGGACCTCGACGGTGACCTCCTGGCCGACCTCGACGACCTCGGAGGGGTGGTCGATGTGCTTCCAGGACAGCTCGGAGACGTGCACGAGGCCGTCGACGCCGCCCAGGTCCACGAAGGCACCGAAGTTGACGATCGAGGAGACCGTGCCCGTGCGGACCTGGCCCTTCTCGAGCTTGTGCAGGAAGTTGGAGCGGACCTCGGACTGGGTCTGCTCGAGCCAGGCACGGCGGGACAGGACCACGTTGTTGCGGTTCTTGTCCAGCTCGATGATCTTCGCCTCGATCTGCTGGCCGATGTACGGCGCGAGGTCGCGCACGCGGCGCATCTCGACGAGGGAGGCGGGGAGGAAGCCGCGCAGGCCGATGTCGAGGATGAGGCCGCCCTTGACGACCTCGATGACGGTGCCGGTGACGACGCCGTCGTCCTCCTTGATCTTCTCGATGTCGCCCCAGGCGCGCTCGTACTGAGCCCGCTTCTTGGACAGGATCAGGCGGCCTTCCTTGTCCTCCTTGGTGAGGACCAGAGCCTCGACCTCATCACCCACGGTCACGACCTCGTCCGGGTCGACATCGTGCTTGATGGACAGCTCGCGGGACGGGATGACGCCCTCGGTCTTGTAGCCGATGTCGAGAAGGACCTCGTCGCGGTCGACCTTGACGACGGTGCCCTCGACGAGGTCGCCGTCGTTGAAGTACTTGATGGTCGCGTCGACAGCGGCGAGGAAGTCCTCGGCGGACCCGATGTCGTTGACGGCAACCTGCGGGGTGGTGGTGGTCATGTAGTAGGGGCTCCGATGGGGATAGTTTGTGATCAGTCGGAACGGAGATTGTCCGGCCGGACCGCGGCCGTTCCGAAGGATTGCTGGACAGGGCACGTGCAGAGCACGCACCGGGTCAGTCTACGGACGGAGGAAAAGGGGCGCAACACGCGACCCGCCGTGCCGCGCGGGCTCAGAACTGTGTGACGCCGTACGGGGCGGTCGGGGTCTCCATGAAGTCCTGCAGGTCCCGTAGCGAGTCCTCGTCCCGGGCCACGATCAGTCCCGCCTGCGCGAGGGTGCTCGCCTTCACCGCCCCGAGGTACAGGGACCCGAGCACGTCCACCCGCATCGCCACGTCGGCCCCGTCGGGCAGCTCCACCGCGGGGACCGACCGCCCGGCGTCGTCGTCGGCGGTGCGGGGCCGGTCGCCCAGCCGCTCGACCACGGGCGTGCCGCTGCTGGTGTCCAGTGCCCAGACGCCGTCGGCGTAGCCCATCGAGTCCACGAGGGAGATCACGATCCGCCCGCGGAAGGTGTACGGGCGGGCCTCCAGCGCGGCGGCGGGGTCCAGGACCCGCACCCACACCTTGTCGGACTCCGCGGTGACGCGGTACTTGGCCCGGTCCGCCATCGCCCACACCAGCGGGTCCTCCACGGGGGCGCGGCCGAAGCGGACCTGGTCCACGAGGTCCAGGGAGGTCACGAACTCCCACAGGGCGATCGACACGTCCGGGGAGGCGCCCACGAGGTCGAGCACCGTCAGGGTCAGCGGGTAGGAGGTGTTGGGCTCGAACCGGTAGGTCACGTAGCCGTCCGGGCGCATCGCGTCGTCGTAGTGCACGGCGCAGCGCACCTCGGGGTCCGCCTTCTGCGGGGTGATGGCGTACTCCCCCGTGTACTCGGGCCAGTGGTAGGCCACCCGGCTCACCGACCCGTGGGAGCTCTCGTGGAAGCGCTGGAAGAGCACGGGGGCGAGCTGGCGCACCGCCTCGCCGTCGGCCATCTCCACGCTGCCCACGGTCGGGGCCTTGAGCTGCAGGCGGGTCGTGGCGTCCACGGTGACCTCGCGGTTGAACGTGGCCGCGCCGAAGCCGAACCGGCCGTAGATGGTGGCCTCGGTCGCGGTCAGCAGCGCCACGGGGTAGCCGTCCCGCCGGGCGCGGTCGAGCTCTCCCGTCATGAGCCGGCGCAGCAGCCCGCGGCGGCTGTGCGTGGGCCGCACGGTGACCTCGGAGATGAGCCGGGCCCGCAGCAGCCGGCCGCGGCCCGCGTTGAGCGAGCCCTCCCAGGAGGTGAAGGTCGCCACGGGCCGCCGGGTGGGGAGCGCCGCCTCCGGCACGGCGTGCGGGTACGCCGCTCGCAGCCGCACCCGCTCGGCGTGCATCCAGGACAGGGTGCGCTCGAGGGTCTCGTCGGTCGGCTCCGCCTGGTGGAAGCCCTGCCGGATGGCCCGCACCCACTCCACGGCGGCCGGGTTGGCCGCGACGCCGCCGGGGCCCACGCCGAACTCCGCGAAGGTGTAGTCGTGCCCGCCGGCCGAGTAGGACTCGGTCACGGTGCCGGGGGTGGACGGTGTCGTCGGAGCGTCGTGCTGGGGGTCCATGGTGGGTTCCTCGTTCGCGGTGGGGTCGGGGAGCGGGCCGGCCGGGGCGCCGGTCCGGCCGGTCAGTGGGCCGCCTCGTGCCAGGAGCGGCCCGCGCCGACGTTGACCTCCAGCGGCACGGACAGCTCGGCGGCGCCGCCCATCTCCTCGCGCAGCACCCGCTCCACGGTCTCGCGCTCCCCGCGCACGACCTCCACCACGAGCTCGTCGTGGACCTGCAGGAGCATCCGGGAGCCGAGGCCCTCGTCGGCGAAGCGCCGGTCCACCCCGAGCATCGCCTTCTTGATGATGTCGGCGGCCGAGCCCTGGATGGGGGCGTTGAGGGCGGCGCGCTCGGCCATGGAGCGCAGCTGCCGGTTGTCGCTGGAGAGGTCCGGGAGGTACCGGCGGCGGCCGTCGATCGTGGCCGTGTAGCCGTCCTCGCGGGCCTGCTCCACGACGCCGCGCAGGTAGTCGCGCACCGCCCCGAACCGGGTGAAGTAGTCGCTCATCAGGGTGCGGGCCTCGTCGACGGGGATCCGCAGCTGCTTGGAGAGCCCGAAGGAGCTCAGCCCGTAGACCAGCCCGTAGCTCATGGCCTTGACCTTGGAGCGCATGGGCGCGGTGACCTCCTCCGGGGCCACGCCGAAGATCTTCGAGCCGACGAAGCGGTGCAGGTCCTCGCCGCTGCGGAACGCCTCGATCAGCGCCTCGTCCCCGGACAGGTGCGCCATGATGCGCATCTCGATCTGGGAGTAGTCGGCGGTGAGCAGCTGCTCGTAGGCCCGCCCGTCCTCCGGGCGCCCGACCACGAACAGCCCGCGGATGCGGCGGCCCTCCTCGGTGCGCACGGGGATGTTCTGCAGGTTGGGGTTGGTGGAGGACAGCCGGCCGGTGGCGGCGACGTTCTGCATGTAGGTGGTGTGCACACGGCCGTCCTCGGCGATGGCCTTCTGCAGGCCCTCGACGGTCTGGCGGAGCTTGTTGGCGTCCCGGTAGGCCAGCAGGCCGGCGAGGAAGCGGTGCCCCTTGGAGTCCGGGTCGGTGCGGGTGAGCAGCTCCGCCACGGCGTCGGCATCGGTGGTGAAGCCGGACTTGATCTTCTTGGTCTTCGGCAGCCCCAGCTCCTCGAACATCACCTGCTGCAGCTGCTTGGTGGAGCCGAGGTTCACGGGCTCCGCGATCTGGGCGTGCGCCTCCTGCTGCGCCTGCTCGATCACCCGGGCGAAGTCGTCGAGCAGGACCTGCACCCCCTCGGGGTCCACGGCGATCCCGGCGAGCTCCATCCGGCCCAGCACCACGGCCAGGGGCAGCTCGAGGTCCGTGAGGAGGGCGGTCTGGTGGGTCTCGGCCAGCTTCTCCAACAGGTGCTCGGAGAGCTGGACGGTGGCGACCGCCAGCTCCGCCTCCCGCCGGAGCACCGCCGGGGCGGGCCAGGGCTCGGCGTCCAGGGCGAGCTGCTGCTGCCCCTCGGCGGCGGGGCCGTCCGCGGCGGGGGCCACCGCCAGGCCCAGCCGGTCCTCGAGCAGCGCGGGGAGCTCGTAGCTGCGCCGCGCCGGCTGCAGCAGGTAGGCCGAGAGCTGGGGGTCGTCCACGACCCCGGCCAGCGGCAGGCCGCGCACCGCGAGGGACTTCCAGACGTCCTTGAGCCCGTCCACGATCTTGGACCGGTCCGCGTCGGCCAGCCAGCGGGCCAGTGCGGACTCGAGGTCGGAGTCGGCGGCCGCGAGGTCCAGGAACAGCGCGGACGGCTGGTGGCCGCCGCGGGCGAGGACCACTCCGGAGAGCTCGCGGGCGCCCGGCAGCACGGGGTCGTCGTCGCGGTGCAGGGCGTGCAGCACCACGGGGCCCTCCCCGCCGGCCAGCCACTGCTCGAGGTCCTCGGCGGTGCCGGGGCGCTCCACCTCGCCCAGGCCGAGGTCGGCCGGCGGGGCCGCCTCCTCGGCGGGGCGCCCGAAGGCGTCGAAGAGCCGGTTGCGCAGGCCGTCGCCGAACTCGAGGTCGTCGAAGACCTCCCCCACCGCCTGGGCGTCGGGCACGGGCAGGCCGGCGTCGGCGAGGTCGACGTCCAGCGCGAGATCGGTGATCAGGCGGTTGAGCCGGCGGTTGCGCTCGACGTCGGCGCGGTGCTCGCGCAGCGCCTCGCCCTTCTTGCCCTTGACGCGGTCCGCGTGCGCGAGGATCGCGTCGACGCCGCCGTAGGCGAGGATCCACTTGGCCGCGAACCCCGCTCCCACGCCGGGGATCCCGGGGAGGTTGTCGGCCTGCTCCCCGGTCAGGGCCGCGAGGTCCGGGTAGTGCTGGGGCGGCACCTTGTACTTCTCCACCACGGCGGCGGCGTCCATGTGCTTGAGGTCGGACGGGGTGCGCCCGGGGTAGACCACCGTGACGTGCTCGTCGATCATCTGGAAGGCGTCCCGGTCCCCGGAGAAGACCAGCACCTCGTAGTCCTGCTCGGCGCCGCGGCGGGCGAGGGTGGCGAGGACGTCGTCGGCCTCGTGGCCCTCGGCGGTGACCACGGGCACGCCCAGGGCGTCGAGGATCCGGCGGATCTGCGGGACCTGCCCGTGGAACTCCTCGGGCGTCTCGTCCCGTCCGCCCTTGTACTCCTCGTACTCCTGGGAGCGCAGAGTGGGGCCGTCGAGGTCGAAGGAGACCACCAGGTGGGTGGGCTTCTGCTCGCGGATCAGCTTCACGAGCGTGTTCACGAAGCCGTAGACGGCCTCGGTGTGCCGGCCGTCGGAGGTCACGAAGGCGGGCCCGCCGCCGTACTCCGCGGCGCGGGACAGCGCGAAGAACGCGCGGAACGCCAGGGAGTGACCGTCGACCAGCAGCAGCTTGCGCTCGGGCCGGGAGACCGGGTGGGGGATCTCGACGTCGACGGGGTGGTCGGTGTCGGTCCCGACGGTCACCGTGCGGACAGCGGTCTCGGGGCTCGGGTCGGTCTGCGTGTGCTGCGTCGTTTTCTCCACGGACCCATCCTAGGGCCGGGCGGGAGCCGGGACCGGCGGTCCGCCAGGGCCCGGCGGGTCAGCCGGCGCGGCCGGACGGTGTGCTCAGGCGACCTGGTTGATGATGGCCTCGGCGACCTCCCGCATGGACAGCCGGCGGTCCATGGAGGTCTTCTGGATCCAGCGGAACGCCTCGGGCTCGGTGAGGCCCATCTTGGTGGTCAGCAGCGACTTCGCGCGCTCCACGAGCTTGCGGGTGGCGAACTGCTCCTTCATGTCCGAGACCTCGCGCTCGAGCGCGGCGATCTCCTCGGCTCGGGAGATCGCGATCTCGATGGCGGGCACGAGGTCGTCCACCGTGAACGGCTTGACCACGTAGGCCATGGCCCCCGCCTCGCGGGCCCGCTCCACGAGCTCCCGCTGGCTGAAGGCCGTCAGCAGGACCACCGGGGCGATCCGGTCCGAGGCGATCTGCTCCGCCGCGGTGATCCCGTCGAGGACGGGCATCTTCACGTCCATGAGCACGAGGTCGGGGCGGTGCTCGCGGGCGAGCTCCACGGCGCGCTGGCCGTTGTCGGCCTCCGCGACCACCTCGTAGCCCGCATCTTGGAGCATTTCCACGATGTCCAGGCGGATCAGGGTCTCGTCCTCGGCGACCACCACCCGGCGGGCCGGGCGCAGGTCGTTCTCCGCCGCCTCGCCGGACAGGTCGTCGCGGGTCTCGGGCTCCTCCGCCGGGGAGGGGTTCGGCTGCTCCGTCACGCTGACTCCTTGGCTGCTGGTGCGTCGTTGCCCGCGCCGCGCGGGCGGCGGGGCCGGCGGCGCCAGACTGCCCGGCGCCGCGCGTTCCGTCCGATCAGCCCCAGCCTATAACTGTTGTAGAGTGGTCGAGCGCAGGAGCCGCCCTCCCGAGGCGGCGCGGACTGCGACCGCAGGCCCAAGTGGCGGAATTGGCAGACGCGCCGCACTCAAAATGCGGTTCCCCTGGAGTGTGGGTTCGAGTCCCACCTTGGGCACCAGCACCCCGGACCTCTCGGTCCGGGGTCTTCTCGTCCCACCCCCGTGCCGTCAGCCCGCGGCGCCCCGCTCCCGCACCAGGTTGGTGACCCGGGCGGTGGACAGCCGCCGCCCCCGCTCGTCGGTCATCACGACCTCGTGGACGGTGAGCGTGGCGCCCAGGTGCAGCGCCGTGCACGTGCCGGTGACCGTCCCGGAGGCCACGCCGCGCTGGTGCGTCGCGTTGACGTCGACACCCACCGCGTACCGCCCCGGACCGGCGTGCACGCTCGCCGCGGTCGAGGCGAGCGTCTCGGCGAGGACGCAGTGCGCTCCCCCGTGCAGGATCCCGCCCGGCTGCGTGTTCGGCTCGACCGGCATCGTGGCGACCGCCCGCCCGGGCGTGAGCTCCGTGAACCGGATGCCCATCGCCCGGGCCAGACCGCCCATCCCGTGACCGGGGAAGGCGGCGTGCAGCTCCTCGGGGACCCCGTGCTCGCGCAGGTCCCGGGAGTGCTCCTCGGGGGTCATGGCCGGGGGGTTGCTCACCCCTCCCGCCACGGTCCCACGCGCTCGCGCCGCTGCCCGCTGCCCAGCAGCTCCCCGGCGTCGGCGACGTCGCCCACGCGGTGCACCTTGACGAGGTTCGTGGTGCCGGCGACCCCTGGGGGCGAGCCGGCGCAGATCACCACGAGGTCGTCCTTGCCGGCCAGGCCCTGCTCCTGCAGGTGCAGGTCGACCTGCCGGGTCATCTCGTCGGTGTGGTCGACCTTCGCGACCTGGATGGGCTGCACCCCCCACAGCAGGGACATGAGTGCGGTGACGAGGGGCTCCGGGGTGAAGGCCAGGATCGGGTGGGCCGGGCGCAGCCGGGAGAGCCGGCGGGCGGAGTCCCCGGACTGGGTGAACGTGCAGAGGTAGCTGACGTCGAGCTGCCGGGCGATGGTCACCGCCGCCCGCGTCACCGCACCGCCGCGGGTGCGCGGCTCCGTGCCGAGCGCCGGGACCCGCTCCAGGGCCTGGGACTCGATGGCCTCGATGATCCGGGCCATCGTCTCGATCGTCTCGATCGGGTACTTGCCCACCGAGGTCTCCCCGGAGAGCATGACCGCGTCGGCGCCGTCGAGCACGGCGTTGGCGCAGTCGGAGGCCTCGGCCCGGGTGGGGCGCGGGCTGTCGATCATCGACTCGAGCACCTGGGTGGCGACGATCACGGGCTTGGCCCAGCGCCGGGCGAGTTCGATGGCGCGCTTCTGCACGATCGGGACCTGCTCCAGCGGCAGCTCCACGCCCAGGTCCCCGCGGGCGACCATGATGCCGTCGAACGCGTCGATGATCTCGTGCAGGGCGTCCACCGCCTGCGGCTTCTCGATCTTGGCGATCACCGGCAGCCGCCGGCCCTCCTCGTCCATGATCTCGTGCACGCGCACGATGTCCTTGGCATCGCGCACGAAGGACAGGGCGATCAGGTCCACGCCGCGGCGCAGGGCCCAGCGCAGGTCGTCCTCGTCCTTGTCGGACAGGGCCGGGACGTTCACGGCCACACCGGGAAGGTTGATGCCCTTGTTGTTGGACACCGCCCCGCCCACGACCACCTCGGTGGTGACGGTGGTGTCGGAGACGGCGGTGGCGCGCAGGGCGACCCGGCCGTCGTCGATGAGCAGCGGGTCGCCCACGTTGACGTCGCCCGGCAGGGCCTTGTGCGTGGTGGAGCACAGGCTCGCGGTGCCCTCGACGTCCTCGACGGTGATGGAGAACACGTCGCCGGGGAGCAGCTCGTGCGGGCCGTCCGCGAAGCGGCCGAGCCGGATCTTCGGCCCCTGCAGGTCCGCGAGGATCGCGACCGTCTGCCCGGCGTCCGCCGAGGCGCGCCGCAGGTTCTCGTAGGACGCGTCGTGCACGGAGTGGTCGCCGTGGCTCATGTTGAGCCGGGCCACGTTCATGCCGGACCGGATCGCCTGGGAGAGGTTCTCGTACGAGGAGATGGCCGGGCCGATCGTGGCCACGATCTTTGCTCGTCGCATGTGTGCCGCCTTGGGTCGAGGGATGCCACCGGGGAGGACGCGCACAGCACTGCGGCCGGGGGCTCCGTCGCGCAGGACACGACGCAGCTCCCGGCCGCACTGCCTGGATGTCCGCCCTGGGGCGGGAGGTCGTTCCCAGCCTACCAACGCCGCCGCCGGTGTCGAGGCGCCCGGCCCGTCGGCCCGCCCCGGACGTGCGACGGCGCGGGCCGCCTCCCCCTCTCGGAAGGGGGCGGCCCGCGCCGCGGGACCGTGGGGCCCGGTGCCGTCCTACAGGGTGAGGTCGATGGCCCGGTCGGTCGGGGCCACGGGCTCGGGCAGACGGGTCGAGCCCATGAGGAACCGTTCGACGGCGGCCGCGCAGGCGCGGCCCTCGGCGATCGCCCAGACGACGAGGGACTGGCCGCGGCCGGCGTCGCCGCACGCGAAGACGCCGTCCACGCTGGTCATGTACCGGTCGTCCCGGGCCAGGTTGGTCCGGCCGTCCAGCTCGGCGCCGATCTGCTCGGTGATGTCCTCGGACTCGTTGCCGGTGAAGCCCAGGGCCAGGAAGACGAGGTCCGCCGGGATCACCCGCTCGGTGCCGCCCTTGGGGGCGCGCCGGCCGTCGGGCAGGTACTCGGTCTCGGCGACCTTCAGGCCGGTGAGCCTGCCGCCCTCCCCCACGAACTCCACGGTGGAGGCCATGTAGGTGCGGTCGCCGCCCTCCTCGTGGGAGGTCGAGACCTCGAAGACCTTGGGCATCATCGGCCACGGGTCGGCGTCGGAGCGGTCCGCGGCGGGCTTGCGCCCGATCGCCAGGGACGTGATCGACGCCGCGCCCTGGCGGTTGGCGGTGCCGATGCAGTCCGAGCCGGTGTCGCCGCCGCCCAGGACGATGACGTGCTTGCCCGCCGCGGAGATCTGGTCCTCGACCTCGTCGCCGGCCACCACGCGGTTGCCCTGCACCAGGTAGTCCATCGCGAAGTGGACGCCGTCCAGGTCCCGGCCCGGGATCTCGAGGTCCCGCGGCCGGGTGGCGCCGGTGGCGACCACCACGGCGTCGTAGCGGCGCTTGAGCTGGTCCCAGGTGATGTCCTTGCCGATCTCCACCCCGGGGCGGAAGCGGGTGCCCTCGGCGCGCATCACGTCGAGGCGCCGGTCGAGGACCTCCTTCTCCATCTTGAAGTCGGGGATGCCGTAGCGCAGCAGCCCGCCGATGCGGTCGTCGCGCTCGTAGACCGCCACCGTGAACCCGGCCTGGGTCAGCTGCTGGGCGACCGCGAGGCCGCCGGGCCCGGAGCCCACGACCGCCACGGTCTTGCCGACCAGGCGCTGGGGCACGTACGGCTTGACGATGCCCTCGTCGAAGCCCATCTCCCCGATCGAGTACTCGATCTGCTTGATGGTCACCGCCGGCTGGTTGATGCCGAGCACGCACGAGGACTCGCACGGGGCCGGGCAGACCCGCCCGGTGAACTCCGGGAAGTTGTTGGTGGCGTGCATGCGCTCGACCGCCTCGGCGTCGAGGCCCCGCCACACGAGGTCGTTCCACTCGGGGATCAGGTTGCCGAGGGGGCAGCCCTCGTGGCAGAAGGGGATCCCGCAGTCCATGCACCGGCCGGCCTGCTTCTGCAGGACCCCCCGGTCCTGGGCCTCCTGGACCTCCTTCCAGTCCATGATCCGGACGGGCACCGGCCGCTTGGGGCGGTCGACGCGCTCGGTCACCTTCATGAAACCGCGCGGATCAGCCACGGGTCGTCACCTCCAGGATCTTGTGCCAGGCCTCGTCGCCGTCGGGGTCCTGCCCCTGGCTCCGGGCCTCTTCGCGGATGCCCTGCACGGCGGCGTACTCCCGCGGCAGGACCTTGGTGAAACGCCCGAGCGTGGCCACGGGGTCGGCCAGGAGCCGGTCCGCGAGCTCGGAGCCCGTCTCCTCGGCGTGCTTCGTGATGAGCGCCAGCACGACTTCGGCGTCCGCCTCGTCCAGGGGCAGCAGCTGCAGCTCGCCGCCGTCGCGCGCCTGCTTGTTGACCGAGGTCTCGGCGAGGTCGATGACGTAGGCCACGCCGCCGGACATGCCGGCGCCGAAGTTGCGCCCGGTGCGGCCGAGCACCAGGGCGGTGCCGCCGGTCATGTACTCGCAGCCGTGGTCGCCGATGCCCTCGACCACCGCCGTGGCGCCCGAGTTGCGCACCAGGAACCGCTCGCCCACGGTGCCGCGCAGGAAGATCTCCCCGCTCGTGGCGCCGTAGCCGATCACGTTGCCCGCGATGACGTTCTCGGAGGCCTCGAACACCGCGTCCCGCTCGGGGCGCACGATGATCCGCCCCCCGGACAGGCCCTTGCCGCTGTAGTCGTTGGCGTCGCCCTCGAGCCGCAGGGTGATGCCCTGCGGGAGGAACGCGCCGAGGGACTGGCCGGCCTGGCCCGTGAGCGTCACGTCGATGGTGTCGTGGGCGAGGACGTCCGTGCCGAACGTCCGCGTCACCACGTGGCCGAGCATCGTGCCGACCGCGCGGTCCGTGTTGATGATGTGCTGCTGGATCCGCACGGGCTCGCGCTTCTCCAGGGCGGCCCGGGAGAGCCGGATCAGCTCGTTGTCGAAGTGCTTCTCCAGCTCGTGGTCCTGGCCGCGCATGTTGCGCACCGCCGCGCCCCGGTGCTCGAGCACCGTGGAGTGCAGGATCGGCGAGAGGTCCAGCCCGTGCGCCTTCCAGTGGTCGATGGCGTCCTTGGTCTCGAGGACCTCGGCGTGCCCGACGGCCTCCTCGATCGAGCGGAACCCGAGCTGGGCCAGGTACTCCCGGACCTCCTCGGCGATGAACTCGAAGAAGTTCACCACGTGCTCGGCCCGCCCCGTGAACCGCTTGCGCAGCTCCGGGTTCTGGGTGGCCACGCCTACCGGGCAGGTGTCCAGGTGGCACTTGCGCATCATGATGCAGCCCTCGACGATCAGCGGCGCCGTGGCGAAGCCGAACTCCTCCGCGCCGAGCAGCGCGGCGACGATCACGTCCCGGCCGGTCTTCATCTGCCCGTCCGCCTGGACGACCACGCGGTCCCGCAGCCCGTTGAGCATCAGCGTCTGCTGGGTCTCGGCGAGGCCGAGCTCCCAGGGGGCGCCGGCGTGCTTGAGGGAGTTCAGCGGGGCCGCGCCCGTGCCGCCGTCGTGCCCGGAGACGAGCACCACGTCCGCCTTGGCCTTGGTGACGCCCGAGGCCACGGTGCCGATGCCGATCTCGGAGACCAGCTTGACGTGCACCCGGGCCTGCGGGTTGGAGCGCTTGAGGTCGTAGATCAGCTGCGCCAGGTCCTCGATCGAGTAGATGTCGTGGTGCGGCGGCGGCGAGATCAGGGACACGCCCGGGGTGGAGTGGCGCGTGCGGGCGATCCACGGGTACAGCTTCTGGGCCATGAGCTGGCCGCCCTCGCCGGGCTTCGCGCCCTGGGCCATCTTGATCTGGATGTCGTCGGCGTTGGTCAGGTACAGGCTCGTGACGCCGAACCGGCCGGAGGCCACCTGCTTGATCGCCGAGCGCCGCTGCGGGTCGAGCAGCCGGTCGACGTCCTCGCCGCCCTCACCGGTGTTGGACTTCGCGCCGAGCCGGTTCATCGCGATCGCCAGGGTCTCGTGCGCCTCCTGGGAGATGGAGCCGTAGCTCATCGCCCCGGTCTGGAAGCGCTTGACGATCGAGCTGACGGGCTCGACCTCCTCGAGCGGCACCGGCTTGCGGTCCGCGGTGAAGCCGAGCAGCCCGCGCAGGGTCAGCAGCTTCTTCGTCTGGTCGTCCACGAGCTTCGTGTAGGACTTGAAGATGTCGTAGCGGCCGGTGCGGGTGGCGTGCTGCAGCCGGAAGACGGTCTGGGGGTTGAACAGGTGCGGCGGGCCGTCCCGGCGCCAGTCGTACTCGCCGCCGGTCTCGAGGTCCCGGTGGGGCTCGGTCACGCCGTCCGCCGGGTACGCCCGGCGGTGGCGGGAGGCCGTCTCCTCGGCGATCACGTCGAGGCCGATGCCGCCGATCTGGGTGTGGGTGCCGGTGAAGTAGTCGTCCACGAGCTCGCGCGACAGGCCGAGGGCCTCGAAGACCTGGGCGCCGCAGTAGGAGGAGACCGTGGAGATGCCCATCTTGGACATGATCTTCTGCACGCCCTTGCCCAGGGCCTTGATCAGGTTGTGCACCGCGTGCTCGGTGGTGATCCCGGTGAGGTCGCCCGAGCGGACCAGCTCCTCCGCGGACTCCATCGCCAGGTAGGGGTTCACCGCGGACGCGCCGTAGCCGATGAGCAGCGCCACGTGGTGGACCTCGCGCACGTCGCCGGCCTCCACGACCAGCGCCACCTTGGTGCGGGTCGCGGAGCGCAGGAGGTGGTGGTGCACGGCCGAGGTGAGCAGCAGCGACGGGATCGGGGCCCACGCGCCGTTGGAGTCGCGGTCGGAGACGATCACGTACTCGACGCCGCGGGCCACTGCCGCGGAGACCTTCTCGCAGATCTCCGCGATCCGGGCGCGCAGGGACTCCGCGCCGCCGTCGGGGCGGTACAGGCCCCGGACCTTGAGGGCCGCGGGCATCCCGTCCTCGCCCTCGAGGTGCAGGAACTGGTCGAGCTGGTCGTTGTCGATGACCGGGAAGTCCACCGCGACCTGGCGGGTGCGGACCCGCTCGGTGGTCAGCAGGTTGCCGGAGGGGCCCACGGAGCCGCGCAGGCTTGTGACGAGCTCCTCGCGGATGGCGTCCAGCGGGGGGTTGGTGACCTGGGCGAAGGACTGCACGAAGTAGTCGAACAGGGTGCGGGACTTCTCGGAGAGCACGGCGATCGGGGTGTCGGTGCCCATCGCGTAGATGGGCTCGGCGCCCTTGGCCGCCATGGGCCCGACGATCATCTTCAGCTCCTCCTGCGTGTACCCGAAGGTCTTCTGGCGCAGGGTGATGGAGGAGCGCGGGTGGATCATGTGCTCGCGCTCGGGGAGGTCCGTGATGTCGACGATGTTGCTGTCGGCCCACTCCTCCCACGGGGCGGCGGAGGCGATCTGGGCCTTGATCTCGGCGTCCTCGACGATCCGGCCCTGCGCGGTGTCCACGAGGAACATCGTGCCCGGGGACACGCGGCCCTTGCGCACGATCTTGCGGTCCCCGACGTCGACGACGCCGACCTCCGATGCGAAGACGACCAGGCCGTCGTCCGTGACCCAGAACCGGCCGGGGCGCAGCCCGTTGCGGTCCAGCAGGGACCCGACCTGCACGCCGTCGGTGAAGGCCACCGCGGCGGGCCCGTCCCACGGCTCCATGAAGGAGGCGTGGTAGCGGTAGAACGCCTTGCGGGCGGGGTCCATGGTCTCGTGGTTCTCCCAGGCCTCCGGGATCATCATCATCATGGCCTGGGTGACCGGGCGGCCGGAGAGCACGAGCAGCTCGGCGACCTCGTCCAGGGACTGCGAGTCGGAGGCGCCCTCCGAGCAGATCGGGAACAGCTCCTCGGGGTTGCGGCCCAGCAGCGGGGACTTCAGCTGCGACTGGCGGGCGCGCATCCAGTTCCGGTTGCCCTTGACGGTGTTGATCTCGCCGTTGTGCGCGAGCGTGCGCATGGGCTGGGCCAGCGGCCACGAGGGGAAGGTGTTGGTGGAGAACCGGGAGTGCACGATCGCGAGCTCGGTGGTGAACCGCTCGTCGGACAGGTCCGGGTAGAAGGGCTCGAGCTGCTGGGTGGTCAGCATGCCCTTGTAGACGATCGTGCGCGAGGACAGCGAGGGGAAGTAGACGCCGGACCGGTTCTGGGCGCGCTTGCGCAGCCGGAACGCCTTCTGGTCCAGGCGCCGCCGGGCGGCCTCGTCCTCGGGGGCCGGCGTGGTCTCGGCCACGAAGAGCTGCACGAAGTAGGGCATGACCTCCCGCGCGGACCGGCCCACCACGGACTCGGCGATCGGGACGGGCCGCCAGCCGAGGACCTGCAGCTCCTCGGAGCGCGCGAGATCCTCGAGGGCGCCCTGGATCCGCTCCGCGTTCTCCCCGCCGTGCGGGAGGAACGCGGTGCCCACGGCGTAGCCGCCCAGGGGCGGCAGCTCGAAGTCCAGCACGGCGCGGAAGAACGCGTCCGGCAGCTGGGTCAGCAGCCCGGCGCCGTCACCGGTGCCCTCGTCGCCGCCCACGGCGCCGCGGTGCTCCAGGTTGCGCAGTGCCGTCAGCGCCGCGTCGACGATCTCGTGGCTCGGGGCGCCGTTGAGGGTCGCGACCACGGCGAGGCCGCACGCGTCCTTCTCCTCGTCCGGGTGGTAGAGGCCCTGCTCCTCGGGCGCGTTGGAGAACTGCTCGAACGGGGACTCCGGCTGCTCCTGCGCGGTCTCGGCGGGATCGGCCGGACGCGGGTCCGTGCCGCCCTGGGCGGAAGTGTCACCGGGGGTGCCGGCCGGGGTAGAGGTCATGACTGACGTCTCCTCACCATGGGATGCGGTCAACAGGAGCGGCCCCCGCGGCAGAGCTCCGGTCGGGAGGTGCCGCCGGATCGTGAGCTGCCGCCGACGTCCTCGAGCAGTGGTCGAAGAGGTGCCGGGCGGCGGAAGGGCCCCGTTCCAGGAATGTCCGACGATGGACGATCGTGGCGTGCACCGGAGCGGTGGACGTGGTTCACCCGTCCGCCCGTCAGGCGCTGGAAAAATCTAGCACTCAGATGTTACAGCTCTGAAAACTCTCCGGCCAGGAGCCCCGGTGCGGCCCCCGGTGCGGTATCAGGCGCGCGAGGGCTCCACCGCGGCGCCGCGGGCCCTGCGGCGGCGGAGCACCGCCGCCGCGAAGAGGGCCAGCCCGAGCAGCACGAGCCCCAGGGCGGTCCACACGTGCACGCGCAGGCCCAGCACCATGAGGGACGGGTCGATCCGCAGGAACAGCTCGATGAGCATCCGGCCCAGGCCGTAGTGGACCAGGTAGAGCGCGAAGAGGCGGCCGCCGTCCAGGCGGAACCGCCGGTCCAGGGCCAGCAGGAGCACCACGCCGAGCAGGTTCCACAGGGACTCGTAGAGGAACGTGGGGTGGAAGAGCGTGTCGGCCGGCAGCCCGGCCGGGAAGTTCGGGCTGCCGGGGTCGATCTCGAGGCCCCACGGCAGGGTGGTGGGCCGGCCGAAGAGCTCCTGGTTGAACCAGTTGCCCCAGCGCCCGATCGCCTGCGCGAGGAGCAGGCCGGGTGCCGCGGCGTCGGCGAAGACGGCCAGGGAGACGTTGTTGCGGCGGCACACCCACCACGCGGCCGCCGCGCCGAAGGCCACGGCCCCCATGATCCCGAGGCCTCCCTCCCAGATCCGCAGCGCGTCGACGGGGTCGGCGCCCGGGCCGAAGTAGCCGGCCGGGTCGGTGATGAGCACGTGGTAGGCGCGGGCGCCCACGATCCCGGCGGGAACGGCCCACATCACGATGTCCCACACGATCTCCGGGTCCAGCCCCCGGGCCGCCCAGCGGCGCGTGGTCAGCCACAGCGCCGCCGCGATGCCCGCGAGGATGCACAGCGCGTAGGCGTGCACGGTCAGCGGGCCGAGCGAGAAGCCGGACCAGTCCGGGGAGGGGATGCCCTGCCGGAGCGGGGCGCTCATCAGGGCGGGCACGGGGGGAACGGCGCTCAGCAGCATGCGGTGGGGCCTCGGCTCGTGGGGTCGTCGGGACGGGCGGCCCCGCCCGGAGGAGGGCGGGGCGCCACGTCACGCTATCAGGCGCGCCCGGCCAGTTCCCGGGCCAGCGCGCCCACGGCCTCGGGGCCGCCGTCGGCCAGCGCCTGCACGAGGGCGGTGCCCACGATGACGCCGTCCGCGTAGGCCCCGATCTCCTCGACGTGCTCCCGGCGGGAGACGCCCAGGCCCACGCACACGTGCTGGGCCCCGGCGGCGCGGGTGTCCGCCACGAGCTTCTCGGCGACGTCGGAGACGGCGTCCCGGGCGCCGGTGACACCCATCACGGAGACCGCGTAGACGAAGCCGCTCGCGGCCTTGACCACCAGGTCGAGCCGCTCCCGCGAGGAGGAGGGCGCCACCAGGAAGATCCGGTCCAGGCCGTGGGCCTGGGACGCGGCGAACCACTCCCGGGCCTCGTCGGGGATCAGGTCGGGGGTGATCATCCCCGCTCCCCCGGCCTCGGCGAGCCGGCGGGCGAACGTGTCGACGCCCATCTGCAGGACGGGGTTCCAGTAGGTCATCACCACGGGCACCGCGTCGGTGCGCTCGGCCACGGCACGGACCACGCGGAACACGTCGGCCACCCGGAACCCGTTGGCGAGGGCCGTGGTGGTCGCGTGCTGGATCACCGGCCCGTCCATGACGGGGTCCGAGTACGGGATGCCGATCTCGATGACGTCGGCGCCGTTGGTGCCCAGGGCCACGGCCGCCTCGATGGACTCGTCGACGGTCGGGAAGCCGGCGGGGAGGTAGCCGACGAGGGCCGGCCGGCCCTGGTCCCGGCACTCGGCGATGCGCGCGGCGAGCCTCGAGCCGGGGTCGGCGCTCAGGCCCGGCGGCAGGAGGCGGGAGGCGAGGTCCGCCCCGGGGGTCTCGTGTCGGGTGGTGCTCACAGTCGCTCGCCCTTCTCACCGAGCTCGGCCTCGGCGCTGTCGTCCGGTAGCATCCCGAACCATTCCGCGGCGGTCGCCACGTCCTTGTCGCCGCGCCCGGAGAGGGAGACCACGATGATCTTCTCCGCGGCCGCCTCCGGCCCGAGCTCCTCCACCCAGCGCCGGCCGATCTTCAGCGCGCCGGCCAGGGCGTGGGAGGTCTCGATGGCGGGGATGATGCCCTCGGTGCGGCACAGGAGCCGGAAGGACTCCATCGCCTCCACGTCGGTGATCGCCTCGTAGCGCGCCCGCCCGATGTCGTGCAGGTAGGAGTGCTCGGGGCCCACGGCCGGGTAGTCCAAGCCCGCGGAGATCGAGTGGGACTCGAGCGTCTGCCCGTCCTCGTCCTGCATGAGGTAGGTCCGGGCGCCGTGCAGCACCCCGGGGCGGCCCAGCGAGATCGTGGCGGCGTGGCGTCCGGACTCCACGCCGTCCCCGCCGGCCTCGAGGCCGTAGAGCTCCACCGAGGGGTCGTCCAGGAAGCCGTGGAAGATGCCGATCGCGTTGGACCCGCCGCCCACGCAGGCCGCGACGGCGTCCGGGAGGCGCCCGGCCTGGGCCAGGATCTGCTCGCGGGTCTCCTCGCCGATCTGCTCGTGGAAGTAGCGGACCATCGCGGGGAACGGGTACGGCCCCGCCGCGGTGCCCAGCAGGTAGTGGGTGTGCTCGACGGAGGCGACCCAGTCCCGCAGGGCCTCGTTGATCGCGTCCTTCAGCGTGCGGGAGCCGTTGGTCACGGGCACCACGGTGGCTCCCAGCAGCTCCATGCGCGCGACGTTGAGGGCCTGGCGCCGGGTGTCCTCCTCGCCCATGTAGACCACGCACTCCATGCCGAACAGGGCGGCGGCGGTGGCCGAGGCCACGCCGTGCTGGCCGGCGCCGGTCTCGGCGATCAGCCGGGTCTTGCCCATCCGGCGCGCCAGCAGGGCCTGGCCGAGCACGTTGTTGATCTTGTGCGAGCCGGTGTGGTTGAGGTCCTCCCGCTTGAGGAAGATCCGGCACCCGGCCTCGGCGGCGAAGCGCTGGGCCTCGGTGAGCAGGGAGGGCCGGTTCGAGTAGTCGCGGGAGAGCCGCTGGAACTCCGCGGTGAACTCCGGGTCGGCCTTCGCCTTCTCGAACACGTCCGTGAGCTCGTCGAGCGCGGCGATGAGGGACTCGGGCATCCACCGGCCCCCGAAGTCCCCGAAGTACGGTCCGGGGGCCTCGCGCAGGGAGGCGGCCTCCGCGGCGACGGCCTCCGCCTCGGCCTCGGGGACGTGCCGCCGGGCGCGCGCGGCGGCACCGGCCGCGCGGAAGGCCGCGATGGTGGACGCGGGCTCGGCGCTGCGCACGAGGGCCTCGCCGACCAGGACGGCCTTGGCACCGTGCGAGGCGTAGAGGGCGATCTGCTCCTCGCCCTCGACGCCGGACTCGGCCACGATCACCGCGTCCTGGGGCAGGAGGCCGGCGAGCCGGCCGAAGGTCTCGACGTCGGTGTCGAGGGTCTTGAGGTTGCGGACGTTGACGCCCACGATGCGGGCGCCCACGGCGACCGCCCGCTCGATCTCCTCGGGCGTGTGCGTCTCCACCAGGGCGTGCATGCCCAGCTCGTGGGTCAGCGCGAGGAAGCGGCGCAGCTCGTCGTCGGAGAGGGCGGCGACGATCAGCAGGACGAGGTCGGCCCCGTGGGCGCGCGCCTCCCAGATCTGGTACTCGTCGACCGTGAAGTCCTTGCGCAGCACGGGCACCCCCACCGCCGCGCGCACGGCGTCGAGGTCCGCCAGGGAGCCGTTGAAGCGTCGCTGCTCCGTCAGCACGGAGATCACCGAGGCCCCGCCGTGCTCGTAGGCCGCGGCCAGGCGCGCCGGGTCCTCGATCGGGGCCAGCGCGCCCTTGGAGGGGCTCGAGCGCTTGACCTCGGCGATGACCTGCACGGCGTCCGTGCTGGGTCCCCGGAGCGCCGACTCGGCGTCCAGGGCCGGCGGCCGCTGCGCGGCGGCCCGGCGGAGCTCGTCGAGGCCGACGCGCTCACGGCGCTCCGCGAGATCCGCCCGGACGCCCTCGATGATGGCGTCCAGGACCGTCCCGGTGCTCTGTTGCGACATGGTTTCCTGTCCTCTCGGCGGCGCTGGCCGCGCTGGTGCGTTCGTGGGCCGCGCCCGGACCGGGCGGGGACGGCGACCGGTCCCTTCCGGGGACCGGTCGGCCCGTGCGCGTGCCGCGCTCCCGGGGCCGGCCCGTGCCGGCCCCGGTCTCAGCCCTGGTGCTGGCGCGCCTCGTGCTTGCGCTGCTCGGAGCCGCTGCCGTGGCCCATCCTGCTCAGCACGGCGCCGGCGACGAGCCCGACGACGACCAGCACGATGCCCGCGATCAGCAGGGCGGTGCTGCCCACCGTGAAGCCCACCACGCCGACGATGACGCCCACCGACATGATGCCGACGGTCACCCACGCGGCCAGCGTGTTGCCGTGCCCCACGAAGCCGGTGTGGTCGAGGACGATCTCGTTTCCGTTTGCCATGTTGTTGCACTCCCGATTTCCCTGCCGGAGCCGGCCGGCTCCGCGCGCACGGCCCCGGCGGGGCGCGGCGGTTGCTGACAGTCTGTCCCGTCCCATTGTGCCACCCCTCGGCCCGCGCCCGCGCACGCCCCACGGGGCCCCGGGGCGCCCGCTGCCCCGCCGCGGCGGGCCCGGGCCCCGGGGCGGGCAGGGTGCTCAGGCGGTGGGGTCGTGGCCCTCGGTGAGGGCGTCCCACGAGTCGATCTCGTCGCCGGAGCGGGCCGTCGCGGCCGGGGGCCCGTCCGCCCCGGAGCGCTCGTAGCGCCGGGCCGCGGTCCAGGTGCGGCCGGCCACGAGGGCCCAGGCGCCGCACAGCGCCACGAGCGCCGAGGCGGCCGCCGCGAGCGGGGGCCAGGCGGTGACGGCGAAGTCGCCGCCGGCGTTGATCATGCCGGTGGCCTCGCCCACGGCGGTCTGCGCGGCCCCGGCCGGATCGGCCAGCACGGCCACGGACGCGGCCAGTGCGCCGAGGCCGGCGAGCACGACCACCACGGACACCACGGTGCGCAGCACCCGGCCGGAGATCGCCGTGGTGAGGGCACCGGCGGCCGCGACGAGCCCGAGGGCGGTGACGGCCGGCGCGGCGTCGGACCCGGCGACGTCCACGGTCACGGGCTCGAGCGTGGTCTGCACCGTGGCGGAGACCCAGGTGGCGGCCGAGCAGGCGAACACGGCCAGGGCGGCGACCAGGGTGGCGAGCACCACCGTGGACCGCCGGGACAGCGCCGCCCGCCGGGAGCCGCGGGCCTCAGGCACGCCCGGCGCCCGTCTCCGGCACGGCCACCCGGTCGAGGTCCAGGGCGTGCAGCCGCTCGGCGAGCAGCACCGCCCGCAGCGGTGCGGTGGCCTTGTTGAGGGACTCGAGGGCCTCGGTCTCGGGGTCGGAGTCGGCGACGATCCCGCCGCCGGCCTGGACGTAGGCCTTGCCGTCGACGAGCAGGGCCGTGCGGATGGCGATGGCCATGTCCATGTCCCCCGCGAAGTCGAGGTAGCCGACCACGCCGCCGTAGACGGCGCGGCGCAGGGGCTCGTACTCGTCGAGCAGGCGCAGGGCCCGGGGCTTGGGCGCCCCGGAGAGGGTGCCGGCGGGGAACGTCGCGGCGAGCACGTCGTAGGCGGTGGCGTCCGGGCGCATCCGGCCGACGACGTTGGAGCACAGGTGCATGATGTGGCTGAAGCGCTCCACCTCCATGAACTCCGTGACCTCCACCGAGCCCGGGACGGCGATCTTGGAGATGTCGTTGCGCGCGAGGTCCACGAGCATGAGGTGCTCGGAGCGCTCCTTCTCGTCCTGGAGCAGGTCCCGCTCCAGCGCCAGGTCCTCCTCGACCGTGCGCCCGCGCGGGCGGGACCCGGCGATGGGGTGGGTCACCGCCTGGTCCCCCGTGACGGTCACGAGCGCCTCCGGGGAGGAGCCGACGATCGAGAAGGGACGGCCGCCGGCGTCCTCGAAGCTGTACAGGTACATGTACGGGCTGGGGTTGATGGCGCGCAGCATGCGGTAGACGTCGAGGGAGTCGGCCGTGCACTCGGTCTCGAAGCGCCGGGAGACGACCACCTGGAAGATGTCCCCGTCCACGATGGCCTTCTTGCCCTCCACGATGGAGTTCATGAACAGGGTGCGGTCCCAGCTCTGGTCGACCTTGGACTCGAGGTCCCCCCGGATCTCGTCGCTGCCGGTGAGCGTCGAGGCCGTGCCGTGGCCGAGGGGCCGGGCGAGCCGCTCGAGCATCGCGTGCACCCGGTCCACGGCGTCGGCCCAGGCCTCGTCGACGCGCTCGTCGGTGTCGTCGAAGTTGATCGCGTTGGCCACGAGCATCACGGTGCCGTCCGTGTTGTCGTGGACGGCGATGTCCGAGACCAGGTTCATGGCCAGTTCGGGGATGCGCAGGTCGTCCTCCGGCGGGTGCGGGAGCTTCTCCCAGCGGCGCACGGCCTCCCAGCCGACGAAGCCCACGAGCCCGGAGGTCAGCGGGGGGACGTCCTCGAAGCGCTCCGTGTGCAGCAGCGCCATGGTGTCCCGCAGCGCCTCGACGGGATTGCCGCCGGTGGGGGCGCCGGCCGGGGCCTGCCCGATCCAGTGCGCCTCGCCGTTCCGGGCGGTGAGCGTGGCCCGCGAGTTGGCGCCGATGAAGGAGTAGCGGGACCAGACGCCGCCCTCGGCGGCGGACTCGAGGAGGAACGTGCCCGCCCGGGCCGCCCCGTCCTCGAGGGCGAGGGCCCGGTAGAGACCGATCGGGGTCATGGCGTCCGCGAGGATCTTGACGCGGACGGGGATGACGCGGCGCTCCGCGGCGAGCGCGCGGAACTCCTCGAGCGTGGGGCTGATGCTGCCCAGGTCCTGCATGGGTGTCGACCTGACTTCCTGGTGGCGGACGGGAGGGAGGAGGGTGGCGGGGCTCAGACGGCGGCGACGGCGCCGAGGTCGCGGCCGTCGAAGCAGCTGCGGGTGCCGGTGTGGCAGGCCGCCCCGGTCTGGTCGACCCGGACGAGGAGGGCGTCGCCGTCGCAGTCGAGGCTCACGCTGTGCACGGCCTGGACGTGCCCGGACGTGTCGCCCTTGCGCCAGTACTCCTGGCGGGAGCGGGACCAGAACGTCACGCGGCCCTCCGTGAGGGTGCGGCGCAGGGCCTCGTCGTCCATCCAGCCCAGCATGAGCACCTCGAGGGTGTCGTGCTGCTGCACCACGGCGGCCACGAGGCCCGAGGGGTCGCGCTTGAGCCGCCGGGCCACGGCGGGGTCGAGGACGTCGGTTCCGGTGTCGGGGGTCTGCTCGCTCATCGCCACCCATCCTATCGACCTGTCCGGGAGGCCCGGCCCCCGGCGTCCCCCGGCGTCCGCCGGGGACCTCCGGAGCCGTCAGGGGGCCTCCGGCCGGGCGCACCACCGGAGCCCGTCCGTGTCCTCGCCCGTGTCCTCGCCCGTGTCCTCGTCCGTGTCCTCGTACTCGTCGGGGGACTCCCCTGTGTCCGCGTGGCCGAGCAGCCGGCGGGTCAGCGCCTCCCGGCCGGAGAGGAGCCCGTCGAGGGCGGCGGACAGGTCCGCGTCCGCCGCGTCCTCGCCCCGGACGGCCGCCGCGAGGACGGCCCGGCGGACCAGCTCCTTCGGGAAGGAGCCGGTGGTCCCCTCCGCGCGCGCCGCCGCGGCGTCGAGGGCGGCGGCGGAGAACCGCTGCTCCCCCGCGTACCGCCGGAACAGCCGGGACCGGGCGTCCGCGTCCGGCAGCGGCACCTCGACCGCGAGGTCCACGCGCCCGGGGCGCTCGGCGAGCGCCCGCTCCAGCACGGCCACGCGGTTGGTCGTGAGCACGAACGCGACGTCGGCGTCGCCGTCGAGCCCGTCCAGGGCGTCGAGCACCTCGAAGAGCACCGGCTGGGGCCCGGGCCCGAGGTCCCGGTCCATCGCCACGAGGTCGACGTCCTCGAGCACCACGATCGACGGCTGGAAGGTGCGGGCCACCTCGGCGGCGGCCCCGATGAGGTGCAGGCCCGACCCGGTCAGCAGGATCGCCGTGGTCCCCGGGGTGACGGAGAGCAGGTGCCGGACCGTGAGGGTCTTGCCGGTCCCCGGCGGGCCGTGGAGCAGGATCCCGCGCTTGAGGTGCTGGCCCGCGGCCCGGAGCGCGTCGCGGTGCTCCCCGATGCCCACGACGTGCCCCACCACCTGCTCCAGCAGGCCCGGGGGCAGCACGATCTCGTCGGCGGGCACGTGCGGGCGCGGCAGGAACGTGGCCCCGGCCTCGCTGCCGTACTCGGTGGCGGCGAACGAGAGCACCTGGCCGCGCAGCACGCTGCGCTCGAGCATCAGCGCCCGCAGCCGGGCGAGGAACGTGGCGCAGACGGCGGGGTCCGCGGCGAGCACCTCCAGGACCACCTGCGACCGGCCGTACTCGGGCCGGGGCATGCGCTGGAGCACGGCCACCGGCACCCCGTCCACGGTGAGGCACCGGATGCCGAACGCGACGACCTGCCGCTCGGTGGCCGGGCCCGTGGCCCGGGTCGCGTAGTCGACGGGGCCGATGTCGGCCCCGGAGTACGGGGCCGTGAGCAGCTCGGCGAGGCCGAGGTCGTCGCGGCTCCGGCCGCCGCTGACGCCGAGGAGGGAGCCCGGCCCGTCCCCCGACAGCTCGGCGAGGGCGATGTCGACGTCCGCCAGGCGGTGCGGGGCGAAGTCCTCCGAGACCACGGGCAGGGTGCGCACGTCCGCGCCGAGCACCGCGGACAGGTGCCGCCCGAGCGGCGTGGGCTAGTCCCCGCGCTCGGGCGGCAGCGCGGCGAGGCGGTCCACCAGGCGCCGGAACGAGCGCAGGAGCTGGGCGTCGTCCGGATCAGGGACCGGGCCGGCGGGAGAGGAGTCGTCCATGGGCCGACCCTACCGGGACGGTGGGCAGACGGGTGGCGGCGACGGTCAGGAAGGACACCGCGAGGATCAGCACGGACAGCCCGAGGGCGTAGGTGCCCACCGCGCGATAGCCGCCCACCAGGGCGGGGTCGAGGAAGAAGTACGGGTACCAGCCCACCAGCTGCCCCCGGACCAGGGTGTACACGGCCCACAGCGCCGGGAACACGGTGGACGCCCAGGTGGCGGCCCAGCGCAGCCGCCGGCGGCCCGGGCACAGCAGGAAGTCGGCCACGGCGTAGACCGGCAGCACGAAGTGCAGCACCTGCGAGGACAGCGGGACGAGGAAGAGGTGGCCGAACAGCTCCGCGTTGGCCAGCAGCACCCCGAACACCGCCCCGGAGACCACGGTGTAGGTGGTGGCCATCGCCCGGAGCCCGGTCAGCCAGCCCGGCTCCTGGGCCCCGGCGGCGGTGTGCAGGAGGGCCAGCAGCACGGCCAGGATCAGCAGCACGGCGCTGTGGACCGTGAAGTAGCTGAACAGGTTCGACCCCAGGCAGGTGCGCGTCACGAAGGCGCAGTCCGCCCGCGAGACCAGGGCCCAGACCGCGACGGCCAGGGCGCAGGCCCGGGCGGCGACGACGACGACTCGCACGTTCGTCCTCCTCCCGGCCGTCCGGGCTCCAGGATAGGAGTTCCGGCACCCGCAGGCCGTGCCCGCCCGCCCGTGGCCCTGCCGGGTCGGGTCGGCGGCGCCTATGGTGGGAGCAGGACCAGAGCGGCGACGGCGGGCGGGACCGAGACGATGCATCCCAGGACGGCGACGGGGCGGCGCCCCGCCCCCGGCACGGCGGTGGCCGCGCTCGTCGTCGCGGTGCTGTGCGGATGCGGGAGCCCCGGCGCCCCGGGCCCGCCGACCGGCTCCCCCACTGCCGCGGCGCCCCCGGCCTCCCCCGCTGCGTCGACCGCTCCCGCCACGGACGTCACGTGGGGCGCCTATCCGGACCGCCGGGAGGCGTGCGCGGCGGTCGCCGACGACCTCCTGGTGCTCGCGCTGCTGCCGGCCGGCCTCTCGGCGGGCCCGACCGTGGCGGAGGTGCAGGACGTCGAGGACGAGGTCGAGGCCGTGCGCGGGGCCGCTCCTCCGGCGCTGGCCGCCGACTACGCGCGGGTGCAGCTGCTGGTCGACTCCTACGGTGAGGACCTGGCGGAGGATCCCTCGGCGCGGTTCGACGGGCAGGCGCTCGACGAGGCGCTCGTCCCGGTGCGGGACTGGTTGGAGGGGACTTGCCGGGACGGGGACCGAGCCTGAGGTCTCAGCGGTGCAGCGTGGTGCCGGGCGGCTCCCCGAACCGGGCCCGGTAGGCGGTCGCGAAGCGCCCGGGAAGGCCGAAGCCCCAGCAGGCGGCGACGGCCGCGACCGTCGCTCCCCCGGCCGGGTCGGCCCGGAGCAGCTCCTGCCGGGCGGCGTCCAGGCGGGCCTCCCGCAGGTAGCCGACGGGGGTGCGGCCGAGCTCCCGGCGGAACGCGGCCTGCAGCCCGCGGGGACTCATCCGTGCCGCCGCGGCGATCTCGGCGAGACCGACGTCCTCGTGCAGGTGCTCGTCGACGAAGGCGACCGCCCGGCGCACCTGCGCCGGCAGCGCCGGTGCGCTCTCCGACGGCGCCGGCTGCGCCAGGAAGGTGTTCGGGAAGCAGTGCAGCAGGGCACCGGCCAGCGACCGGAACGCCTCGGCCCGCACCAGGGGCGTGCGCAGCGCCTCCGCGTTGGGCAGCAGGTCCCGGTGGAAGTGCCGGACCTGGGCCAGCCAGTACCGCGTCATCTGCGCGGACACGGGCGTGCTGCCCGTGAAGCGCAGCGCGAAGTCCGGGGCGCCGAGCAGGTTGCGCGCGATCGCCTCGACCGAGCGGGCGTCCAGGACCACGGTGCTCAGCTCCAGCAGCCCGTCCCACCGGCCGCCGTACAGACCCTGGGGCAGCAGGAACGGCAGGGTCGTGCCGATGCGCTCCTTCCCGGAGCTGACCGTCAGCCGCCCGGTCAGCACGTGCACGACCGAGTACGTGCCCGAGACGTCGCCCGTGCCGGAGGACTCCGAGGTGGACAGCCGGAACCGGTGCGCCAGGAGCGGGCCCGTCGAGGCCGCCGCCATGCGCAGCTCGAACGAGCCGTCGGTGGGCGGGCGCATGCCGAGACCCGTGTAGAGCTCGGACATGGCGGCGATGCCCCGGTCGGCGTCGTTCGTGGCGAACGACGTCCGGCGGACCGGGTCCGCCGCGGGGCCGGAGTTCTCGCCCGGGGCGGACGGCTCGGTCGTGGTCATGGATGTCCTCGGCATGTGCAGGGCGGCCCCGTTCCGGGGCCGCCCCGCGTGCGGTGCGCTATCGGCGGTTGAGGAGGCCGCGCAGCATGCCGCCCAGACCGCGGCCGCTCCTGCCCGCGCCCGCCTGTCCGGCGGCGTTCATTCCGCGGGTGCCCCGGCGTCCGCCGGCGGGGCGGCCGGCGGTCCCCCCGGCACGTCCGGTGAAGCTCCTGATGATGCTGTTCAGTCCCACGGTGGACTCTCCTTCGGGTCGGCCTGTCGAGCGACTGTCGTCAGCTCACTGTCGACTCTACGCCCGGTGGCCGTCCCGGACCACGGGGCCGTTCAGCGGACCTCGTGGCCGGCCGCGCGCAGCGCGTCCTTGACCTCGGCGATCGCGTGCACGGGACCGAAGTGGAAGATCGAGGCGGCGAGCACGGCGTCCGCGCCCGCGTCCACCGCCGGCGGGAAGTGCTCGGGGGCGCCCGCGCCGCCGGAGGCGATCAGGGGCACGTGCACCCGGGCGCGCACGGCGCGGATCATCTCCAGGTCGAAGCCCGCCCGGGTGCCGTCCGCGTCCATGGAGTTGAGCAGGATCTCCCCCACGCCGCGGTCCTCGGCCTCCTGCGCCCAGTCCAGGGCGTCGAGACCGGTCAGCGTGCGCCCCCCGTGGGTCGTGACCTCGAAGCCGGAGGGCGTGTTGCCCGTGCGGCGGGCGTCGAGGGAGAGGACGAGCACCTGGCTGCCGAAGTGCCCGGTGATCTCGTCGATCACGCCGGGCCGGGCGACCGCGGCGGTGTTGATGGACGCCTTGTCCGCGCCGCAGCGCAGCAGCCGGTCGACGTCGGCGACCGCGCGGACGCCGCCGCCCACCGTGAGCGGGATGAAGACCTGCTCGGCCGTGCGGGAGACCACGTCGAAGGTCGTGGCCCGGGCGGCCGAGGACGCCGTGACGTCGAGGAACGTCAGCTCGTCCGCACCGGCCTCGTTGTAGCGCTTGGCGAGCTCCACCGGGTCACCGGCGTCGCGCAGGTTCTCGAAGTTCACTCCCTTGACGACTCGACCGGCGTCGACGTCCAGGCAGGGGATGACACGTACGGCAACGCCCACGGGCGGCACCTCCTCGGCTGCGGGGATGGGGCGGGAAGGGGGTCAGATCCGGGCGGCCTGGATCGGGGAGACCAGGATGGCGCGGGCCCCGACGTCGTAGAGGGCGTCCATGACCTTGTTGGTCTCGGACTTGGGGACCATGGCGCGCACGGCCCAGGCGTTGCCGCGGCCGAGCCGGGAGATGGTGGGCCCCTCCATGCCGGGGGTGATCCGGGTGGCGGCCTCGACGTACTCCTCGGCGACGTCGTAGTCCATCAGCACGTACTGCCGGGCCACGAGCACGCCCTGCAGGCGCCGCCGGAGCACGGCCAGGCCCTCGGGCTCCCCGGCCGCACGGCTGCGGATGAGCAGCGCCTCGGAGGTCATGATGGGGTCGCCGAAGACCTGCAGGCCCGCGGCGCGCAGGGTGTTGCCGGTCTCCACGACGTCGGCGATCGCGTCCGCCACGCCCAGCCGGATGGAGGACTCCACGGCGCCGTCGAGGCGGACCACGGAGGCCTCCACGCCCTGCTCGGCGAGGTAGTCGCGCAGCAGGCCGTCGTAGCTCGTGGCGATCCGCCGGCCCGCCAGCTCGGTGATCGAGGAGAACTCGCCCGCCGGGCCCGCGAACCGGAACGTGGAGCGGGCGAAGTCCAGCCCGAGGTCCTCGTCGGCGTGGGCCCCGGAGTCCAGGAGCAGGTCCCGGCCGGTGATCCCGACGTCGAGGATGCCCCCGCCCACGTACACCGCGATGTCCCGGGGGCGCAGGTAGAAGAACTCGACGTTGTTCTCGGGGTCCACGAGCACCAGCTCGCGGGAGTCCCGCCGCTGCCGGTAGCCGGCCTCCTTGAGCATGGTGACGGAGGACTCGGACAGGGCGCCCTTGTTGGGCACTGCGACACGCAGCATGGGGTTCCTTCTCGGCTCAGGGAGTTCGGTGGGGCGGGGACGGACGGTGCGGCGGGGCGCTCAGAGGTGGCGGTAGACGTCCTCGAGCCGCAGGCCCTTCGCGACCATCATCACCTGCACGTGGTAGAGCAGCTGCGAGATCTCCTCCGCGGCCTGCTCCGAGGTCTCGTACTCGCAGGCCATCCAGACCTCGGCGGCCTCCTCGACGACCTTCTTGCCGATGCCGTGCACGCCGGTGTCGAGTTCCCGGACCGTACCGGAGCCCTCCGGTCGGGTCACGGCTTTGTCGCTGATCTCGGCGAAGAGGGTCTCGAAGGTTTTCACGACTACCAGGGTAATGGGTCCGCGACGGCCTCCGGACCGGCGCGGGCCCGCAGGCCCCGCGGGACGGGGCTCAGACCCCGAGGGAGCGCAGCAGCAGCGCGGTGCGCACCGCGGCGGCCGTGGCCTCGTAGCCCTTGTCCTCCTGGGAGCCCTCGAGCCCGGCGCGGTCCAGGCCCTGCTGCTCGGTGTCGCACGTGAGCACGCCGAAGCCCACGGGCACGCCGGTGCGCACCGACACGTCCGTGAGGCCCTGCGTGGCCGCCGAGCACACGTAGTCGAAGTGCGGGGTGCCGCCGCGCACGACCACGCCGAGGGCCACCACGGCGTCGAGGCCCGGGGCGAGGCGGGCCGCGGCGACGGGCAGCTCGAAGCTGCCGGGCACGCGCACGACCGGCGCGTCCCGCACGCCGGCGTCGGCGAGCGCGCGGCGGGCGCCGTCGACCAGCCCGTCCATGATCTCGGTGTGCCAGCTGGAGGCGACGACGGCGACGCGCAGGCCGCTCGCGTCGTCGGTGCTGAGGTCGATGTCGGGGGCGCCGTGTCCGCTCATGGGGTGTGGTCTCCTGTGCCGTTGGTGGTGCTGTCGGTGGTGCTGTCGGTGGTGCTGTCGGTGGTGCTGTCGTACGTGCGGTCGGTCGTGCTGTCGGTGCTGCGGTCGGCCCGGCCGCCGGGCTCCGCCGCGGGGCCGCGGTGGGCGGTGGGGTCGTCGACGTGGCGCAGGCGGTGCCGCATGCGGTCCCGCTTGGTGACGAGGTAGTCGTGGTTCTCCGGGCGGGCCGGCACCTCGTTGGGCACCATGGCGACCACCTCGATCCCCAGGTCGGCCAGGCGCTCGGCCTTGGCGGGGTTGTTGCTCAGCAGCCGGATCCGGGTCAGCCCGAGCCGGTGCAGGATGGCCGCCGCGGCGGTGTAGTCCCGGGCGTCGGCGGGCAGGCCGAGCAGCTCGTTCGCCTCGACCGTGTCCGCCCCGCCGTCCTGGAGCTTGTAGGCGCGCAGCTTGTTCACCAGCCCGATCCCCCGGCCCTCGTGGTTGCGCAGGTAGATGAGGGTGCCGCCGTCGTCGGAGATCCGGCGCAGCGCCAGGTGCAGCTGGGGCCCGCAGTCGCACCGGTAGGAGCCGAAGACGTCCCCCGTGAGGCACTCGGAGTGCAGCCGCACGAGCGGGGGCCGGCCCACGGGCACGCGGTCCGAGGAGGGCGCGGTGAGGCTGAGGTGCTCGGCGACCGCGTCCCCGGGCCCGCCCGGCAGCTGCCAGCCGATGACCTCGAACCGGCCCTCGGGCGTGGGCACCACCACGGGCTCGGAGCTGACCAGGGGGGCGTCCGGCCTCATCGGCGGTCCTCCTGCAGCTGCGCCGCCAGGTCCTCGATGCTCACGAGCGGGATGCCGTGCCGGTCGGCGAAGGCGCGCAGGGCGGGCAGCCGCATCATCTCGCCCTCGTCGTGGACGAGCTCGGCGATCACGCCGACCGGCTCGAGCCCGGCGAGGGAGCACAGCTCGACGGCGGCCTCGGTGTGCCCGCGTCGCACGGCGACCCCGCCCTCGGCGGCCCGGAGGGGCAGCACGTGCCCGGGCCGGGTGATGTCCCCGGGCCCGGCCGCGGGGTCGGCCAGCACCCGGGCGGTGAGCGCGCGGTCGGCGGCGCTGATGCCGGTGCTCACCCCGAGGCGGGCGTCGCACGTGACGGTGTAGGCGGTGCCCTTCGAGTCCTCGTTGACGTCGACCATCGGGGGCAGCCGCATCGCGTCGGCCCGCGCCCCGGTCATGGGCACGCACACGACGCCGGAGCTGTGCCGGATGGTGAAGCCCATCAGCGCGGGCGTGGCGTGCTCGGCCGCGAAGACGATGTCGCCCTCGTTCTCCCGGTCGGCGTCGTCCACGACGACGACGGGCCGGCCCTGGGCCATGGCCTCGACGGCCGCCCCCACGGGGTCGAGCCGGATCTCCCCGGTCGCCCCGTCGCCCCCGCGGCCGGTCCCCTCGTGGGTGCTGCTGGTCCGCATCATGCTCCTTCTCCTGCCGTGGTCCGGGCCGTCTCCGGCGCCGGGGTGCTGTCGGTCCGGGCGAAGGCCAGCAGGCGCTGGGCGTACTTCGCGAGGACGTCGACCTCGAGGTTGACGGACGCGCCGACGGGGCGGCGTCCGAGGGTGGTCTCGGCGAGGGTGGCCGGGATGAGCCCGACCTCGAACCAGTGCTCCCCGGCACCGGGGGCGCTGACCGCCGTCACCGTGAGGGACACGCCGTCCACGGCGACCGACCCCTTCTCGGCGAGGAACGGGGCGAGCTCGGCGGGCACGGCGACCCGGACCCGCTCCCACTCCCCCAGGTCCTCGCGGACCGTGACCGTGCCCGTGCCGTCGACGTGGCCCTGGACCACGTGCCCGTCCAGCCGCCCGCCGGCGGGCACGCAGCGCTCCAGGTTCACGGTGTCCCCGGCGGCCAGCGCCCCGAGGTTGGTGCGCACGAGCGTCTCGCCGATGACGTCGGCCAGGAACTGCCCGGGGCCGATCTCCTCGGTGCGCGTGGCCGTGAGACAGACCCCGTTGACGGCGAGGGAGCCGCCGTGCGGCAGGTCGGCCACGAGCGGGCCGGCGTCCACGAGGAGGCGGGCGCTCGTGCCGTCGGGGCGGGGGTCGACCGAGCGCACGGTGCCCTGGCCGGCGACGATTCCTGTGAACATGCGGTGCTACCTCTGTCTCTGTCCTGGTCTCTGACTCTGTCTGTCTGTCTGTCGGTCGGTCTTCGGGGCCGGCGGTCCGCTCAGTCCGGCGGGACGGGCCGCAGGTGGATCCACAGGTCGGGGCCGAGCTGCTGCACGGGCCCGCCGCCGGCGGGGTCGAGCCGCCACCGGGAGGCGTCCGCGAGGGTGCCGATGCCCAACTCCTCGAAGGCGGGCCGTCCCGCCCCGAGCACGAGGGGCGCCTGGTAGAGGCTGAGCTCGTCGACGAGCCCCGCGCGCAGGAAGCCGGCGGCGACGGTGGCCCCGCCCTCGATCAGCACGTGGCGCACGCCGGCGTCGTAGAGCTCGGCCAGGGCGGAGTGGGGGTCGTGGGTGGCGACGTGCCGGAACCGCCCGTCGGTCCCGCGGATCGCGGCGTCCCGGGGCACGGGGCGCAGGCCCATGGCCACGCGCAGGGGCTGCCGCGGGACCACGCCGCCGTCGCCGGTGCGGGCGGTGAGCCGGGGGTCGTCGGCCAGGACCGTGCCGCTGCCCACGAGGACCGCGTCGGCGCGGGCGCGCAGGTCGTGCCCGTGCTCGCGGGCCGACGACGACGTGATCCACCGGCTGGTCCCGTCCGCGGCGGCGATCCGGGCGTCTAGGCTCTGGGCGACCTTCAGGGTCACGAACGGGCGCTGGGCGCGCACGGTCTCGCCCCAGCGGTCGTTGAGCCGCTCGGCGTCCTCGGCCAGCAGCCCCGAGCGGACCTCGAGGCCCGCGGCGCGCAGGGTGGCGGCTCCGCCGGCGGCGGCGGCGGTGCGGTCGGGGGCGCCGTAGACCACGCGGGGCACACCGGCCTCCACGATCGCCTCGGCGCACGGGCCGGTGCGGCCCCAGTGGTTGCACGGCTCGAGGGTGACGTACATGGTGGTGCCCCGGAGGTCGGTGCCGGCGGACCCGGCGCGCTCCAGGACGTCGACCTCGGCGTGGACGGTGCCCGCCCCGCGGTGGTGGCCGACGTGCAGGATCCGCCCCTCGGCGTCGACGAGGACGGCTCCGACGAGGGGGTTGGCCCCGCGCGGGCCGCGCGCCGCCGCGTGCAGGGCGGTCCGCATGACCGAGCGCTCGGCGTCGTCGCCGGTCCGGTGCTGCGGGTCCATCACGTCGTCCTTTCCCGGGGCGGAACCGGGGCGCAGGACAACGGTGCCGCCGTCGGGACCCACGGGTCCGGACGGCGCCGTGGCGGGTGCCGTCGACGGCGCGCCACGAGGGCCGTTGAACGTGTTGCCTTCCATCCAGACTGTGACTGTCGGTACCGGAGTTCCACCGGTTCGGCCGGGCGACCCGTCGGTGCGGGCGCTGGGCGCCCGCAGGGACGTGGTCGTCCGGTTCGCGGACTGTGACCGCCGGTTCGGACTTCCACCGACCCCGGAACACGTTGTTCGTGCCCCGATTATGTCACAGGGCGTGCCCGCGGCGGCCCGCGGCCGGCCGGCTCAGGACTGCGCGGAGCGGGCCGCCCCGCGCAGGGCCGTGATCGCGGCCCCGGGGTCCTCCGCGCCGTAGACGGCGGAGCCCGCCACGAACGTGTCGGCCCCGGCCTCCGCGGCCCGCACGATGGTCTCCTCGGTGATCCCGCCGTCCACCTGCAGCGCCACCCGTCCCCCGCCGACCCGGATCGCCTCGGCGGCCCGGCGGATCTTCGGCAGCGTGACGTCGAGGAAGGCCTGGCCGCCGAAGCCGGGCTCCACCGTCATGACCAGGAGCATGTCCAGCTCGGGCAGCAGGTCGAGGTACGGCTCCACGGGGGTCGCGGGGCGCAGGGCCATCCCGGCGCGGGCGCCGTGGGCGCGCAGCTCGCGGGCCAGCTTCAGCGGGGCGCGCGCGGCCTCGGCGTGGAAGGTGACCGACTCGCAGCCGAGCTCGGCGTAGCCCGCGGCCCAGCGGTCCGCGTCCTCGATCATCAGGTGCACGTCCAGCGGGAGGGGGCTGACGGCGAGGATCCGTTCCACGAGGGGCATGCCCAGCGTCAGGTTCGGGACGAAGTGGTTGTCCATGACGTCCACGTGCACGGCGTCGGCGGCGGCGATCCGGCCCAGCTCGGTCTCGAGGTTGACGAAGTCGGCGGAGAGGATCGAGGGGTGGATGCAGGTGCGGGGCACGGGGACTCCTGGTGGTCGGGCGGTCGGGGGCTCAGCGCTTGCGCAGCAGGGCCAGGAACATGGCGTCCGTGCCGTGGACGTGCGGCCACAGCTGGACGGTCGCGGGGCCGGCGTCCCCCGCCCACGGGCGGGACGGGTCGCGGTCCCCGTCGAGGCTGCCGGGCAGGGCCGCGGCCCGGACCGGCGCCAGGGCGTCGACCAGCTCGGCGTCCTCGCGGCGGGCCAGCACGTCCTGGACCACGGCGAGGGTCTCGGCCGCGTGCGGGGAGCAGGTCGCGTAGGCGACCAGGCCGCCGGGGCGGGCGACGTCCAGGGCGGCGTGCAGCAGCTCCCGCTGCAGCGGCCCGAGCTCCGCCAGGTCGCGAGGGGTGCGCCGCCAGCGCGACTCCGGGCGGCGGCGCAGCGCCCCGAGGCCGGTGCACGGGGCGTCGACGAGGACCCGGTCGAAGCCGGCCTCCTCGACGGGGCGGCCGCCGAGCAGCTCGTCGGCGGCGCGCCCGTCCCCCGTGCGCACCGTCCAGGCGCGCTCCGGGACCGGCCGCAGGGCCCGGCGCACGAGCTCGGCCCGGTGCGGGGCCACCTCGTTGGCCGTCAGGTGCGCCCCCTGCCGGTCGGCGAGCGCCGCCAGCAGGGCCGCCTTCCCGCCCGGGCCGGCGCACAGGTCCAGCCAGCGCCCGCCCCCGGCGCCGCCGTCGGCGTCCTGGCCGGCGGCGAGCAGGGCGCGGGCGACGAGCTGGGACCCGGCGTCCTGGACGCGGACCCCGCCCTCCCGGACGGAGGCGAGCCGGTGCAGGTCGCCGCCGCTGCTCAGCGCCGAACCCGAGACGAGCGTCCCCTGCTCCGCGCCGGCGGCGAGGGCCTCGTCGAGGTCGCCGAGACCGGGCAGGGCCACGAGGTTGACCACGGGGGCGGCGTTGTCCGCCTCGAGCAGCGCCTCGAGCTCGGCGGCGTCCCGCCCGTGGGCGGTGAGCGCCTGGCGCAGGGCCCGGACCACCCACGCCGGGTGGGCGTGGGCCAGGCCCAGGCGGGCGGTCTCGTCGACGGCCTCGGCGGTCAGCTCCGCGATCCACGCGGGCAGGTCCCGGGCCGCGACCTTGCGCAGCACCGCGTTGACGAGCCCGCCGGGGCCCGCGCCGATGACGGCCCGGACGAGGCCCACCGTCTGGTCGAGGGCCGCGTGGTCGGGCACCCGCATCGCGAGCAGCTGGTGGGTGCCCAGGCGCAGGGCGTCCAGCACCGCGCCGTCGAGCTCGCCCAGGGGCCGGTCGACGCACCGTGCCAGCACGGCGTCCCAGGTGCCCTGCCAGCGCAGCGCCCCGTAGGCCAGCTCCGTGGCGAAGCCCGCGTCCCGCCGGTCCAGGCGGTGGGCCCGGACCAGCTTGGGGAGCACGAGGTTGCCGTAGGCGCCCTCCTCGGACACCGCGCGCAGGGTCTCGAACGCCGCCAGCCGGGCCGGATCGGCCCGCCGCGTGCGCCCCGCGGGCGCCGACGAGGAGAAGGCGCGGTCGGACTGCGCCCGCCGGTTGCGCTCGTGGCCCCTCGCGCTGCGCCGCGGGCCTCCCGGTCGCCGGTCGCGGTCGCCCCGCCGGTCTCCGCCCTGCCTGTCCTCGTGCCCGCTCACTGGAACACCACTTCCTCTTCCGTGCTGCGGCCCCGCGCCCAGGCGGTGGCCTCCATGGTCTTCTTCCCCGCCGGCTGCACCCGGGTGAGCTGGACGGCGTACGAGCCCGTGCCCACGAGCACGGCGTCCCCGCGCAGGACGCACCGGCCCGGGGCGAGATCCCGGACGTCGGGCCGGGGCAGCACGAGGTCGAGCTTGAGCCGGCGCTCGTCGAGCCGGGTCCACGCCCCGGGCTCGGGGGTCGCCCCGCGCACCCGGTGGGCCACGGCCACGGCGGGGTCCGACCAGCGGACCCGCCCGTCCTCGGCGGTGAGCTTCGGGGCGTGGGTCACGTCGCCCTGCTGCGGGGCCGGGCGCGCGGAGCCGTCGACCACGGCGCGCAGGGAGTCCGCCAGCAGCGGCGCCGCGGTGCGGGACAGGCGCTCCAGGACCGTCCCGGCCGTGTCGTCGGGACGGACCTCGTCGGTCATCGTGCCGAGGACGGGCCCGGTGTCCAGGCCGGCCTCCAGCAGGAAGGTGCTGGCCCCGACCACCGTGTCCCCGGCCATGAGGGCCCGCTGGACGGGGGCGGCGCCGCGCCACTGCGGCAGCAGGGAGAAGTGCAGGTTGATCCAGCCGTGCGGCACGGCGTCCAGGGCCGCCTGCGGGACCAGGGCCCCGTAGGCGACGACGGCGGCGACGTCCGCGCCCAGCCCCCGGATCCGCTCGGCCAGCTCGGCGTCCACCCGGTTGGCCTTGAGCACGGGCAGGCCCCGCCGCCCGGCCTCCTCGGCCACGGGCGAGGGGGTGAGCACCTTCTTGCGACCCACGGGGGCGTCGGTGCGGGTGAGGACGGCCACGATCTCGACGTCGGGCCGCTCGGCCAGGTGGACCAGGGGCGGCACGGCGACGGACGGCGTGCCGGCGTAGAGGATCTTCACGGCTCTCCTGACGGGTGGGGACGGGGGGCGGGATTCAGGCCGGGCCGGCGCCGAAGGAGCCGGCGCCGAAGGAGGTGCCCACGTGCGCGGCGCGCTGCCCGGCCACGCCGCGCACCACGCCGTCGTAGCCGGCGGCGCGGATGGCCCGCATCGCGTCCCGCTTCTCGGCGCCGGTCAGCCGGTCGACGTAGAGCCGCCCGTCCAGGTGGTCGGTCTCGTGCTGCAGGCAGCGCGCCAGCAGGCCCGTGCCCTCGACGGTCACGGGGGCGCCGTGCTGGTCCAGGCCGGTGACCCGGGCCCAGTTCCGGCGCGGGGTGTCGTAGGCCAGTCCCGGGACGGAGAGGCAGCCCTCGCCGCCCTCCTGGGGCTCCTCGCCCACCTCCAGGACCGGGTTGACCACGTGTCCCGCGCCGCCCTCGACCGCCCAGGTGAACAGCCGCACGCTGACGCCCACCTGGGGCGCGGCGAGGCCGACGCCGCCGACGTCCAGCATCGTCTCGTGCATGTCGGCGACGAGCCGGCGCAGGGCGTCGTCGAAGGCCGTGACCTCCTCCGCGCGGGTGCGCAGGACGGGATCACCGATGGTGCGGATGGGCAGGACGGACATGGCGGGACCTCGCTCTCGACCCGGCAAGTCTACGGGCCGCCCGTCCCCCCGCGGGCACGCGGGGCGCTCCCGGCCTACGCCTGCTCGCGCAGCGGCGGGGGCGGCACGGGGCGCAGGGCGGGGCCGGCCGCGGCGAGGGCCGTCTCCTGGGTCCACAGCCGGTGCAGGGCGCAGAACTTGTACCAGTGCTGCTCGAGCACCGCCGGGACGGCCTGCACGGGCACGACCTCTGTCTCGCCGACCGCCACGCCCAGCAGCAGGTCCGCGCCGCCGTACGCCCACGGCTCCCAGGTGCCGGCGTCCGCGTCCACGAGGGACTCCTCCGCCTTGAGCCCGGCCACGAGCTGGGTCACGACCTTGGGGTCCAGGGACTTCACGCGCCCGTCCCGGTCCGTGCCCTTCGTCTTGTAGTCGATCAGGCACACCTTGCCCGCGATCCGGGCCACGAGGTCGAGGGTCCCCGCGTAGCCCACGGTGGAGTTCCACACCGTGACCTCCACGGCCAGCGGCTCGGGGGCGTAGAGGTCCCACCACTCGTCGAAGCGCGAGGCGAAGCGCTCCTCGCCGTGCTCGGCCAGCGCGGCCCGCGCCTCCGCGGCCCGGTGGGGCCGGCCGAGGGCCCGCAGGGCGATCTGCTCGGCGTAGGTGTGCACGCGGTCCCCGCGCGCCGCGGCCTCGTCGCGGTGCCGCTCGGCGGCCTTGGCCGCGTCGCGCACCACGGCGCGCAGCTGTGCCGGCGAGCCCAGGGCCGCGCGCAGCCGGTCGTCCCGCACGGCGGCCTGCGCGGCGGAGTAGCCGTACCACCCGTCCAGGTCCGTGGCGGCCCGGGAGAGGACCGTGGTGATGGAGGGGACGGTCGCCTGGTCCGCCACGGACCTCGCGTACATCCGCCCGTACTCGGTCTGTTCCGCCAGCCTGGGCTGTGTCACGCTGCTCGTCGCCTCTCCCTCGCCTCGCCCCGGGGCCCGGGGCGGTCCCGGTGCTCCGGGTCCTGCCCCGCAGGCTACCGACCGCCTCGGACACGGCGCCCGCCGGGCGGTGCCGTGTCCGGGCACGACGAAGGCCCCGGCTCGTGGAGCCGGGGCCTTCCAGGTGGTGCGCGATACTGGGATCGAACCAGTGACCTCTTCCGTGTCAGGGAAGCGCGCTACCGCTGCGCCAATCGCGCTCGACCGGCGGTTCCCGAGGGAGACCGTCAAGCGTGGTGGGTGTGCACCGAGGTGGAGACGGGATTCGAACCCGCGTAGACGGCTTTGCAGGCCGCTGCCTAACCACTCGGCCACCCCACCGGGACCTGGTCCTTGCGGACAGGGCCGTCGGTCACGACATCGTTCATGCCGATCACTGCGAGCGGACGACGGGAGTCGAACCCGCGACATCCACCATGGCAAGGTGGTGCTCTACCAGCTGAGCTACGTCCGCATGTCTTGCTTCGGTCGATCTCTCGATCTTCCGATCAGGAACTCTAGCACAACCGTTCCGGCGGTGTTCGCGCCGGTCCGGGGCGTGCAGGCGTCGACGGGATCGGTGTCCTGGGCGGCCTCGCAGCCGCTCCGCTCGCCGGAACCCGTCGGTGTTCCTGACAGGTGGAGACTTTACGGGACCCTTTTCCGAAACGCCAAATCCCCCGGGGAGCCGCGGCGCGGTGGGTGCCGGCGGACCGTGCCCGCCCCCGAATTGGCCCGCGGCCGGGATGTGGGTTATGGTTTTCGAGCAGTGAGCGCGATTGGCGCAGTGGTAGCGCGCTTCGTTCACACCGAAGAGGTCACTGGTTCGAACCCAGTATCGCGCACGAGCAGTGCACAGAGGGCCCCGGCTGGAATTCCAGCCGGGGCCCTCTGTCGTCGTCGGTGCGCCCTGACGACGCGCGGGCCCGTCCCTCCGGGCGCCGCGGCGCCCGGAGGGGGTGCGGGCGCTCAGACCGCGGAGACGTCCCCGAGGATGCCCTCGCGGGCCAGCGCCGTGAGGCGGGAGACGGCGCGGAAGTACTTCTTCTGGTAGCCGCCGGCCATCATCTCGGCCGTGAAGACCTCGTCGAAGGGCCGGCCGGAGGCGATGATCGGCAGGTTCTTGTCGTAGAGCCGGTCCGCCAGCACCACGAAGCGCAGGGCGACGGCCTGCTGCTCGATGGTGTGCACGTCGCGCCAGACCACGGCGTCGATCCCCTCGAGGAGCTTGCGGTACCGGGAGGGGTGCACGCTCGCGAGGTGCTCCACGAGGTCGGCGAACCGGTCGGCGGCCACGACGCGGCCCGGGAAGTGCTCCTCCACGGCCCGGTCGAGCTCGCCGTCGGACAGCGGCGCCGGGGCCTGCGGCAGGCCCCGGTGGCGGAAGTCCTCGCCGTCGATGCGCAGCACCTCGAACTGGTCGGCCAGCACCTGGATCTCCCGCTGGAAGTCCTGCGCGGCGAAGCGGCCCTCGCCGAGCGATCCGGGCAGGGTGTTGGACGTCGCCGCGATCCGCACGCCGGAGTCGGCGAGCTCGCGCATCAGCCGGGACATGAGGACCGTGTCCCCGGGGTCGTCGAGCTCGAACTCGTCGATGCACACGAGGCTGTAGGCGCTCAGGGCGTCGACGGCCTTGCGGAAGGTCAGGGCCCCCACGAGGTTGGTGTACTCCACGAAGGTGCCGAACGCCTTGGGACCGGGGACCGCGTGCCACAGGGACGCGAGCAGGTGGGTCTTGCCCACCCCGAAGCCGCCGTCGAGGTAGATCCCCGTCCGGACCTCGTCCTTGCGGGGGCCCCCGCCGAAGAGCTTCGTGAAGAACCCGCCGCCGGAGCCGGTCGAGCGGTTGACGGACTCCGCGAACTTCCGCAGTTCCCGCACCGCCTCCGCCTGGGACGGCTGCTGCGGGTCGGGGCGGTAGGTGTCGAACGAGACCTCCCCGAAGCGCTCCGAGGGCCGGAACGCCGACAGCAGTTCGTCGGCCGACACCTGGGGGCGCCGCTCGGTGAGGTGTTCGATCTGGATGCTCACTTGGGAGACCTCTCTGTCCGCCGCGCCCGGCGGTTCGCTGGTTCGGCGCGCCGAGCGGCGCACGCGCGTGCTCCGGCGATTTTACCGGCTCCCCGTCGCCCGGGACGCGCCCGCCGCGTCATCAGGGCGGCGGCACCGCCGCGACGGGGTCGCGGCAGGGCCGGGCCGGGGCCCCGGCGGCTCCCCGGCGGGGGCGGTCCGCCGCCGGGACCACTACCCTGGAGGGGAAGCCGGTCCGCGAGGACCCGTTCCCCTGATCCCCACCCCGGAAGGAGTCCCCATGGGCGTTGCCGTGGAGAACAACGAAGAATTCGCGCAGTACGCGCACCCCGAACGACTCGTGTCCACCCAGTGGGTCGCCGAGCACCGGGACGACCCCGGGGTCGTCGTGGTCGAGTCGGACGAGGACGTCCTGCTCTACGAGACCGGCCACGTGCCCGGCGCCGTGAAGATCGACTGGCACACCGACCTGAACCGTCCCGACACCCGGGACTACGTCGACGCCGCGGAGTTCGCCGAGCTCATGGCGCGCAAGGGCATCTCCCGCGACACCACAATCGTGGTCTACGGGGACAAGTCCAACTGGTGGGCCGCCTACGCGCTGTGGGTGTTCGAGCTGTTCGGCCACCCGGACGTGCGGCTCATGAACGGCGGGCGGGACAAGTGGGTCGCCGAGGGCCGTGAGCTGTCCACGGAGAAGGTCGTGCCCGAGCGCGCCGACTACCCCGTGGTCGAGCGCGACGACGCCCCGATCCGCGCCTTCCAGGAGGACGTGCTGGCCCACCTGGGCGAGGAGCCGCTGATCGACGTCCGGTCCCTGCCGGAGTACACGGGCGAGCGCACGCACATGCCCGAGTACCCCCAGGAGGGCACGCTGCGCGGCGGGCACATCCCGACCGCGGCGTCCGTGCCGTGGGCGCGGGCCGCCGCCGAGGACGCCACGTTCCGCTCGCGCGAGGAGCTCGAGGCGATCTACCGCGACGAGGTCGGGCTCTCCCCCGACGACGACATCATCGCGTACTGCCGCATCGGCGAGCGCTCCAGCCACACGTGGTTCGTGCTCAAGCACCTGCTGGGCTACGACAGGGTCCGCAACTACGACGGCTCCTGGACCGAGTGGGGCAACTCCGTGCGCGTGCCGATCGTCCGCGGCGAGGAGCCCGGCGAGGTCCCGGGGTCGGCCCGATGAGCGGGGCCCTGCCCGCCCAGCTCGAGGAGCTCGTCGCGGACTTCACCGCCGTGCCGCAGGAGGACAAGCTCGAGCTGCTGCTCGACTTCTCCCGCTCCCTGCCGGCGCTGCCGGACCGCCTGGGCGAGCACCCGGAGGAGCTCGAGCAGGTGGTCGAGTGCCAGTCGCCGCTGTTCCTGACCGTCGAGTGGGAGGAGGGCGCCGTCCCCGGCCCCGGCGCCCCGGTGCGGCTGTTCTTCTCCGCCCCGGCGGAGGCCCCGACCACCCGCGGCTTCGCCTCGATCCTGCACGAGGGCCTCGATGGGCTCCCGGCCCAGCAGGTCCTGGACGTCCCCGACGACCTGCCGGAGCGCTTCGGGCTCACCCAGCTGGTCTCGCCCCTGCGGATGCGCGGGATGTCCGCGATGCTGGCCCGGATCAAGCGGCGCGTCCGCGAGCTCCAGGACGCCTGAGGCCCCGGGCCCCGGCATGGCGAAGGCGTCCCGCGGGGCGGGCCCCACCGCAGCCGTCGCGCTCCTGGCGCGGGAGCGCGTGGCCTTCACCGTGCACGAGTACGCCCACGACCCTGCGGCCGCGTCCTACGGGCTGGAGGCCGCCGCCGCGCTGGGGCGCGACCCGGGCCAGGTGTTCAAGACGCTGCTGGTCGTGCACGAGCGGGACTGGGCGGTCGCGGTGCTGCCCGTCTCCGCGCGGCTGTCCCTGCGCGCGGCCGCGGCCGCCCTGGGCTGGAAGCGGGCCGCCCTGGCCGAGCCCCGGCTCGCGGAGCGGCGCACCGGCTACGTGGTGGGCGGGATCTCGCCCCTCGGGCAGAAGACACCCTCCCCCACCCTGCTCGACGACTCCGCGGAGGCATGGCCCACGGTCCTCGTCTCCGGCGGGCGGCGCGGGCTCGACGTCGAGCTGCCCCCGGCCGAGCTGCTGCGGCTCACGGGCGGGCGCACCGCCGCGCTGCGCTCCTGACCCGCGCCGCGGTCCGGACCGGACCTCAGCTCCGCTGCGCGCGCACGGGCCCGAGGGTCCTGGCGTCCTGGGCCAGCCGGGCGGGCAGCCAGCGCCGCACGGCGTCCTCCCAGCGCTGCGGGTCCACGTTCCACTCCTTGGTGTGCCGGGCGCGGGCGAAGGGCACGAACTCCACGAGCCGGTTGAGCTCCGCGAGCCGGCGGGAGCTGGCGGCCGGGACGAACTCGTCGTCCACGGAGTGCAGCACCAGGGTGGGCGTGCGCAGGTGCTCGGACCGGGAGAGCCAGTCGAGGGCCTGGAGGTCCACCGGAGCGGCGAGACCGGTCAGCATCCGCCCCGCCGGGTGGGAGATCAGGTTCGTGGCCAGCCGGCCGATCCCCGAGGGGATCCGGCGGGAGCGGGAGTGGTGGGCGATCAGCTCGAACCAGTCGACCACCGGGCCGGTGAGCACGAGGGCCGCGATGTCGTCCCGGTAGAAGGACAGGTCGGCCGTCTGCAGCGAGATCGCCCCGCCCATGGACCAGCCGAAGAGCACGATCTGGGTGGCGCCGCGGGATTTCGCGTAGCTGATCGCCGTCTGCACGTCCTTCCACTCCGTGAAGCCCAGCCCGTACCGGAAGTCGTGCGTGGGCGGCGCCTCCCGGTCGTTGCGGTAGGAGATCAGCAGTGAGGTCAGCCCGAGCTCCCGCGCCACCGGCACGGCACGGACCGTCTCCATCCGGTTGGCGCCGCGCCCGTGCACCATGATCGCCCACGGACCCGGGAGCACCCGGGGCCGCTCACCCTCCGGGGTCGGCCCGCCCTCCGCGGGGACCACCCAGCAGGGCGCCGGCCCGACCTCGATCGGGATCTCCACCTCCTCGAACGGCAGGCCCGCCGCCCCGGGGTCCGGGTAGACCGTCCCGGACCAGAAGCCGCGGGTCGCCCGGGAGAGGTCCCCCGAGTAGACCTCCTCGACCACCCGGGTCACGGTGCCCTCCCGGGGGGAGTAGGAGCGGATGGCGCCGATCCGGGCGTGACCGCGGCCCGCGTCGAAGCGCAGGCTGTAGGTCCCCGCCACGGTCGTGTCCACCGTGGCGGGGAGCCGCACGAGCGTCGTCGCGGACGGGTCGCCGTCCTCGCCGGTACGGGTGACGCCGAGGATCTGCAGGTCCTCGGAGCGGTACTTCGGCGGGACCACCACCTGCCGCGCGAAGTAGGCGGCCGCCGCGCTCGAGAGCCCGAAGGACAGGGACGCCGCCCCCACCGTGACGGCCGCGCCCACCACGGCGCCGCGCGCCCACTGCGTCGCGGACTGGGGCTCGGGGGCGGCGGGGACCGGCAGGGGGCGACGGGGCATGCCCCCCAGTCTTCCACGCAGCCCGGGCATAACCGGGAGGGACGCGTCGTTGTGCTGGCCGGGCGGTCCGCGCCCCGCAGGCCCCGCGCCGCCCCGTGCGGACCGCCGGGCGGGCCCCGTGCGGGGACCGCCGCCCGGAGCACCGACCACATCCCGGAGGATCACACCATGAGCGAGACCACCAGGCACGGCGACCGCCCCGACGCCACCGGACGGACCGAGGAGGACTGGCGCTCCATCCTGTCCCCGGAGGAGTACCACGTGCTGCGCGAGGCGGGCACGGAGCGGCCCTTCACCGGCGAGTACTGGGAGACGAAGGCCGAGGGCGTCTACGAGTGCCGCGCGTGCGGGGCGGAGCTCTTCCGCTCCGACACCAAGTTCGACGCGCACTGCGGCTGGCCCTCCTTCTACGCGCCGCTGGCCGAGGACCGGGTCCGCTACATCAAGGACACCGCCCTGGGCATGGAGCGGGTGGAGGTCCGGTGCGCCGCCTGCGACTCGCACATGGGCCACGTCTTCGGCGGCGAGGGCTTCCCGACCCCCACGGATCTCCGGTACTGCATCAACTCCGTCTCCGTCCGCCTCGTGCCCGCCGGCTCCTGAGCGGTCCCGCCCGGACGGGACCGGGGTGACCGGGACCACGCCGATCGCGCGCTCGCGGCGTGGCACGAGGGGCCGGGACGCCCCGACGGCCTACCCTTCCAGTGTGAGCGCGGTGAACGGCCTGACCGAGGTGTACCAGGACTTCCAGGACGCCCTCGAGCAGCTGCGCCGCACCGGCCACCGGGAGGGCGTCGAGCTCACGGCGATCCCGGCCCCGACGCACCTCGCGCCGTTCGCGGCCGCGGTGCGCGCCGAGGTGCGGCGACCGCCCGCACCGTCCCGCGCCCCGGCCCTCACGGCCGGTCCGGCAGCGGCGCAGGACGCCGGCACGGCCGCCGTCCCGAACCGGGCGCCCGGCGCCCCGGAGGACGAGCTCGCCACGGGACGCTTCGTGCTCCTGCACGACCCGTCCGAGCCGACGGCGTGGGGCGGACCGTTCCGCATCGTCACCTGGGCCCGCGCGGCCGCGAGCCGCGAGATCGGCTGCGACGACACGGCGGGCGCGAACGCGTGGACCTGGCTCCTCGAGGCCCTGGAACGCCACCGGGCCGGATATTCTCGGGAGGGCGGCACCGCGTCCCGGGTCCTCGCCGAGGGCTTCGGTCTGCTCGGCGACCAGGAGGAGGGGGCCGACGTCGAGCTGCGGGCCTCCTGGACGCCCGACGGCTCCGACGTGGCACCGCACCTGGCGGCCTGGGCCGACACGGTCTGCACCTTCGCGGGCCTGCCGCCGTACCCCCGGGGCGTGACCGTGCTGCACCCGCGCCGCTGACCACCGAACCGACCGCGCCCCGCCGGGGCCGACACAGAATCGAAGACGCTCCTTGACCAGCCCAGCCGACCGCCGATCCGCGCCCGACGAGCCCTCGACCCCCGTGGTCGCCGGCTTCGAGGACTTCGAGATCCCCGACAGCGTCCACCTCGCGGCGCCGTTCGACGGGATCCCTCCCGTCATCGACACCGTGGCAGGACTGGAGCGGGCCGCCGCCGCCGTCGCCGCGGGCTCCGGCCCGGCGGCGATCGACACCGAGCGGGCGTCGGGCTTCCGCTACGGGCAGCGCGCCTTCCTCGTGCAGCTGCGGCGCGAGGGCGTGGGCACCGTGCTGATCGACCCGGAGGCCACCGGTTCGCTGGCCGTGCTGGGCGAGGCGCTCTCCGGCGTCGAGTGGGTGCTGCACGCCGCCACCCAGGACCTGCCCTCCCTGCGCGCCCTCGGCATGGAGCCGGACCGGCTCTTCGACACCGAGCTGGGCGGGCGCATCGCCGGGCTCCGGCGCGTGGGCCTGGCCGCGGAGACGGAGGAGCTGCTGGGCTACACGCTGGCCAAGGAGCACTCCGCCGTGGACTGGTCGAAGCGGCCCCTGCCGAGGGACTGGCTGAACTACGCCGCGCTCGACGTGGAGATGCTCATCCAGCTGCGCTGGGCCATGGAGGAGCTGCTGCGGGAGAAGGGCAAGCTGGACTGGGCGCTCCAGGAGTTCGAGGCCGTGCGCACCGCCGAGCCCGCTCCCCCGCGCCAGGACCCGTGGCGCCGGACGTCGGGGATCAACAAGGTGAAGGGCCGGCGCCAGCTCACCGCGCTGCGCGGGCTGTGGGAGGAGCGGGAGCGGCTCGCCCAGCACAAAGACGTCGCCCCCGGCCGGCTGCTGCCCGACGCCGCCCTGGTCGCCGCCGCGGCCGCCATGCCGCGCACCGTGCCGCAGCTCCTCGACACCCCCGGCTTCCACGGCCGGCTCGCGGCGCGGGAGGCGCCCCGGTGGCTGCGGGCGATCGCCGAGGCCCGCACGGCCACGGAGCTCGTCCCCTTCACCGTGAAGTCCGACGCCCTGCCGCCCGTGAAGGCGTGGGAGGTCAAGCGCCCCGAGGCCGCAGCACGGCTGCGGGTCCTGAAGCCGCTCGTGGCCGAGCTCGCCGAGGCGCACGAGCTGCCCACCGAGAACCTGCTCACCCCCGAGCACCTGCGGCGCTTCTGCTGGCAGCCGCCGAAGAGCACCACCGACCAGGCGGTGGCGGACCGCCTGCGGGACCTCGGGGCGCGCCGGTGGCAGGTCGAGCTGACGGCCCCGGTCCTCGGCCCGGCCTGGCGGGAGCTACGGGCCCGCAAGCGCGCGGCGCGCCAGGTGGAGCGCGACCAGCCGCCGGCCGGGGACGAGGGCGAGCCCGCAGCGTGAGCCGCTCCCTCCGGGGACGGAGGAGGGGCCCCGGCCGACGGCCGGGGCCCCTCCTCCTGTGCGGGCCGGGCTCCGCTCGCCCCGCGGCCCGCGCCCTGCGGCAGCGGTGCTGCGGGCGGGCGCCGGCGGGTCAGTGCTGCGTGTCGCCGGGGGCCGGGTGCGGCTCGGCCGGGTCCAGGGGGCTCTCCGGGGTCACCGGCTTCGCGTCCTGCAGGTCGGCGTAACCGGTGGTCGAGGTCCCGGCGGTCGAAGCCCCCGTGGCGGCGGCACCGCTGGAGGATCCCGTGCCGGCCGAGGACCCGGAGACCTTCTCCTTGACGGACGAGGAGGCGTCGGCGGCCTTGGTGCCCACGGTGTCCGCCGCCTTCTTGGCGCTGTCGGCCAGCTTCCCGCCGACCACGGGCACCTCGGACTTCACCCAGTCGGTGCCCTCGGAGACCTTCTCCTGGACCTTGGGGTCGTGCCACGTCTTCACGGCGTTCTGCTTGAGGGCCTCGTAGCTCTTGCGGCCCGAGGCCGAGCCGACCACGAAGCCGACCCCGAACCCGGTGACGAAGATGAGTCGCTTGATCATGGTGCTGTCCTTCCGTCCGTCCCGGCGCGGCGGCCGGGCCCGAGGACGAGCCGGTCGTGCACGGCCCGTCCCGCTGACTGATGTCTTCATCATCCTACTGATGAACCGGCGCGGCGGACACCGGCCCCGTGCGGCTCCGCTCACAGCGATCACCGCACGGGGCGCCCTCGGGCAGGCAGCGCCCGGGGGTGGGGCCCGGCGCCTAGACTGACGGCGGACCCGCACCCCGCCGTCGAGAGGACCCCGATGCCCGAGCGCCCGACCACCCCGTCCGCCCCGTCCCGGCGCACGGTCCTCGGCCTGGCCGGGGCCGGCTCGACCGCGGCGCTCACCGCGTGCGCCGCCGACGCCCCGCCGTCGACGGGCGGCGGCCCCGCCCCCGCAGCGTCCGGCCCCGTGGACGCGGGCGCCCTCGAGGACCTGCCGGTGGGCTCAGCGGTGAAGTTCGACCGGGACGGCGTACAGGCCGTCGTGAGCCGCCCGGACCCGGACACGGTCGTCGCGTTCTCCCCCGTGTGCCCGCACCAGGGGTGCATGGTGGCCCCGCAGGAGGAGCTCTACGTCTGCCCGTGCCACTCCTCGCAGTTCGACCTCACGACCGGCGAGGTCCTGGCCGGACCCGCCGAGTCCGGGCTGGAGCCGTACCCCGCGAGCGTGGCGGACGGGCGGATCCTGCTCGGCTGAGCGGGGCTCAGCCCCGGTGCGACCGCGGCAGCGACGCCCCGCGGGCGTCCTCGGCCGTGTCGGGCACGGCACCCTGGCCGGCGGCCGCGCCCTGCACCGGGCGCGCGTAGGGCACCCGGGTGCCGAGCACGGAGGCCAGCGTGTCCTGGGCGACGCGCTGGGCGGTCAGGCCGACCCGCGCGAGGACCTGGGAGCGGGAGCCGTGCAGGAGGAACTCCGTGGGCAGCCCCACCTCGTTGAGGGCGGTGTCGACGCCCGCCGCCCGCATCTCCTGGCGGATCCGGGAGCCGATCCCGCCGGCGCGCACGCCGTCCTCGACGACCACCACGATCCGGTGCTGGGCGGCGAGCTCGATGACCGAGGCCGGCACGGGCAGCACCCAGCGGGGGTCGACCACGGTGGAGGTGACGCCGTGGGCCTCGAGCCGGTCGGCCACGTCCAGCGCCAGAGCGCTCATGGCGCCGACGGACACGAGCAGGACGTCCCGGCGGGCGCCCTCGGTCCCGCTCTCGCCGCCGCGGCGCGCGAGCACGTCCACCCCGTCCGCCAGCCGCTCGACGGCCGGGACGGGGGCGCCCACGGCGCCCTTGGGGTACCGGATGACGGTGGGGGCGTCGTCGACGGCCACCGCCTCGCGCAGCTCCTCGGTCAGAGTGGGCTCGTCGCGCGGTGCGGCCAGGTGGAGCCCGGGCACGATCTGGAGCAGCGCGAGGTCCCACATGCCGTGGTGGCTGGGGCCGTCCGGGCCGGTGACCCCGGCCCGGTCGAGGACGACCGTGACGCCGGCCCGGTGCAGCGCCACGTCCATGAGGAGCTGGTCGAAGCCGCGGTTGAGGAACGTCGCGTAGAGGGCCACCACGGGGTGGAGGCCGCCGTAGGCCATGCCGGCGGCCATGGCGATGGCGTGCTGCTCGGCGATGCCCACGTCCACGACCCGGTCGGGGTGGGCGGCCTGCATCTTCTGCAGCCCCACGGGGATGAGCATGGCGCCGGTGATGCCGACGACGTCCTCGCGCTCGTCGGCGATCCGGGCGATCTCGTCGCGGAACACAGCCGTCCAGCTGCGCTCGGAGCTCGTGGCCGTGGAGCGGCCGGTGACGGGGTCGATGACGCCCACGGCGTGGAACTGGTCGTCCACGTTCGCGGTGGCGGGCCCGTAGCCGTGGCCCTTCTCGGTGATCGCGTGCACGATGACCGGCCCGCCGTAGTTCTTGGCGTTGCCCAGGGCCTGCTCGACGGCTTCGAGGTCGTGCCCGTCGACGGGGCCGACGTACTTCATGCCGAGGTCCTCGAAGATGCCCTGGGGCACCACGACGTCCTTGATGCCCTGCTTCATCCCGTGCAGACCGCGGTAGAACATCTCCCCGACGGGGCCGGAGTGCTTCAGCAGGTCCTTCACGGTCTCGAGGGTCTGCTCGTAGCGGCGGTCGGTGCGCACGGCGTCCACGCCCTGCTGCACGCTGGCCTGGAGCTCCGCGAGGTGGTTGGCGAAGCCGCCGACGGTCGGGGCGTAGGAGCGGCCGTTGTCGTTGACCACGATGACGACCTTGCGGTCGCGGTCGGAGGCGATGTTGTTGACGGCCTCCCAGGCCATCCCGCCGGTGAGCGCCCCGTCCCCCACCAGCACCACCGTGTGCCGGTCGTGCTGACCGGTCATCGCGTAGCCGCGCGAGATGCCGTCGGCCCAGGACAGGGAGGAGGACGCGTGGGAGGACTCGACGATGTCGTGCTCCGACTCGCGCCGGTCCGGGTAGCCGGCGAGACCGCCCTCCTGGCGCAGGGTCTCGAAGTTCTTGCGGCCGGTGAGCAGCTTGTGCACGTAGGACTGGTGCCCGGTGTCGAAGACGACGGAGTCCTTGGGCGAGTCGAAGACCCGGTGCACCGCTAGGGTCAGCTCGACCACGCCCAGGTTGGGTCCCAGGTGGCCGCCCGTCGCGGAGACGTGGGTGACGAGGAACTCGCGGATCTCCTCGGCCAGCCGGCCCAGCTCCGCGCGGCTCAGTCCCGCGAGGTCCTCGGGCCCGGACACCCGCTCCAGCACGCTCATGGTTTCTCCCGCAGTCCTCGGCGTCGTGGTCGCTCGCGCCGTCGGTCCCGGGGGACCGGGGCGGCGCGCTCCCCCGATCCTACTCGTTCGCCCCGACAGGGCCGACGACGCGCAGGGGCCCGGTCCGTTCCCGGACCGGGCCCCGGCGTGCTGCGAACGCCCTGGGATCAGGACTTCGCGATGTTCCTGAGCACGTACTGCAGGATGCCGCCGTTGCGGTAGTAGTCCGCCTCGCCCGGCGTGTCGATGCGCAGGACCGCGTCGAACTCGACGGTGGAGCCGTCCTCCTTCGTGGCGGTGACCTTGAGCGTCTTCGGGGTGGTGCCCTCGTTGAGCCCGGTCACGCCCTGGATGTCGAAGGTCTCCGTGCCCTCCAGGCCGAGGGAGTCCGCGGACTCCCCGGCCGGGTACTGCAGCGGGAGCACGCCCATGCCGATGAGGTTCGAGCGGTGGATGCGCTCGTAGCTCTCGGCGATGACGGCCTTGACGCCCAGCAGGGAGGTGCCCTTCGCGGCCCAGTCGCGGGAGGACCCGGAGCCGTACTCCTTGCCGCCCAGCACGACCAGCGGGACGCCGGCCTCCTGGTAGTTGATCGAGGCGTCGTAGACGGCGGCCTGCGGGCCGCCCTCCTGCGTGAAGTCCCGGGTGAAGCCGCCCTCCACGCCGTCCAGGAGCTGGTTCTTGATCCGGATGTTGGCGAAGGTGCCGCGGATCATGACCTCGTGGTTGCCGCGGCGGGAGCCGTACGAGTTGAAGTCCTTGCGCTGGACCCCGTTCTCGATGAGGTACTTGCCGGCCGGGGTGTCGGACTTGAACGAGCCCGCCGGGGAGATGTGGTCGGTCGTGACCGAGTCGCCCAGCTTCAGCAGCACGCGGGCGCCCGTGATGTCCTCGACCGGGGTCGTCTCCATCGTCATGCCCTCGAAGTACGGGGGCTTGCGGACGTAGGTGGACTCGGGGTTCCACTCGAACGTCTTTCCGGTGGGGGTGTCCAGGTTCTGCCAGCGCTCGTCGCCGTCGAAGATGGTGCCGTACTCGCGGGTGAACATCTCCGTGTCGATGGACGCGTCGATGATCTTCTGCACCTCGGCCGGGTCCGGCCAGATGTCCTTGAGGTACACCTCGTTGCCGTCGGCGTCCTGGCCCAGGGACTCGCTCTCGAAGTCGAAGTCCATGTTGCCGGCCAGGGCGTAGGCGATGACCAGCGGCGGGGACGCCAGGTAGTTCATCTTCACGTCCGGGTTGATGCGGCCCTCGAAGTTGCGGTTGCCGGAGAGCACCGAGGTCACGGCCAGGTCGTTGTCCTGGATGGCCTGGGAGATCTCGTCCTCGAGGGGACCGGAGTTGCCGATGCAGGTGGTGCAGCCGTAGCCCACGATGAAGAAGCCGAGCTCCTCGAGCGCCGGCACCAGACCGGACTTCTCGTAGTAGTCGGTGACGACCTTCGAGCCCGGGGCGATCGAGGTCTTGACCCAGGGCTTGGCCTTGAGCCCCTTCTCGACGGCGTTGCGCGCCAGCACCGCGGCGGCCATCATGACCGACGGGTTCGAGGTGTTGGTGCACGAGGTGATCGACGCGATCGAGACCGCGCCGTGGTCGAGCTCGAACTCGCGGCCGTCGGGCATGGTCACGGGGACCTGCTTGCTCGGGCGGCCGTCCTCGGCGAAGGCGTGGTGCTCGCGCGGGCGGTCCGCCTCCGACTGGTGGTCGTCCGCGGTGTAGCCGGGGGCGTCCGAGGCCGGGAAGGACTGCGCCGCGACGTCGTCCACGGTGTCGCCGGAGGCGTTGTCGTCGACGTGCGTGGCGTAGTTCTTGATGTCCTCGTGGAACTGCGCCTTCGCGTCGGTGAGCGAGATGCGGTCCTGCGGCCGCTTCGGCCCGGAGATCGAGGGGACCACGGTGGAGAGGTCCAGCTCGAGGTACTCCGAGAAGGTGATCTCCTCGGACGGGTCGTGCCACATGCCCTGTTCCTTGACGTACGCCTCGACGAGGTCGATCTGCTCGTCGGAGCGGCCGGTCAGGCGCAGGTACTCGAGGGTGACGTCGTCGATCGGGAAGATCGCGGCGGTGGAGCCGAACTCGGGGCTCATGTTGCCGATGGTGGCGCGGTTGGCCAGGGGCACGGCGCCGACGCCCTCGCCGTAGAACTCGACGAACTTGCCGACCACGCCGTGCTCGCGGAGCATCTCGGTGATGGTCAGCACCACGTCGGTGGCGGTGGCCCCGGACGGGATCTGGCCGGTCAGCTTGAAGCCGACCACGCGCGGGATGAGCATGGAGATGGGCTGGCCGAGCATCGCGGCCTCGGCCTCGATGCCGCCCACGCCCCAGCCGAGCACGCCCAGGCCGTTCTCCATGGTGGTGTGCGAGTCGGTGCCCACGCAGGTGTCCGGGTAGGCGCGCAGCACGCCGTCGACCTCGCGGGTCATCACGACGCGCGCCAGGTTCTCGATGTTGACCTGGTGGACGATGCCCATGCCCGGGGGGACGACCTTGAAGTCGTCGAACGCCGTCTGGCCCCAGCGCAGGAACTGGTAGCGCTCCCCGTTGCGCTGGTACTCGATGTCCATGTTGATCCCGATCGAGTCCGAGGTCCCGAAGGAGTCGATCTGCACGGAGTGGTCGATCACGAGCTCGGCCGGGGCGAGCGGGTTCACGCGGGCGGGGTCGCCGCCGAGGTCCGCGATGGCCTCGCGCATCGTCGCGAGGTCCACGATGCAGGGCACGCCCGTGAAGTCCTGCATGATCACGCGACCCGGGGTGAACTGGATCTCGATGCTGGGCTCGGCCGTGGGGTCCCAGTTGGCCAGGGCCTCGATGTGCTCGGAGGTGATGTTGGCGCCGTCCTCGGTGCGCAACAGGTTCTCGAGCAGAACCTTCAGGCTGTACGGGAGCTTCTGCGCACCCTCCAGCGTGTTCAGTCGGAAAATCTCGTATTCGGTGCCTTTGACGTCGAGTACGCCCTTGGCCCCGAAGCTGTCCACTGTGCTCATATGCGTGGAACTCCTCTCGCCACCGTCTTGGAAACGCCCGCGGGAGGACACCGGCGAAGGGCCGGAGGTTCTCCCGTGAACAGTCATCCGCCAGTGTAGCCCGTGTGAGCCCGGTGACTCCGAACGACTCCCGGCGGTCGCCGTCACGCAGCGGGCGGCGGCGTCCGTCCGGGCTCCAGGACCGCCAGCGTCTCGACGTGATGGGTGTTCGGGTACATGTCGAAGGCGCGCACCGACCGCACGTGCCACCCGGCGCGGCGGAACCGGCCCAGGTCCCGCGCCAGCGTGGCCGGGTCGCACGCGAGGTAGACGATCCGGCGCGGGGCCAGCGCCACGAGCTGGTCCACGACGGTCCGCCCGGCGCCCGCCCGGGGCGGGTCCAGGACCACGACGTCGGGGCGGGCCGCGCCGCTCCGGGCCGGGCGGCCGCCCCGCGCCGGCCGGCGG